>JBDIAS010000005.1:0-44599 GCA_039812465.1 Austwickia sp. | reverse complement strand
GGCGGATATCGAAGGGCCAGTCTCGCACAGCGGTCGATGGGCCCCCGCGTAGGCCCACCGCGACCCGCGCCCGGACGTCACCGATCCGCGCCCGGACGTCGCCGGCGCGTCCGGGGTAGGATGCTGACCGCCGCGAGACACGAGACGAAAAGCGTTGCGAGACATCAGATCTCGACTTTCGTATGACGCAGGTCAGCATCTTGGCCGCGCAGGACCAAACTTTCGTCTAGTAATCGTCGTCACGGGTCAAGAAGCGTGCGATCTACGGGACGAAATGCCACGATTGGTTTGGGTGATAGTCATCCCCTGGACGCCGCGGCACCGACCATAGGCGTCGCGTCAACGGGGCCCCACCTCGCTGATCCGAGCCGGGCCCCACCCCCTCAATAACCCCCCACCGTCCCGAGAGCCACGGGACAGTTGAACAGGAGACCAAGATGCCTACCTCTACTGCTCGTCGGATCTGGAGCTGGCAGCCAATTTCTGCCTGACAGCTGGCAGTTCGCCGCGCCCCGCGCGGTGCGGGCACGCAGCCCGCGGTCTGCTCGGCGTATTCTGATGCGCGTGCCGGACCGAGCCGTCGGCGGGTCCCCACGTAGCCGGTGGGGGCCGCGCTTGTACACAGGGGCCCTCGCCGTGGTGTGGGCCGGTCTCGCCATCGTGGCGGCCAAGTACTCCCCGCCTCCGGGTCACTTCGACCTGATCCCCGTCGCCGTCATCGCCGTGATGGCGGTCGTCAGCGTGCGGGTGCAGGGGCTGGCCGTGAGCCGCGCTGGCGCTTCGTTCTTGCTGGTGGTGCTCCTGGCGAGCGTTCCACTGTTCGGACCGCTGATGGCGGGCATCCTCGGGCTGCTCTGGGCCGTCGCGGACCGCAAGTACGGCCTGTCGATCGTCCCCGTGTTCAACGGGGCCATGAGCGGCGTCACCGCGCTGCTGGGCGGCCTCACCTATGTCGCTGCGGGCGGGCTGGTCCCGGTCGTCGCAGATCTCGCGCCGTCCGCGCTGCTGCTGCGGGTCGGCCTGCCCCTGGTGGCGGCGGACCTCGTCATGACCTGCGCGAACGCCGCGATCCTCACGGGCATGATCGCGATCAGCGGCGGGAACCCGCGGGCCGTCCTGATGGGGGCCATCCGAGAACTGCTGCCCCTCTACCTGGCGTACGCGGTGATCGCGTTCGTCTTCGTGGTGCTGTGGGTGCCGGCGGACGCGGGGCCGGTCGCGGTGATCCTCATCGCGGTGCCGCTTGCGATCGCCCGGTTCGTGTACACCCTGTACGGCGACGAGATGCGGGCGCACGCCCGGATCCTGTCGCTCTTCGCGCGGGCCGGTGACGGACCCGAGGGCTCCCTGGCGGCGCACGCGGCCCGCGTCGACCGCCTGAGTCAGGGCATCGCCGCCGAGCTGGGGTTGCACGAGACCGACCGACGGCTGCTGGAGTACGCCGCAGCGCTGCACGACGTCGGGATGAAGGGCGTGCTCCGTGAGACCGACCAGGCGCGCATGGGCCTGGCCTCCGCCACCAACATCCGCGCCCTCCTGCCGCATCCCCTGCTCGCCGCGGAGGTCATGCAGGGGGTGGCGTTCCTGGAGGACGCGGCGGCAACGGTCCGCAGCCACCACGAGCGGATGGACGGTCGCGGTTACCCGGACGGCCTGGCGGGGGAGGCGATCCCGCTCACCGCGCGGGTCCTGGCCGTGGCCGACGCCTTCGACGCGTTGACCACCACGCGCGGCGACGTGGCGGCCCTGGGCGTTGCGGAAGCCCTGGACGAGCTCTCCGCGGCCGTGGACAACGGGCACCTCGATCCCCGCGCCGTGGCCGCGCTGCGCGCTCACCTCCAGGACGTGCAGTGGGCGCCGCAGGACGACCCGGTCTCCGAGGGCTCCTGGCTGTGGGATCACCACGCCCTGCCGACCATGTCGGAGGTCGTCGCCGAAGAGGTCGTGGACGCCGACCGGGCCAGCCGATGAGCCCCCGCCGCGCGACCCTCGCGATCGTCGCCTTCATCGGGATCACGGTCGTCCTCGCGGTGCTCACCCCCGGGGAGGGATTCCGCGGCGTGAACAGCGGCGCCCTGCCCGTGCTGATCACGTTCGGCGCCGTCATCACCGTGGGGGAGCTCTTCCGGGTGCAGATGCCCGGCCGGCTGCCCACCGCGCCGATGTCGACGGCGGGTGGCCTCGCCCTGGCCGCCACCACCCAGCTCCCCGGCGATGTGTGGGTGACGTGCTCCAGCACGGAGATCGTCCTGACCCAGGCCACGGGTCAGTTGATCGGCGGTCTCTTCCGGCGCGGCTCGGACCTGGAGGACCCGGAGCTGATGCTGGACGGCGCCGTTCGCCTTTTCAGCGTGGCGCTCGCGGCCGTGCTCATCCGTGAGGTCCCCCTCGCGGGAGGGGCCACGATCGAGGTCGCCAGCCGGCACTGGTCCGGGTGGGTCCTCGCCCTCACGCTGATCGCGACCTTCGCGGCGACCGCGTTCGTCGAGGCCCCGCTGCGGTCGGCGCGGCGTTCGGCGAGCGAGCACACCAACTGGCGGCAGGCGGCCGGAGACGAGGTCCGCGGCGGGTTCCTCCTGGGCGCCGCCGAGGTGTCGACCGCCGTCGTGGTCGCCCTGACGGTGTCCGTACTCGGCCTGGTGGCCATTCCTCTGGTGCTCATGTTCCTCGGGCTGACCCAGTTCGCCCTCTACCGCTTCGTGCACGTCCGGGACACCTATCGGCAGTCGCTGCACGCGTTGGCCACCATGCCCGAGGTGGTCGGCTACGTGGCGCGCGGGCACGGCGACCGGGTCTCCGAGACCTCGCGGCTGATCGCGCGCGAGCTGCGCCAACCCGAACGCGAGATCGAGGTGCTCGCGACCGCCGCGCTGATCCACGACATCGGCCAGCTCGCGCTGCGTCGCCCCTTGCCGCGGGGCGCGACCGTACAGGCCGCGCCCGCGGACCAGCAGCGCATCGCGGACATCGGTGCGCAGCTCGTCCGCGACGCCGCCCCGCCCGAGCCGATCGCCGGCCTCATCGCCCGCCAATCCGTGCCCTATCACCGGGTGATGGAAGGGGCCACGGAGGTCCCGCTGGGCGCCCGGATCATCAAGGTGGCGAACGCCTTCGACGACTACGGTGGCCGCCTCGAGGAGGCCGGCGGGGCGCGCGCCGCCGTGGAACGGATCTATCTCGGGCTGGGGTACGAGTACGACCCCCGCGCCGTCGAGGCCCTGGAGCGGGTTCTGGACCGCTACCTCCCCGACGGTTCGTGGCGGCCGGGCGCCTAGACGGGTCGGCGTCGCTCGACACTCGGGGGCGAATCCCGGCGCGCCTCACCAGGGCGCATAAGATCGGACCGCCGTCGCCATGAACGACTCCCGCCATCGATGAAGCGAGGACCGCACGTGAAGATCACCGTCGTCGGGTTGGGGAAGATCGGCCTCCCACTGGCGGTGCAGTTCGCCAGGAAGGGCCACGAGGTCCACGGCGCCGACGTCCAGCCCGCCACGGTGCAGCTGGTCAACGACGGCACGGCGCCCTTCCCGAACGAAGCCCACCTGGAGGAGTACCTGGCGCAGGTGGTGGCCGACGGGCGGCTGCGGGCCGACACCGATACCGCCGCCGCGGTGTCGCGTAGCGACGCGGTCGTCGTGGTGGTGCCCCTGTTCGTCGACGCCGACGGGGTGCCCGACTTCCGCGCGATGGAATCCGCCACGGCGGACATCGGCCGCGGGCTGCGGCCCGGGACCCTGGTGGCCTACGAGACGACGCTGCCGGTGGGGACGACCCGGGAGCGCTGGAAGCCCCTGCTGGAATCGACCAGCGGGCTCGTGGAGGGCCAGGACTTCCACGTGGTGTTCTCCCCGGAGCGTGTGCTCACCGGCCGAGTCTTCGCCGACCTGCGCAAGTACCCGAAGCTGATCGGCGCGCTGAACCCCGCGGGCGCCGCGGCCGCGCGGGCCTTCTACGAGGCCGTCCTGGACTTCGACGAGCGGCCGGACCTGCCCCGCGGCAACGGCGTGTGGGACCTCGGCACGGCGGAGGCCGCCGAGATGGCCAAGCTCGCCGAGACCACCTACCGGGACGTGAACATCGGGCTGGCCAACCAGTTCGGCCGGTTCGCGGCCAGCCGCGGGATCGACATCTACCAGGTCATCGAGGCGAGCAACTCCCAGCCCTACAGCCACATCCACCGGCCGGGGATCGCGGTCGGCGGGCATTGCATCCCGATCTACCCGCGGCTGTACCTGCACACCGACCCGGACGCGAGCGTGGTCCGCGCGGCCCGCGAGGCGAATGCCGAGATGCCCTCGTACACCGTGGGCCTCGCGGAAGCGGCACTGGGATCGCTCGTCGGGGCCCGCGCCCTCGTCCTCGGCGCCGCCTACCGAGGCGGGGTGAAGGAGGCCGCCTTCTCCGGGGTCTTCCCGACCGTGGCCGCGCTCCAGGCGGCCGGAGCCCAGGTGTTCGTCCACGACCCCCTCTACACCCCAGCGGAACTCGTCGATCTCGGGTTCACCCCGTACGAGGCGGGCCAGGGCGTGGACGTGGCCGTCCTGCAGGCGGACCACCCGGAGTACGCGGACTGGGGCGCCCAGGATCTGCCGGGCGTGAAGGTCGTGGTGGACGGGCGAGCAGCGCTCGACCCGAGCCGCTTCGAGGGCGTCGACTTCCTGGTCGTCGGCCGCGGCCGGGCCTGAGCCGGCCACGGCTCGCCGCACGCTCGTACGGTCCGAAGGTGCCCCAACGGCTTTCGGTAGCATCGTGAGGCCCGCCCACCCCCCGCGTGTCGAAGGAAGTGGCTCCCCGTCATGAACGACTTCATCCCCCCCGCCAAGCCGATCATCGGGGAGGAGGAGCGCGCAGCCGTCGACGCGGTGCTGCGCAGCGGGATGCTGGCGCAAGGGCCGGAAGTGAAGGCGTTCGAGGAGGAGTTCGACGCCCACTTCGGTCTCGGGCGCCCTTGCGTGGCAGTCAACTCGGGGACCTCGGGCCTGCACCTGGGGCTGCTCGCGGCCGGGGTGGGGCCCGGCGACGAGGTGATCGTCCCGTCGTTCACGTTCGCCGCCACCGCCAACTCGGTGGCGTTGACCGGGGCCACGCCGGTCTTCGCCGACATCGACCCGGACTCGTTCTGCCTGTCGACCGGCGCCGTCGAGGCCGCGATCACGGAGCGCACGGTCGGCGTCATGCCGGTCCACCTGTACGGGCACCCGGCGGACATGACCGCGCTGGGCGAGCTGGCCGCGGCGCGGGGGCTGCGCCTCTTCGAGGACGCGGCGCAGGCGCACGGCGCCACCTGGCAGGGGAGGCCCGTCGGCGCGTTCGGGACCTTCGCGATGTTCTCCCTCTACCCGACCAAGAACATGACCTCCGGCGAGGGGGGCATGGTGTCGTGCGCGAACGAACAGGTGGCGCGGATGGTGCGCCTCTACCGCAACCAGGGGATGGAGAAGCAGTACCACAACGAGGTCGTCGGCTTTAACTGCCGGATGACCGACATCCACGCGGCGATCGGGCGCGTGCAGCTGACCAAGGTGGCCGCGTGGACCGCCGCGCGCCAGGCCAACGCCGCGTTCCTGTCCGAGCACCTGCGGGGCGTCGTGACGCCGCCGGTGGCTCCGGGCGCCACGCACGTCTACCACCAGTACACGGTCCGCGTCCCGCAGGACCGCGACGGCCTGGCCGCCGCGCTGCGGGAGGAGTACGCGATCGGATCGGGCATGTTCTATCCGGTACCGAACCACCGGCTGACGCCGTTCCAGGTCGCCGTCGACCTGCCGGAGACGGAGAAGGCCGCCGCGGAGTGCCTGTCGCTGCCGGTGCACCCGAGCCTCTCCGGGGGCGACCTCGAGCGGATCGTCGAGGCGGTCAACGCCCTCGCCGGGGCGGGTGCCTGATGGCGGCGCTGCGCGCCGGCCTGATCGGCCTGGGGATGATGGGACGCCACCACGGCCGGGTCCTGGCCGGCCTGGAGGGGGTCGAGCTGGTGGCGGTCGCGGACGCCGCGGGGGACCCGCACGGCGTGGCCAAGGGCCGCCCGCTCGTGGCGGACGTCGAGGAGCTGCTGTCGCACCGCCTCGACTACGTGATGGTGGCGGTCCCCACGGCCTTCCACGAGGAGATCGCGTTGCGGCTCGCCGACGCGGGCGTGCACGCGATGATCGAGAAGCCGCTGGCCCCGGACATCGCGTCGGCCACGCGGATCGCGACGGCGTTCGACCACGCCGGGTTGGTCGGGGCGGTCGGGCACATCGAGCGGTTCAACCCCGCGCTGCAGCAGGCCCGCCGGCGCCTCGAGGCCGGCGACCTGGGAGAGGTCTACCAGGTGGTCACGCGGCGGCAGGGGCCCTTCCCCGCCCGGATCTCCGACGTGGGCGTGGTGATGGACCTCGCCACCCACGACATCGACCTGACCGCCTGGGTGACGCAGCGGGAGTTCGCCGCCGTGTGCGCCCAGACGACGTACCGCTCGGGGCGCGCGCACGAGGACCTCGTGGCCGTGACCGGCCGCCTGGCGGACGGCACGGTGACCAGCCACCTGGTGAACTGGCTGACGCCCTTCAAGGAGCGGGTCACGGTGATCACGGGGGAGCGCGGCGCGTTCGTGGCCGACACGCTCACCGCCGACCTCACGTTCCACGCCAACGGCGTCACGCAGAACACCTGGGCCGACCTCGCGCACTTCCGCGGCGTCTCCGAGGGGGACATGATCCGGTACGGGATCCCCAAGAAGGAGCCCCTGCTGCTGGAGCACGAGGCGTTCCGGGACGCGGTCCGCGCCCGGCTCGGCGGCGAGGCGGTCCCGGGCGCGGCCGACATCGTGACGCTGGAGCAGGGTCTTTCGACCGTGCGGGTCGCGGCGGCGGTGCTTACGTCCGCGCGCGAGGGCCGCACCGTCGACCTCACCCCCTGAAGGCTCGCGAGGGCCGAACCCTGCGGGTTACCCTCAAGTAGGGGACCGGCCTGACAAGGTCGCCGGGCCGTGGTCGTTCACCGGTACCGCAGCGGCCGGGGGAACGCGGATCTGGGGGAGGAACGGGTCATGGCGGAGGAGCGCGCATCGGGTGACACTGCGGCGGGCGGGGGCGCACCGGCCCGGCACGGTCCTCCGCCGCGGCACGTCGACTACCCCGACATCACGGTTGTCGAGTCGTTTGAGCGTGCGGTGCGCGCGTGGCCGGACCGCGCCTGTACGCATTTCCTCGGCCGGGAACACTCGTACCGGGACATCGCCGCCCAGGTGAACGCCGCCGCGGCCGGACTGGCCGGGCTCGGCGTCCGGCCGGGCGACCGGGTGGCGGTCCTGCTGCCCACCTGCCCGGAGAACCTCGTCGTCACCCTCGCCGCGCTGACCATCGGCGCCCAGGTGGTGCAGCACAACCCGCTCTATCCCACCGACGAGCTGGAGCCGCTGTTCCTCGACCACGAGGCGCGGGTGGCGGTCGTCTGGGACCAGGCCCTCGCGGCGGTGGCGCCGTTGACCAAGCGGACCCCGCTGCGCCGCGTGATCGGCGTCGACATCACGCGCTCGCTGCCGCTGCGCTCGCAGCTGGCCCTGCGCCTGCCCGTGGCCGCGGCTCGAGCCACCCGGGCGCGGCTCACGGCCGGATCGCTGCCCGAGGGTGTCCTGCCCTGGCGGCGGTTGCTCGGCCGGGGCGAGCGGGCGCCGGCCCACGGCGACGTCGTCCCGGGCGACGTCGCCGTGATCCTCTACACCTCGGGCACTACCGGGCGCCCCAAGGGCGTGCCCCTCACCCACGCGAACCTCATGGCCAACTGCACCCAGGGCGTGGCCTGGACGGGGCTGAAGCCCGGGTCCGAGGTATTCCTCGCGCCGCTGCCGATGTTCCACGCGTTCGGTCTCACCGTCGGCGTGCTCCTCGGGATCACCCTGGGGGCCACCCTCTGCATGGTCCCGGCGCCGGAGGCCCGGCTGATGGTCGACGCGGTGCGCCGCCGACAGGTCACCTTCGCGGTCGGCGTGCCGCCGCTGCTGCGGGCGCTGCTGGAGCGGGCGCACGAGGACGGGGTCTCGCTGCGCAGCCTGCACTCCGCGCTGTCGGGCGCCATGTCGCTGCCTGCGGAGTTCGTGCGCGACTGGGAGGCCGCGACCGGGGGGCAGCTGATCGAGGGGTACGGGCTCACGGAGACCTCGCCGGTGATCGTGGGGAACCCGTTCGACGGGTCGCGGCGCCCGGGCGCGATCGGGATCCCGTTCCCGGACACGCACGTGCGCCTGGTCGACCCGGACGAGCCCGCGCGCGAGGTGGCGCCCGGCGACGAAGGGGAGCTGACGGTCCGCGGCCCGCAGGTGTTCGCCGGCTACCTGGAACGTCCCGAGGAGACCGCTGCGGCGTTCGTGGACGGGTACTTCCGGACCGGGGACTTGGCCGTCGTCGAGGACGGTTTCATCCGACTCACGGGGCGGCTGAAGGACATCATCGTGACCGGGGGGTTCAACGTGTCGCCGGTCGAGGTCGAGGAGGTGCTGCGCCGCCACCCGCGGATCGCCGACGTCGCGGTCGTGGGACTGGCCTCGCCGGAGCACGGCGAGGAGGTCGTGGCGGCGGTGGTCCCCGAGGGGGAGCTGCCCCCGACGCAGGAGCTGCGCGCCTGGGCCAAGCAGCATCTCGCCGCCTACAAGGTGCCCCGCCGGTTCCTGATCGTGGACGAGATTCCCACGAACCTGCTGGGCAAGGTCGTGCGCCCCGAGCTGGTCGCCCGGCTGCAGGGCCCCTGAGACCCTCAGCCGCGGAGCAGCATCGCGAGGACCGGGGCCAGCAGCGGCAGGACGAGGGCGGTCGCGAACGCGGTGAGCGCCATCGCCAGCCCGGCGAAGCTCCCGGCCAACTGACTCTCCCCGAAGGCGCTCGACGTGCCGATGCCGTGCGCGCTGGCGCCGAGGGCCAGCCCCCGCACGCGGGCGTCGCGGACCCGGACCGCGGTGAGCACAGCCGGGCCCACGACGGCGCCGAACACGCCGGTGAAGATCGTGAGGACGGCGGTGAGCGCCGGGGCGCCGCCGATCTGCTCGGCCAGGGCGATCGCGACCGGCGTGGTCGCCGATTTGGGCGCCATCGACCGGGCCAGTTCGTCGCTGCCGCCGAGCACCGTGGTGATCCCCACGCCGGAGACGACTCCGGTCAGCGCCCCGAGCACGACGCTGGTCAGGATCGGCCAAGCCGCCTCGCGGACCCGGTCGAACTGGCGGAAGAGCGGCACGGCCAACGCGACCGTGGCCGGGCCGAGGAGCAGGGCGATGGAGGACGCGCCACGCCAGTACTGCTCGTAGGCCACCCCCGTGAGCAGCAGCACCCCCGCGACGATCACGATGGCGACGAGGACCGGGTTGAGCAGCGGGTGGCCGCGGCCTCGCCGGAAGGCGAACCGCCCGACCTCGTACGCGCCCAGTGTGAGGGCGATCCCGAACAGGGGAGAGGCGACCAGGGCGGCCCACGCCGCGCCGAGGTGCAGTGTCATGCCGCGCTGCCCGCGGCGCCGACGCCACCGGGGCCGTCGCGCCGTGACCGACGGGCCTGCCAGCGCAGCACGGCCGCCGCGCCGCCCGCGCTGGCGAGCAGCGTCGCAAGCCAGCCGAGGACGATCCCGCCCACGACCGAACTCCAGGACCGGGCGAGCTCGGGCAGGTAGAGGACGATGCCAGCGCCCGCGGGGACGAAGATGAGCTGCAGGTGCCGGATCAGCCCGTCGGCTGCCGCGCCGATCCCGGAGGGCACGCCCGCGGGGGCGGCCGGCGCGAGCGGCGCGGACCGCGTCGCCTCCGCGGGCCGGGACGAGGCCGACGTCGCGTCCGCGGGGCGGGTCGCCGTCCGGCGCCGCCCGCCGGCCCGGACCAACAGGACCGCCAGCAGCAGCGCCATCCCGAGGACCGGCCCCGGGACCGGCAGGGCCAGGGCATGGGCGACGAAGTCCCCCGCGAGCTGACACAACACCAGGGCGAGCAGCCCGCGGATCATCGCCGTTCCCCTTCGTCGTTCGCGCCGACCCCTCAGCCCGTGAGCCGGTAGCGCCAGCCGGTGGCGGTCACCTGTGTGCCGGCCCAGCGCCCGGCGGCGACGAAGTACGTCACGAGGGTGTCGGACTGGTTGCGCGCGATGACGTCCCGGAAGCCGTTGCCGTCGAAGTCTCCCGGGCTGGACACGTGCTTCATGGTCCAGCCGGTGCCCAGGAGCGTGCCCCGCGGCTGAAGGGTACCGCCCGGGCGGGTCCAGTACCCCCACATGGTGTGGTCGGCGCGCTTGATCGCGAGCACGTCGGGCGTGCCGTCGCCGGTGTAGTCCCCGGTCGACAGGAGCTGCGCGAAATCGTGGAACTGGACCCCGATCAGCGTCTTGTCGGTGATGCGGGGTCCGGGGCGCAGGGTGTAGCGGTAGAGGTCGCCGGACGTCGTCAGCCCGAGCAGCTCCGGGACCCCGTCGCCGGTCATGTCGGGCATCGGCACGATGGAGACCATGCTCTGCCACCCCGTGCCGATCGCGGCGCGGCCGGAGAAGCTCCGCACCCCGTCACCGCGGTAGTACCACAGCGTCCCCGCCGTGTCCCGGGCCATCAGGTCGGCGCGGCCGTCGCCGTCGAGGTCGCCGGTCGAGGCGATCCACGCCATCGACGTCCACCCGGTGCCGGCGAGCACGGGCACCGGGTCCACCCGTCCGCCGCCGGTGCCGCGCCACAGCCACAGCAGTCCGGCGTCGTCCACCGCCACGACGTCGGCCAGGCCGTCCCCGTTGTAGTCCCCGGTGGTCTTCGAGGCGGTCGGCGCGCACTGGTAGAGCTGCACGTCGTCCACCTCGAACCGGGACTGCCCGCTCATCGACGCGTACGTCGGGTCGTTCACGAAGCCCAACTCCACCGTGTTGCTCCGCGACTCGTTGACCGCCTCGGTCACGTCGAGCGCGCCGGTGGTGTACCAGACGTTCTCCTGGCCGGGGCCCCGCGGCGTGAGCGACCACGCCCGGTCGTTCACGTAGAAGATGGCCGCCTTCTCCTTGTAGGTGCCGCGTACGTCGAAGGACAGGTACGTGCGGCCCGTCGGCGCTTTGAGCGGGGCGGGGGAGAAGTGGGCGGGCGCTCCGCCGCTCGCCACGCTCGAGGTGAGCGTGCGTGTGCCGGCGGCGGCGTCCCCCGGCGCGTGCACCGCCCAGCGGCCATCCAGGTTGTGCGAGCCCGCGGGCAGCCCGTCCTCGAACCCCAGCGTCAGCAGCGTGCCCGTCCGCGCCGTCCCGACCGGGCACTGGCTCCCGGGCGGCACGTCGATCGCCGGCACCGCCGCGCGGCCCCGTGTCGTGGTCGGCGCGGCCGCCACCCGGGAAGGGCCACGCCCGGCGTCCTCCGCCCACGCCCGGGCGGCCGCGTCTCCGCCCACGCCCTGGCGGTCGGCGGGCGGGGCGCCGCGGCGCGCGCTGGGCGGGGGCTCGGGGAGCGGCACCACCGTCTGGGTACCCCCGGGCACGGGCGCGGCCGCGAGGGCCGGGGCCACCCCCCACCCCCCGAGGAGAGCGGCGCCGACGGCGGCCAGCGCGCGGTGGGTGCGGGTGCGGGTGGGACGGGCCATGCCCTTGCGCCTCCCTCTAGAGGATGAGCCGGAACTGGTTGAAGTACGTGCCGGTGAGCACACGCGCCCCCCAACGGCCCTGCCCGAGGGTCGGGTAGGTCCACAGGCGGCCGGAGCCGTCGAGCCCGAGCACGTCGGGGTATCCGTCGCGGTTGAAGCTCGCCGGGGAGGACACGTGGGAGAAGGTCCACCCGGTGCCGATGCGAGTGCCGTGACCGGTCAGGCTCCCGGTCGCCAGCGTGTTGTACACCCGCATGTCGCCGTTCGGGAGGATCCCGACGACGTCCCAGCGGCCATCGCCGTTGTAGTCGCCCATCGTCAGCAGCTGGCGGAACGCGTTGAAGGAGCTGCCGACGACGGTGCCGCCGGTGAGGCCCGATCCGGGCGCGGTGAACCAGTAGCGGCGCAGGAGGCCGGTCGTCCTATCGGCGGCGAGCACGTCGACGAGGCCGTCCCCGTTGATGTCGCCCATCGGGACGATGCTCGCCATCGTCTGCCAGCCGGTCCCGATGCGCGTGGCGCCGAGGCTGAAGCCCCCCGCGCCGTCGCCCCAGTAGGCGAAGAGGGTGCCGTCGCGGTCGCGGGCCATCAGGTCGGCGCGCCCGTCGCCGTTGAGGTCGCCGGGGGAACCGAGCCACGTCATGCCCGCCCAACCGTGCCCGACCTGACGGGAGGCGCGCAGCCGGAGGTCTCCGGCGCCCGGCCAGATCTTCAGCGCGCCGTTGCCGTCGATGGTGAGGACGTCGCCGATCCCGTCGCTGTCGAAGTCGCCGCGGACCTTGGAGGCCCCGGTGCACGTGTAGACCTCGACGTCGTCGATGTCGATGGTGGAGTTCGTCGCGGGCTTCTCGGGGTAGTTCGCGAACCGGACGTCCAGCCACCCGTCGTCGCGGGCCTGCAGCGCGCTGGTCACGTCCAGGGTGACGGTCCCCCAGGACGGGGTCGGGGTGGCCCAGCCCGACTGGTCGTTCACCGCGATGAAGGCGGTCTCGTCGGGGTAGGTGCCCTTGATCCCGAAGCGCAGGATGGTCCGCCCGCCGGGGACCTTGACCAACGGCATCGCCAGCGTCCAGTACGGCGGCGTACCCGGGTGGCTCCTCTGATCGTTCACCGAGATCACCGAGCGGGCGGAGTAGGTGCCGGTCCGAGCCTGCCCGCGCAGCACGCTCCACCCCTGCGTGTCTTTCGGCTCGGGGAGGGTGCCCTTCTCGAAGGACTCGGAGAGCTGCGTGGACAGTCGGGTTGTCCCGGCCGGGCACTCGCCGCCGGCCGGCAGCTCGGTCAGGCCCGGCAGCGTCGCTGCGCGGCGTGTGTCGTCGTCCGTCGGCAGCCCCCGACCCTGGCTCGCGGGACCCCGCGGGCGGCGGCTGTCGGTCAGGGCGCGCTCGGGGTCCGGGATGACGCGGACCCCGTCGTCGGCGGTGCCGACGCGGGCGAGGGGAGCCGGCGAGGTCCCGGCGACGGAGCCGGCGGCCCCCGCGGGGGCGGAGGCCAGCGCGAGCGCGGCAGCGCTGGTCAGGGAGCACGCGGCGGTGAGGCTGGTTCGCCAGGGGGAGCCTCGCATGGGTGCGGCCTTTCGATGACGGGACTCGACACCCGAGGGTAACGCGGCGAATCCAACTGCCGCGCAATGAGGGTGGCGGACAAGTCGGTGGACATCGTCGGCGCGGCGACGGGCGACACGGGCATCGACATGGTCGCTGACATAACGCTACTCTCCGTCCAGGCGCCTCAGTCGACGCGGGTGCCCGCCGAAAGGAACCATCATGAGCTCCCGTGTGCGTCGCAGGCTGCTGGGCGCCTGCCTTTCTCCCCTTCTCGCCCTCGCTCTCCCGGCTCCGGCCCAGGCGCAGGAGATCACGCCCCGCCCCGCGGCGGGGACGATCACATTCTCGGGCAACGGCTTCGGACACGGCCGGGGGATGAGCCAGTGGGGCGCCTACGGGGCCGCCACGAAGGGCCTGTCGTACGCCTCGATCCTCAGCTTCTACTACCCGGGCACCACGCGCAGCCGACTGGCTGACGACACGATCCGCGTGTCGATCACCGCCGACAACGACGGCGACACGATGGTCGCCCCGGCCGCCGGGCTGTCCGTGCGCGCCGGGGGGCGCGCGGCGACGCTTCCGACGGGCAGCTCCTACCAGGCCTGGCGGGTCGTGCCCGGATCGGGCCAGCTGGTACTGCAGTTCAAGGACGCCGCCGGGGCCTGGAAGGTTCACCCGCTGCCGTTCGCCGCCGGGCCCGACGTCACGTTCAGCACCGGCTCCGGGGTGGTCGCCCTCCTCCTGCCGAGCGGCGCCCGCCAAGAGCTGCGGGGCGAGGTGCACGGCGTCCTGGTGGGCGGCCGCGTGCGCACCGTGCTGCATTCGGGCATGGAGTCCTACCTGCGGAGCGTCGTGCCCAACGAGATGCCCGCCTCGTGGCACCGCGAGGCGCTCTCGGCGCAGTCGGTCGCCGCGCGCACCTACGCCGCCGCGTACCGCCAGCGGCAACGGGTCGCCGGTTCCTGGTTCGACATCTGCGACACGATCTCCTGCCAGGTGTTCGGCGGGGTGTCCCTCACCACCGCGGGCGGGTCTCGGACCGCGAAGGAGCACGCGAACTCGGACGCGGCGATCGCTTCGACGGCGGGGGTCGTTCTGCGCACCGGACCTTCGGATTCCTCGGGGTTGGTCAACGCGGAGTTCAGCGCCAGCAACGGCGGGTGGACGGCCGCCGGGCCGCTGCCTTACCAGGTGGCGAAGGCGGACCCGTACGACGGGGTCATGAGCGGCTCCCCGCACCGCTGGAGCACGGCCGTGCCGGTGCGCTCGCTCGACAACGCGTTCGGGATCGGGACGTTCCGTCGCATGGTCGTCGTGTCCCGCACCGGCAACGGTGACCTCGGAGGCCGCGTCCTGCAGGTCCGCCTCGACGGGGACGCCCGCAGCGCGACCGTCACCGGGGCGCAGGTACGTGCCCAGCTGGGCCTGCGTTCCGACTGGTTCGCCGCGCCCACGAGCGCCCTGCGCACCGTGGACTGGAACGGCGACGGCAAGTCCGACGCGCTGATGCGGGACGGCAACGGCGACCTGCGCCTCTACGCCGGCACCGGCAACGGCTTCGGCTCGTGGCAGAAGGTCGGCAACGGCTGGGGCGCCATGGTCGATCTCCTGGCCGCAGGCGATATGGACGGTCGGGGCGGCCAAGACCTGATCGCGCGTCGCTCGGACGGCACCCTGTGGTTCTACGGCGGGGACGGGAAGGGGAGCTGGCTCAGCCAGCGGCAGATCGGCCGCGGCTGGAGCCCGTTTCGGGTCCTGGTCGCCCCGGGCGACTGGAACGGCGACGGTCGTCCCGACGTGCTCGCCGTGCGCGCCGGCACCGAGGAGCTCGTGATGTCGGCGGGGACCGCCGACGGCGCGCTGGCGAACGCGGTCCGGATCGGCGCCCGGTGGGGCGCGATCGTCACCCTCATCGCGCCCGGAGACGTGGACGGCGACGGCCGGCCCGACCTGCTGGCGATCGACCGCGGCGGGGACCTGTTCCTGTACTCGGGCAACGGCCGCGGCTCGTTCTCCGGCCAGCGCAAGGTGGGCCACGGATGGGGCGGCCTGGCCCAGGTCTGGTCCGTCGGCGACGTGGACGGCGACGGGCTGACCGACCTGCTGGCGATCGACCGCGCCGGCTCCCTGGTCCTCTACTCGGGCGACGGCGCGGGCGGCTGGGCGTCGCGGCGGCTGGCCTCGGGCTGGTCGGGTCTGACCCCGGTGCGCTGAGCCGCCGGGGACTGCGCCCCGCCGTTTCACCCCGGCCGTTGCACCCCGACCGGTTTTCTCGCCCAAACGAGGCGGCCCCGCTCCCGGACGTCCTCGTCCGGGAGCGGGGCCGATCGAGTGGTGGCGGCTCAGGCGGAGAGGTCCACCGTCAGGTCGCAACCGGTCTTTTCGCGGATCTCCTCCTCGGTCACGCCGGGGGCGAGCTCGCGCAGGACCAGTCCGGAGTCGGTCACGTCCATGACCGCGAGGTCGGTGATGATGCGCTGGACGACGCGCTTCCCCGTCAGCGGCAGCTCGCACTCCTTGAGGATCTTGTGGGTGCCGTCCTTGGCCGTGTGCTCCATGAGCACGATGACCTTCTTGGCGCCGTGCACGAGGTCCATGGCGCCGCCCATGCCCTTGACCATCTTGCCGGGGATCATCCAGTTCGCGATGTCGCCGACCTCGCTGACCTGCATGGCGCCGAGGATGGCAGCGTCGACCTTGCCGCCGCGGATCATGCCGAAGCTGGTGGCCGAGTCAAAGAACGATGACCCCTTGCGTACCGTCACCGTCTCCTTGCCGGCATTGATCAGGTCGGGGTCGACCTCGTCCTCGAACGGGTAGGCGCCGACGCCGAGGATCCCGTTCTCGGACTGCAGCACCAACTCCACGTCCTCCGAGACGTAGTTGGGCACGAGGGTCGGCAGGCCGATCCCGAGGTTGACGTAGTCGCCGTCCTTCAGCTCGGCCGCCGCGCGGGCGGCCATCTCCTGGCGGGTGAGCGCCATCAGTTGCTCCCGTCCTCGTCGTGGCCGAACATCGGCGTCGGCGTCACGGTGACCTTCTCGATCCGCTTCAGGTGCTTCTGCTCGTCGTCGAGGTGGACGACGCGCTGGACGAAGATGCCCGGGAGATGGATCTCGTCGGGGTCGAGGTCGCCGGGATCGTAGAGGTGCTCCACCTCGGCGATCGTGATGCGCCCGGCCATCGCCGCGAGCGGGTTGAAGTTGCGCGCCGACTTGTTGAAGACGAGGTTGCCGTGCCGGTCGCCCTTCCAGGCCCGGACCAGGCCGAAGTCGCAGGTGATGGACGGCTCCAGCACGAAGGTCTCGGTCGTGCCGTGGACGTCGAACTCGCGGGTCTCCTTGGCGTTGGAGGCCTTCTCGACGGAGCCGTCCGAGGCGTACTTGAGCGGTAGTCCGCCCTCGGCGACCTGGGTGCCCACCCCCGTACGGGTGAAGAAGGCGGCGATCCCCGCTCCACCGGCGCGCAGCTTCTCCGCGAGGGTGCCCTGCGGCGTGAGCTCCACCTCGAGCTCGCCTTCCAGGTACTGGCGCGCGAACTCCTTGTTCTCCCCGACGTAGGACGCCTGGATCCGACCGATCCGCTTGTCGGCCAGGAGGATGCCGAGCCCCCAGTCGTCCACGCCGCAGTTGTTGCTGACGACGCTGAGGTCCGTGGTGCCCTGCTCGTGGAGGGCCTGGATCAGGATGCTCGGGATTCCGCAGAGGCCGAAGCCTCCCACGGCCAGCGAGGCACCGTCCGGGATGTCCTTGACCGCTTCTGCGGCACTGGCGACGACTTTGTCCATGTGTCGAATCTACCGGGCGCCGCCGGGGTGAAGCGCTCCTGCGGATCGGTCGGCGGCTGTGGTCGCGCTCACCTCGCCGGACCGGCGGTCGATGGGGACCGGGTGGGCGGAGTCGCCGCCACCACCCGTCGTCGCCGACCGACGCGATCCCCGCCACGCTCCGGGCCGGCCTGTCCCCGAGGGGAAACGCATGCCCGTCCGTGTCCGGATCGCCTCCGCGCTCGCCGCCGCCGCACTCGCCGGGCCCGTGGCTCTCGTCCCGATCGCGTCGGCCTCGGCGGCAGAGGGCTCCCGCCCGCCGTCGGGCCCCACCGGTGCGTCGTACGCCGCGAACGCGCCGGCGGTGGGCTTCCGGGCCAGCGCGGACGCCCGCGCCGAGCGCCTCGCCTCCTCCCGGCGACCGGTGCCTGGTGCCCGCCCCGACGGGAACGGGGGTACCGGGCTGGTCCGACCCCCCGTCACGCTGCCGGCCGCCCTCGACGTCCAGGCGGGGTACGCCGGCCAGACCAGCTGCGACCCCACCGACAAGCCGGGGTCGGTCGCGTTCGGGCAACTCCTGAAGACGGTCTACCCGCGCGGCGTGGTCGGGATTTCGCGCTCGTGCACCGAGGCCGGGACCAGCGAGCACAAGGACGGGCGGGCAGTCGACTTCATGATCAACGCCAAGGACCCGGCGCAGAAGGCGGTCGGCGACGCCATCGTCGGCTGGATCACCGCCAACAACGGCGAGATCGCGCGGCGTCTCGGGGTGATGTATCTGATCTGGGACGGGAAGTTCTGGGGCGGGTACGCCCCGCAGGACGGGTGGATCCCGTACACCGGCTCCAACCCCCACACCGACCACATCCACACCTCGCTCACCTGGGACGGCGCGATGGCACGGACCTCGTGGTGGACCGGGAAGGCGATCACCGCCTGGGACCGGGGCCCCTGCCGCCCGGCCGCGGGGGAGTACGCGCCGATCTACACCGGCCCGCGCACCGCGCCCTGCCCGACACCGCTCGCGGGACGCCGTACCACCCACGCCACGATGGTGCTCGGCTCCTCCGGGCCCGAGGTGGCCGCCGCCCAGCGACTCCTCGTCGGCTCCGCGACGGGCCGATTCGACTACGGCTTCTGGACTGTGGTGCGCGCCTGGCAGCAGCGCAAGGGGCTGCCGGTCACCGGGGTGCTGGACCAGGCCACGTGGGCGGTGCTCGACCCGGCGTCGGTGCGCTGAGCCCGGCGGTCAGCGGTCGGCGGGCGGCGGTCAGGGTCAGCGGGCGTCAGCTGTCGGCGGTCAGTTCGACCAGTCGACGCCTTCGGCCAGCAGGGTGCGCTCGAGCGTGTCGAGGGAACCGCCGCTCGTGACCACGACCGAGCCGGTGGACGCCCAGGTCGCGAGCTGCGCGCGCAGGCACGTCGCCGCATCCAGGGTGGCAGCGTCGACGTGTCGGCGGGCGCCCACCGCGGGGTCGGGCTCGAAGAGTGCCCCGGCGTTCCAGGTCGTGCCGTCGGCCGCCACCAACGCGAGGGAGGAGCCAGCCCAGGGAGCGTGCGCGGTGAAGTGGTCGCCGTAGGTCGCCAGCTCGGCCGCCTCGTCCACGACTCCCGCGGGGGCCTGCCCCGGGAAGGACCGCGCCAGCGCGGGCAGGGCGACGAGGATCCGCAACGTCGCGGCGGAGTCCGCGGCTCGGTTCGCGTCAGCGGTCACCAGGACGTCAGAGTCCTGGCCGCTATCGAGGCGCACCGTGGCCCCGCACAGCCACGCCGCGAGCGCCCAGTAGGTGGCGCGCCAGTGCCCGGCGGGCAGGTCCACGGCGACGGTGTCGCCGACCTGGCAGTCGGCCTCCTCGACGAGCAGGTTGGCCGACTTGTAGACCCAGTTCTCCAGCACCCGGCCGGAGAGTTCGACGCGGCCGCCGTCGGCTCCGTACCAGGTCAGACGGGGCGACGCCGAGTCGGTGCGGGCGAGGGTGCGCAGCAGATCAGGGACGGTCACGGCGCTACGTTACCGTCGCGGCCTCCTCGCGAAAGACCACGAGGGCGCTGGCGGGGGAGCCCGGTCCCGCCGGCCAGGTGCGCGCAAGGGCCGACGGAATTTCCTCGCCGGCGAGGGCCGGCAGCAGCCGCCCGAGGACGATCCCGAGCGTGAGGTCGTCGGGGGCCTCCACGCGGATCCCGTACTGCAGCAGGTCGCATCGCGCGTCGGCCGGGTCGGGCCGCGCGCCGACGAGGTGCGCGCGCGGGTGTTCGGCGGGCAGCCGCCCCAGCCCGTCGAACCGGGCCAGCGCCACCGCCCGCCCCAGCCGGTCCAGCAGGTCGTCGGGCGTGATGGGCCGCAGGCCCACGTCGAGCGCCTCGTGGGTCCCGGGCGGCACGCCGAGCGCCGCCCGTACAGCCTCGTGAGAGCCGAGGGCGAACCAATCCGCGGCGGGCTCGCGGACCAGCGCCGCCGCGCCCCCCGGCGCGCCGTTCGCCGGGGCGTCGGCCTCGGGCTCACCGTCGAGGACTCGCGGCGGACCCTCCGCGACGGGCCAGCGCAGTCCGCGCACCAAGGCCGCCGGGATGGCCTCCGACTTGCCCGTGACGAGGTCTGCCGCGCAGGCGATTTCATCGATGAGGGCGCGTTGTGTGACGGTCAGCGAGCGGCCGTCGACGTCCCGCGTGCCCCGCAGGTCGTCCAGGGCGGGTACCCCCGCCGCCCCCAGGGCGAAGTCGACCACCCCCTCCCGCCAGGCCCGACCCGCCGTGTCGCTGAGGACCATGCCGAGACGGTGCGGGGCGCCCAGGCCGCGGTCCGCGGCGGCGGCCCGCAGCTCGCGCAGCAGCCGGCGGGCGGCCCCGTCGGGGTCGGTCGGCAGGAGAAGGACCTCGCCGTCAGGGCCGGCGTTGGAGGCGTCGATGCCGGCGCCGGCCAGCACGGGACCGGCGAGCGTCCGGGTGATGCGCACGATCTCGCCCGGGCGCACGCGCTCGGCGACGACGCCGCGCGACTGGGCCAGGACGTGGGCCGCGCGGCCGGTGGCGTCCGCCCGGAGCCCGGCGGCCTTGCTCACGACCTTGCTGGCGACGACGAGCACGTCGCCCTCCGCCAGGCGAGCGTCGGCCCGGTCGAGCGCGTCGACGAGAAGGGCCGCGACGTCGTCCCCGGCGGCGATCTCCGGGATGCCGGTCAGGGGACGGACGATCAGGTCGCGAGGTCCGCTCACCTGCCCATCCTCACCCGGGTGCGCAGCCCTGTCATGTGCGCTGCCGCGCGCGCCCGTCATGCGTGCTGTCATGGGCGCCCGTCATGCGCGCGGCGGGGCTCCGGGCGATGACGGTCCAGCGAGCTCCAACGCGACCGCGAGGGCCTCGCCCGCGAGCCGCGCGGCGCCGACTCGGTCGCGCATCAGCAGGTCGGTACGCCGGACGACGTACCGTGCGGTCGGGGCGGGCTCGTCGGCGGCCGGGGGGTCGCCCGCGTCGACGAGCCAGGCGTCGAGCAGGTCGGCGTAGAGCCCGCCCACCCCTCGGGCGCTCGCCTCGACGCCCAACGGCGCCAGGCAGGCGTCCGCGTGGCCGCGCACCGGCGCGCCGCCGACGAGCGGGCAGACCCCGACGACGGGAGCGCCGGTGGCCCGCAGGGCGTCGCGAACGCCCGGGACGAGCAGGATGATCCCGATCGAGACGACCGGGTTCGACGGGGGGAGTAGCACGACGTCGGCCTGCGCGATCGCCTCCAGGACGCCGGGCGCCGGCGTCGCGCGTTCCAGCCCGACGGCGACGAAACGCTCGGCCGGGAGGGCGGCACGGTGGCGCACCCACCACTCCTGGAAATGGATGGCGGTGGGGCCGGAGCCGAGGTCCACGACGACGTGCGTCTCCACCGGCTCGTCGCTCATCGGCAGCAGGCGGATCCCTCGCTCCTCCAAGCCCCAGCGTCCGGCGAGGCGAGCGGTGACCTCCGAGAGCGTCAGGCCCTGGCCCAGCCACTGGCTGCGGGCGATGTGCGCGGCGAGGTCCCGGTCGCCGAGCGTGAACCAGTCGGGGACAGCGCCGTACTCGGCGAGCTCCCCCTGCACCGTGGCGCGCTCGTCGGCACGCCCCCAGCCCTGTTCTTCGTGGACCACCCCGCCGAAGGTGTAGAGCAACGTGTCGAGATCCGGGCAGACGCGAAGCCCGTACAGCGTGAGGTCGTCTCCGGTATTGCCGATCACCGTGAGCTCGTGGGGGCCGGGTGGCAGGGTCCGATGGGGGGCGTCGAGGTGATCGCGCAGGCCGCGGAGGAACCGGGCCCCGCCCACCCCGCCGGCCAGGGCGGTGATGCGCATGGCGCCAGTCAACCGCACGAGAAACGCCCTGGCCGGGGAGCCCCGCGCGGCGTCAGCGGAAATCGGTCATATCGGGCGCTGACCAGCGCCAATGCGGGCGAATGTCCTGGACGAAAGCCCTGGTCCACTAGCAGATACCGGCTTGACGAACGGGGATGACACGCGTGTAATTCCATTGTTGTCGCGATCGCAATCCATCGCAGGGTCGCCACCACATCTCGCGGAAGTCCCCCAGGGGGCGTCCGGACGCCTCCCGCGCAGCCACCGGCGCGGGATCGTTCGGACCAAGCGGATGTCCGGGCGGACGGGTGGCCTGCGGCGGGGTGAGCCGAAGTGGAGGAGGGGCCATGGAAGAGCTGCTGCTGGTGCAGGGTCTGGGGACGGGTGTCGAGGAGGGCGAGCTGTCATGGCACGACAGGGCCCTCTGCGCGCAGACCGACCCCGAGGCCTTCTTCCCTGAGAAGGGTGGGTCGACGCGGGAGGCGAAGCGCGTCTGCGTGGGGTGCGAGGTCCGGGTCGAGTGCCTGGAGTACGCGCTGGCGCACGACGAGCGGTTCGGGATCTGGGGCGGCCTGTCCGAGCGGGAGCGCCGCAAGCTCAAGCGGCGGGCGGTCTGACGCGCCGCCGGCGCCTGCCGGAGCAGCTCGTCCCGCGAGACCGGAGCAGCTCGTCGCGCGAGAACGGGGACCGACGTGAGGACGTCGGTCCCCGTTCCCCGTTCCCCGTGGTGACGCGGTGATGGATTCCCTTTGCAGACGCGTCGGTAGCGGGGAAGACTGGCGGCACGAAGTTCCGTGAACGGTGAGAAAGGAGCCCCTCATGGCGGCCCAGAACGATGAACTCGACCCCACGAAGGGCCCCGGCGACGCGGGCGCCGACGGCGGCGCCGACGGTAGCGCCAGCGACGCGGGTGCAGACCGTGGCGCTGACGCGGGTGCCGACGGTGGCGCGGATGGCGGCGCCGACGGTGGTGCGGATGGCGGCGCCGACGGTGGTGCGGATGGTGGCGCTGACGCGGGTGCCGACGGTGGCGCGGATGGTGGCGCTGACGCGGGTGCCGACGGTGGTGCGGATGGTGGCGCTGACGGTGGCGCCGATGGCGGGGCGGACAGCAGCGCTGGCTGATGCCCTCGACTGACCTGCTCGGCGAACTGGTCGCGATGTCACGCGATCAGTTCGCCGAGCGGTGCTGGGGGCGACGTCACCTGCTGGTCCAGGGGCAGGATCCCGGGAGGTTCGGCCACTTGTTCGGCCCCGACGCGGTCGATGAGCTGATCGCCCGCCGGGGGCTTCGGACCCCCTTCGTGCGGTTGGCGCGGGAGGGCTCGACCCTGCCGGACCGGTCCTTCACGACCGGCGGCGGCGTCGGCGCTGGCGTGTCCGACCAGGTGAGCGACGACAAGGTCCGCCGGGAGTTCGCCGCAGGGGCGACCATCGTGCTGCAGGGGCTGCATCGCCTTTGGCCGCCGATCACCGACCTCGCGGCCGGCCTCGCCGACGAGCTCGGCCACCCGGTCCAGGTGAACGCGTACGTGACCCCGCCCGGGGGGCGCGGGTTCACCGATCATTACGACGTGCACGACGTCTTCGTCCTGCAGATCCACGGGGCGAAGCGCTGGGCCGTACGGGATCCCGTCTTCGTCGATCCCCTGCGGCACCAGCCGTGGACCGACCACCGGGAGCTGGTCGACCAGGCCGCCCGATCCTCGGCCGCGACCGAGGCGACGTTGGAGCCGGGCGACTGCTGGTACCTGCCCCGCGGGGTGCTGCATGCGGCGACCGGGCAGGACAGCGTCAGTATTCACCTCACCGTCGGAGTCCACGTCTGGACGAGGCACCACCTCGCGGAGGCGTTGCTGGAGGCGGCCGGGTCCGCGCTCGCCGCCGATCCCGGGCTGCGACGATCGCTGCCGCTCGGGGTCGACGTCAGCGCCGCGGGGGAGCTGGCGGCGCAGGTGGACGACGTCCGGGACGCGCTCCGGGAGGCCGTGGCGGCCGTGCCGCCCGACGAGATCGCGCGGATCCTGCGGGGGCGGGCCCGCTCGGCGCAGCGACCGGCCCCGGTCGGCCCGCTGCAGCAGTGGTCCCACGCCCAGTCGCTCACCGCCGACGAGGTCGTGGCCCTACGGCCCCACCTCATGGCCGCGGTGGAGGGCCAGGGCGAGTCCGCAGTGGTGCGGTCGCGCGCCGGGCGGGTCCCCGTCCCGTCGGCGGGAGTTCCGGCGGTGCGCCAACTCCTGGCGGGCGAGACGCTGCGTGTGCGTGACCTCATGGATGACACGGATCAGGCCCGTGAGTTGGCCCGGGAACTGTTGCTCGCGGGCGTGGTGGAGTGTCGGTCGTGACCGGCCCCGCGGAAGGCTTCCGATGCGCCATCGGCGCGCGCCTGCGCGGCGACCCGCTGGCGGGTACGGCGGTGCCCGCGCGGCGCTGGCTCCTGGTGGAGCAGGCGAGCGGCTGGACCGCCGACGCGTTCGGCGGACTGCAGGCTCCCGCGGAGGAGAAGGTCGCGTTGGCCCGGCTGATCCGGCGGCGCGGCGTCCGCCTGATGCTCATCCGGCGCCCCGGGGCACACCGTCGCGGAGCCACCCGCCGCTGGTGCGTGATCGACACGGAACCGCCGAGCGTGGAGCTGTGGGGTGCGCTCGGCGAGGACGGTTCCCTGGCGTCAGCGCTGGAGGCGCTCGAGGCGCCCCGGGCGGCGCCCGCCACCGAGCGCTTCGGCCCGATCCTGGTGTGCGCCAACGGGCGTAAGGACCCATGCTGCGCGATCGCCGGCCGGACCGTGGCGGCCGCGTTGGCGCAGGCGTGGCCGGAGCGGGTCTGGGAGTGCACGCACACCGGCGGCGACCGCTTCGCCGCGAACGTCATCGTGTTGCCCGAGGGGGCGTGCTACGGGGGTCTCAGCGAGGCCACCGCCGCCGGCGTCATCGCGTCGCACGACCGAGGGGTGGCCGACCTCGCGCACTTCCGGGGTGTCACCGGCCGCGGAGCCCGCGAGCAGGTGGCGCTGGCCGCCGCGGGGACCCTGCTGGGTGTGCCGCCGTGGGACCGCGCCCGCCTCACGGTCGCGGCGCACCGCCAGGACGTGCAGTGGTGGGCGGAGGTCGGGCTCGACGGCGCGCTGGCGGTGATCGTCGAGGGCCACGACGAGGTGCGCCCCGCGCATCACCTCACCTGCGGAGCCGTACGCCCGACGAAGGCCACGGCGCCCATCGTCGACCGGGTCCGCCGCGGCGGGGCCGCGTCCGGGTAAGCCTTGAAGGTAGGCCTCAGGCGTCTCCCTCGTAGCCGGGGTCGAGCGTGCTGGGCTCCACGCCGAGAGCGACCGCCAGTTGCTCCACCACGATGTCGTTGACCACGGCCGCGAGATCCCGCGGGTCCTCGACGCGGGTTTCGATCGGTCGGCGGTAGAGCACCACGCGGGTCGGCAGCCCTCGGTCGGCCGGGAACAGCCGCGCGAGCGGGACCAACTGTGTCTCCCACGGGGCGGGGTCGGACGGGGGGACCAGCTCGACGCCCATCTCGATGTCCCCCAGCCCGCTCGGGAGCCGCCGCTCGATCCGGTCCACCGCGTCGAGGACGAGGTTGTCGAAGGCGTCGGAGCGCGAGTTCATCGCGGGCACCGGTGGCCAGGCGAGCGGTCCCCGCAGTCCCCGGCCACGCCGGTCCCGGCGCGAGGCGCCGCGGACGGGTCCGGGGGGAGTCATGGGGGCCACTCTACGGCGCTTCTCGCAGGCCGCCGGGAGGGCGCCGACGGGCGCTTCGGCGTGGTGCGGGCGGAAGCGGACGTCCGAGGGAGATACGCTCCTGGGCGTGAGTGTGATGCGTCGGTGCTCGAAGACGGCCTGCAGCCGAATCGCCGTCGCCACCCTCACGTACAACTACGCCGAGCAGACCGCCGTGCTGGGCCCGCTCGCGACCTTCGCCGAGCCGCACTCGTACGACCTGTGCGCCACGCACGCGCTGCGGATGACGGTGCCGCAGGGGTGGACCGCGGTGCGCCTGGTCGAGGATCTGCACGAGTGCGACGACACCGACGACCTGCTGGCCGTGGCCGACGCGGTCGAGGCCCGCCGCCCCGCGCGCGGCTCGGAGGCCAAGCGGCGGCGCAAGGCCGCCCGCGAGGCTGGCGAGACCGATGCCGAGCGCGCCACGCAGGAGGCGCCGGACGCGCAGGACGAGCCGCCCGCCCCGCGACGCCCCGCCCTGCGGGTGCTGCGCGATCAGTAGGCCGACCCGCGCGGACGACCGTCCGCCCGTCGGCTCCCCGCCCGACGGGGGTCAGTTCGCCGAGGACTAGGCTGCCCGGGTGAGCGTGCGACGGTTGGCGGACTTCATCAAGGCGTACGACGTGCGCGGGATCGTGCCCGACGAACTCGACGCGGACGTCGCGCGCGCCATCGGGCGGGCCTTCGCGGAGGTCGTCGCGCTCCCGGACGGCGCCGGCGGCGTGGTCGTCGGCCACGACATGCGCCCGTCCTCCCCGGAGCTGTCGCGGGCCTTCGCGGACGGGGTTGCCTCGACCGGCCTGGACGTCACCCTGATCGGACTGTGCTCCACCGACGGGCTGTACTACGCGAGCGGCGCGCTCGATCTGCCGGGCGCGATGTTCACCGCCAGCCACAATCCCGCGCAGTACAACGGGATCAAGCTGTGCCGGGCGGGCGCCCGCCCGGTCGGTCAGGACACCGGCTTGGCCGAGATCACCGGCGTCGCACAGGCCCTGGTCGACGCCGGCCCCTCAGCCCGAGCCGTCGAGGGGCCGGGAGGCGAACCGGCCGCGGGCCGGATCACGCAACGCGACGTCCTGGGCGACTACGCGGACTTCCTGCGCGCCCTCGTCGACCTGCGCGGCATCCGCCCCCTGAAGGTCGTCGTCGACGCGGGCAACGGCATGGGCGGTCACACCGTCCCGGCGGTCCTGTCCGGCCTCCCGTTGGAGGTCGTGCCGCTCTATTTCGAGCTCGACGGCACGTTCCCTCATCACGAGGCCAACCCGTTGGACCCCGCCAACCTCGTCGACCTTCAGGAGGCGGTGGTGGCGCACGGCGCCGACCTGGGGCTCGCCTTCGACGGCGACGCCGACCGGTGCTTCGTGGTGGACGAGCGGGGAACCCCGGTGTCCCCGTCGGCGATCACCGGCCTCGTGGCAGCCCGGGAGATCGGCAAGCGGGTGGCCGCCGGCGCCGCGCCCGAGCAGGTCTCGATCGTCTACAACGTCATCTGCAGCCACGCCGTCCGCGAGGTGATCGCCGAACACGGCGCCACCGGCATCCGTACCCGCGTCGGGCACTCCTTCATCAAGGCCGAGATGGCCCGCCACGACGCCGTGTTCGGCGGCGAACACTCGGCGCACTACTACTTCCAGGACTTCTGGTACGCCGACACGGGCATGCTGGCCGCCATGCACGTGCTGGCGGCGCTCGGGGAGCAGGACCGGCCGCTGAGCGACTTGGTCGCCGCGTACGACCGGTACGTCGCCTCCGGCGAGATCAACTCGACGGTGCGCGATGTCGCGGCCGCCACCGCCCGCGTCGAGGCGTGGGCCCGCGCGCACGCGGTGAGCGTGGACCGCCTCGACGGCTTGACCGTCGATCACGCGGGTGACGCGGACGGGGCGGGCATGTGGTGGTTCAGCCTGCGCCCCAGCAACACCGAGCCGTTGCTGCGCCTCAACGTCGAGGCGCGCGACACCGCCACGATGGAGGCGATCCGCAACGAGGTGCTCGCGGTCGTCCGGGAAGAGGCGTCGTGAGCGGGCTCTCGCCGTGGCTGCGCGAGATTCTGCGCTGCCCGGTGTGCCGGGGGGTCCTGGAGGACGCCGTGGCGGCCGACGGGGAGACGGGGCTGCGCTGCGCCGGGCAGTGCGGCTCGACGGGGGAGCGGCGGTTCTACCCGATCCGCGACGGCATCCCGGTCCTCCTCGCAGACGAGTCCCGCTTCGAGCGGGCCTGACCACCGCCCCGACCCTCCCTGTCAAGGAGCGCGCATGCCGACCATCGACGAGAAGGCACTGGACGACCTCGAGCATCTGGCGGCCATCGACACGCGCGACACGCTGCGCGCGCTCGCCACCGGGGGGGCGCAGGTGCGCGAGGCGATCACGCTCGCGGACGAGGCGGGCGTGGACCGACTCGCCCGCGGTGAGCGGCCGCGATCGGTCCTGGTCGCCTCGCTCGGCGGCTCCGCCGTCGTAGCGGACGTCCTCGACCTGCTCGCCGAACCCAGCTCTCCCGTGCCGGTGACCGTCCGCCGCAACCTTCCGCTGCCCGGCTGGGTCGGCGCGCTGGACCTGGTCGTGGCCGTCTCCCTGTCCGGTCGCGCGCCGGGGCCGCTCGCCGTCGCCAGCGAGGCCGCCCGCCGCGGCGCGTCGCTGGTCACCGTCGGCGCGGTGGACTCCCCGCTCGCCGCCGTGTGCGCCCGGGCTCGCGGGGTCCACGTGGATGTCGGGCGCGCCCGGGCCTCGTCCCGGACCTCGATGTGGTCGATGCTCGTGCCGGTGTTGCTGGCGGCCGACCGGGCGGGCGTCGTATCCGTGCCCGAGCGGATGCTCACCGCCACGGCTGAGCGCCTCGACGAGCGGGCCGAGGCCTGCCGACCGTCGTCGGAGTCCTTCGTCAACCCGGCCAAGTCGCTAGCGGTGGAGCTGGCCGAGACCGTGCCGGTCGTGCTGGGCGAGGGGGATCTCGGCGGGGTGGCCGCGGCCCGGGCCGCCTCGATGCTGGCGCGTACCGCCCGCCTGCCCGCGACGTGCGGCGCGCTGCCCGACGCCGCCTCGCAGGTGGTGGCGACGTTCGACGGACCGTTCACGGCCGGTGGCGGCGACGGCGCCGGGATGCCGTACGGAGCGCGGGACATCTTCGCGGACCCGTTCCTCGACGGGCCCGCGCAGCCCTCCCTCGGGATGCTGCTGCTGCGCGACGCCCCGATCGACATCGCGACGCCGCAGGAGGCCGACCGCGCCGCCCTCGTCGACGGGGTGATCGCCACGGCCCAGGACGCGGGGGTGCGGGTCCTGACGCTCTCCGCGGAGCCCGGCGACCCGCTGGTCCGGTTGGCCGGGTTGACGGCCACGACAGACTTCGTCGCGACCTACCTCGCGATCGGCCTCGGGATGGACCCCTCGGTGTCCCGGCACATCGCCCAGCTGCGCGACTACACCCGGGGCTGACGCGGGCTGCCTGGAACCGCGCCGCCCCGTCCTGCCTGGAACCGCGCCGCCCCGTCCTGCCTGCCCCGCTCCGCGGGCTATCCTCGCCGGGTGGACCACGTCGACCTCGCCATCATCGGATCCGGTTCCGGCAACTCCCTGGTCACGCCCGATTTCGCCGACGCCCAGGTCGCCGTCATCGAGCAGGGCGTCTTCGGGGGGACCTGTCTGAACGTCGGGTGCATCCCGACCAAGATGTACGTCCACACGGCGGACCTGGCGGTGGCCGCGCGTGATTCGGCGCGGTTCGGGGTCGACTCCCGGGTGGACGCGGTGCGCTGGCGTGACATCCGAGACCGGATCTTCGGGCGGATCGACCCGATCTCGCGGGGCGGGCGGGACTACCGGCTCACCGGCCCCGGTACGACGGCCTACCTCGGGCACGCGCGCTTCACCGGCGATCGCACGCTGGACATCGCCCTGAACGACGGGGGCCGAGCGCAGGTGCGGGCCGAACAGGTCGTGATCGCCACCGGGGCCCGGCCCGTCATCCCTGACGTCATCAGCGCCTCCGGGGTGCCCTTCCACACCTCGGACGACGTCATGCGGATGGACGAACTGCCCGCCTCGATGGTCATCCTCGGTGGCGGCTACATCGCCGCCGAGTTCGCGCACATCTTTTCCGCGCTCGGGGTGGCGGTGACGCTGGTCGTCCGGGGGCCGCGCCTGCTGCGCCGGCAGGACTTCGACATCTCGGCGGCGTTCACGGAGCGGGCGCTCGCCCAGTGGGACGTCCGGCTCGGCCGCGGCGTCGTGTCGGCCGGGACGACGGAGGACGGGATCCGGCTCGGTCTCGACGATGGCACCGCGGCGTCGGCAGACGTCCTCCTGGTCGCCACCGGCCGCCGCCCCAACACCGACGACCTGGGGCTGGAGGCCGCGAAGGTCGCGTGCCACGAGGACGGGCGGGTCGTGGTGGACGCCCACGGACGCACCACGGCGCCGGGGGTCTGGGCGCTGGGCGACGCGAGTTCCCCCTATCAGCTCAAGCATGTCGCCAACCACGAGGCGAGGGTCGTGGCGCACAACCTGGCCCACCCGAAGGACCTGCGCTCGTTCGACCACGCCTTCGTGCCGGCCGCGGTGTTCAGCCGCCCGCAGATCGCCACGGTGGGCGCCACGCAGCAGCAGTTGGAGGCCGAGGGCCGGCGATTCGCGGTCAAGCTCCAGAAGTACGGGGACACCGCGTTCGGTTGGGCGCTCGAAGACGAGTACGGGGTCTGCAAGGTTCTCGCCGACCCGGCCACCGGCCTGCTCCTCGGCGTGCACCTGATGGGCGAGTTCGCCTCGACCGTCATCCAGCCGGCCATCCAGGCCATGTCATTCCGGCAGCGCGCCGACGAAGTGGCGCGCGGACAATACTGGATCCACCCGGCGCTCTCGGAGGTCTTGGAGAACGCGCTCCTCGGGGTGGAGTTGGACCCGCCGGGAGCCTGACGGCGCCGCCCCGTTCCACCCGCGTCCCCCCGTCCCGCACGCGCTCCACGACGTGGACGATCGTCCTTGAAACATATTGGTGGACAACGGTTTAGGTGCAAAGCGCCGGGATGATTGCTTGCTAGGGTAACGCTGCCAACCACCCAGAGCGACGCCGCCGGACGCCTGATACGTCGCGGTGGCCACTCGCCTGGGCGCCTCCCGCCGGGCGCCGGCTGATGCCCCCGCCCCGGCCGACCCTGACAAGGCGACCATGCACTCACCCTTACCTCGGTCCCGCCGCCTCCGCGTGCTCGCGCTCATCGCCGCGCTGCTCACGGCCCTGCTCGTGGTGGCGGTGCCCGGCACGAAGACCCACGCGGACTCCATCTCTCACGCCGTCACCTCCGTCTCGATCCGCCAGGACAGCACCCCGCCGAACTCCTGGGTGACGGTCGACGTCGCCTGGCGCGTGCCCGACGGTACGCAGGACGGCTCGACATTCACCGTCACCCTCCCGTCAGAGCTCCGCGCGCTGAGCCACACCGACTTCGACCTGCCCGGCACCGACCGGTCGACCGGTGAGTTGGGCGTCGTGGCGCGCGCGTCGATCGACGACTCCACCGCGACCTTCACGATGACGCCGTGGGCGGCCGAGCACGTCAACGTGTCGGGCACCGCCTTCTTCGCGGCCAAGGTGACCCAGTCCGAGGAGGGCGTTCTGCCGGTGGTGTTCACCGTGGACAACGTGGTGTTCCGCGACAGCGTCAGCATCGTGCCTGCGCCCGTGGGGGACTACTCCGGCACGGCGAACAAGTGGGCGACCTGGATCTCCAGCCCACCGGCAGACGTCCCCGCCGACGAGCGGATGCTCTGGGCGATCAACGGACCCCGGATCGCCGGGCCTGCTCCGATCACGTTCCGCGACGAGCCGGGCCCGGGCCAGGCGATCGCGTGCGACGCCCCGCTGATGCAGTGGGGCACGACGAACTCCGGCGGCGTCAAGACCGAGGGCTCGTTCGCGCCCGACCAGTGGACGATCACGGAATGCAGCCCGTCCCTGCTCGTGGTGGAGCTGCGACCGCGCTCGTCCGACGTGGGACGCATCCCGGTCCTCCTGGGCCGCTCCCGTCTGACCGCCGACCTGCCCGAGTACCGGAACTCCGGCTCGGTCACCATCGGCGGCGGAACCATCCCGGTGTCGACGCGCGTGGCCTGGGCCGGTGGGGCAGGAGTCGGCGAGGCGCCGTCCCCGCGCGCGACCCAGACCCAGACGGTGCCGGCGACGGAGACGACCACGGTGCCCCCGTACACGCCCCCGTACGTCCCGCCGGGCACCCCGACCCTCCCGACGATGCCGCCGACCACCACGGTTCCGGGACAGCCGACGGCGACCACGTCCCCCGCGACGACGGTCACGAGTCCGACGGACACGCCGACCAGCATCGTGCCGGGGACGCCCCCGCCCACCGCGACGGCACCCGGCACGGCCACTACTCCGGGCACCGCCACTACGTCGGACACCGCGCCCCCGGAAGCGCCAACCACGACGCTACCCGCGGTGATCACGCCGCCGGTCGCGCCCGGCACGTCGACGACCACCGCCGTCGTGGGGTCAACCACCCCAGCGTCGACGCAGCCGCCCCGGCGGGGCAACGCGCCGAGCGTCATCGACACGGGGATCGCCTCCGCGTCGATCGTCGACGGACGATTCGTCACCGCCGGGCTCGGCGTCCTGCTCGTCAGCGGGGTCGGGTTGCTGGTCCTCTCGCGGCGGCGCTATGACTCCTGATCCAGGGGAGTTCGACGTCCTGCGGCGATCGGTGCCGGTCCCGGGATGACCCGGTGACGGTTCGCCGACGGGGCGTCGAAGCGGCGGTGGCCACCCCCCTTCATCGGGCGGGTGGCCACCGCCATCGTCGCCTGCGCGCGGCGTGTCGCGGCGGCGTGCTGGTGGGGCTCGCACTGCTGGGGTGGGGCGTGTGGCACGCCGACCCGCCGCCCGCCCCGTTGCCGGCGCGCACGTTCGAACGCGCCCTGGGCGCCGCCCCGTCAGGATCGGGCGTCGAGCGGGAGCGGCCCCCTGCGCCTCCGTACAGGCCCGATCGGCTATTGATCCCCTCGATCGGCGTGGACGCCCCGTTGGTCCCGGAGCACCTCGACGCCGCAGGCGAGCTGGTGATTCCCGGTGATCCGAACGTCGTGGGCGCGTGGGACGGCGGGCCGGGGCTGGGAGCTGCGGCGGGAACCACCCTGCTCGCCGGGCACGTCGACGTGGCCGGCGTCGGTCCCGGCGCCCTGGTCGGCCTGTCCGACCTGGCCCCCGGGGCCTGGGTCGTGACCACCGACGCCCAGGCGCGCGCCTGGACGTGGCGGGTGGATTCGCTGATCGTGACCCGCAAGGACGATCTGCCGGCGTTTCCTCCCGGCGGCGATCGCCGACTCGCCATCGTCACTTGCGGCGGACCGCTGCTCTCGACACCGTCGGGAAACAGTTACCGGGACAACGTCATTGCCTTCGCGGTCCCGGCGACCCGCTGAGCGGCGTCGTCGGCGGCGGGTCAGGCGCGCGCCCCGTCTGCCGATACTGTGACCAGGTGCGCCGGCGCGGGTGATGACCCGCGGCAGCCCGCGGCGCCGGGCGTCCGCCCGGCCCGCCCTGCGGCCCGGATGGGGCAGCGCCGGTGACCGTACGCAACGCGACGAAAGAGATGTACATGTCGTTCGAGTACCAGGTCAAGGACCTGTCGCTGGCCGAGGCGGGGCGCCACCAGATCCGCCTCGCGGAGCACGAGATGCCAGGCCTGATGGCCCTGCGCTCGGACTACGCGGCCACCCGGCCGTTGGAGGGCGCACGCATCGCGGGATCCCTGCACATGACGGTGCAGACCGCCGTGCTGATCGAGACCCTCGTGGCGCTGGGGGCGCAGGTCCGCTGGGCGTCCTGCAACATCTACTCCACCCAGGACGAGGCGGCCGCCGCCGTCGTGGTCGGCCCCGACGGCTCGCCCGAGAAACCCCGCGGGGTGAGCGTGTTCGCCTGGAAGGGCGAGACGCTGGAGGAGTACTGGGACTGCACCGAGCGCATCCTGACCTGGCCCGACGGCCAGTTCGCGAACATGATCCTCGACGACGGGGGCGACGCCACCATGCTGGTGCACCTCGGTCGCGAATGGGAGGCGGACGGTCGGGTCCCGCAGGAGAGCGAGGACGACTCGGTCGAGTTCGGCGTGTTCAAGGCGCTGGTACGGCGCACGCTCGCGCAGGACCCCGGCCGGTGGACGCGGATCGCCGCGCACATCCAGGGGGTCACCGAGGAGACCACGACGGGCGTGCACCGGCTCTACCAGTTGCACGAGGAGGGCAAGCTCCTCTTCCCCGCGATCAACGTCAACGACTCGGTGACGAAGAGCAAGTTCGACAACAAGTATGGATGCCGCCACAGCCTCATCGACGGCATCAACCGCGCCACCGACACCCTGATCGGCGGCAAGACCGCGGTGGTCTGCGGCTACGGCGACGTCGGTAAGGGGTGCGCGGAGTCGCTGCGCGGGCAGGGCGCCCGCGTGATCGTCACCGAGATCGACCCCATCTGCGCTCTGCAGGCGGCCATGGAGGGCTACCAGGTCGCCACGCTGGAGGACGTCGTCGCCTCGGGCGACATCTTCGTGACCACGACGGGCTGCTTCGACGTCATCCGCGCCGACCACATGCTGGCCATGAAGGACAAAGCGATCGTCGGCAACATCGGCCACTTCGACAACGAGATCGACATGGCCGGCCTGGCGAAGGTCCCCGGCGTCACCAAGACCGAGATCAAGCCGCAGGTGCACGAGTGGACCTTCCCGGCCGACGGCCAGGGGGCGGCGCGCAGCATCATCGTGCTGTCGGAGGGGCGGCTGCTCAACCTCGGGAACGCGACCGGGCACCCCAGCTTCGTGATGAGCAACAGCTTCAGCAACCAGACGATCGCGCAGATCGAGCTCTTCACCCGCGCGGAGGCCTACCCCCTGGGCGTGCACGTCCTGCCGAAGCGGCTGGACGAGCAGGTGGCCCGCCTGCACCTGGACGCCCTCGGGGTGAAGCTGACCACGCTGACCAAGGCGCAGGCCGCCTACCTCGGGATCGACGTCGGCGGTCCGTACAAGCCGGAGCACTACCGCTACTGAGGAACGCCTGAGGCACACGGCGGGAGCGGCGCGTTGGGCAGGCACCACGCGCCGCTCCCGCACGTCCAGGCGGTGCCCAGGTAGAATCCCCAGGTCACCGAGAGGAGGGGAGTCGTGGTGAAGGCGCACGTATTGGTTGTGGACGACGATCTGGCCCTGGCCGAGATGCTGGGCATCGTCCTGCGCGCGGAGGGACTGGACGTCACGCACCGCGCCGACGGGCCGTCCGCGCTGGACGCGTTCCGCGCGCTGCAGCCCGACCTCGTGCTGCTCGACGTGATGCTCCCCGGTATGGACGGCATCGAGGTGTGCCGACGGATCCGTGGCGAGTCGGTCGTGCCGATCGTCATGCTGTCGGCACGCACGGACACGATCGACATCGTCGTCGGGTTGGAGTCGGGCGCCGACGATTACATGGTCAAGCCGTTCAAACCGCAGGAGCTGATCGCGCGCGTGCGGGCGCGTCTGCGGCGCGGGGAAGAGCCCGAGCCGGAGCGCCTCACCATCGGCGACCTCGTCATCGACGTGGCGGGTCACTCGGTCAAGCGCGACGGCGTGTCGGTGCCGCTCACGCCGCTGGAGTTCGACCTGCTGGTCGCGCTCGCCCGCAAGCCGTGGCAGGTGTTCAGCCGGGAGGTGCTGCTGGAGCAGGTCTGGGGCTACCGGCACGCTGGCGACACCCGGCTCGTCAACGTCCACGTCCAGCGGCTGCGCAGCAAGATCGAGAAGGACCCCGAGCACCCGCAGATCGTCGTGACCGTGCGGGGCGTGGGCTACAAGGCCGGCCCGAGCTGACCGGCGCCGGCAGCTGATGGCCTCCGCCGACCGGCGTCCGGACACCGTGCGGGCCGCGCTCACCGCAGCAGGCCGCGCGGTCTACGGAGCGCTGCTCGGCGTGCGCGACGCGGCGGTCCGCTTCCTGCGCTGGGTCGCCCGCTGGTGGCGGGCCAGCCTGCAGTTCCGCGTGGTGACCACGACCATCCTGCTGAGCCTGGTGATGATGGGGCTCCTGGAGGTGTTCCTCTACCAGCGGATCGCGGACGGTCTGGTCCAGGACCGGATCGCCACCGCTCGGGTCCAATCGGTGGCGAGCACCCGGGCCGTCCAGGAGCGCCTCGACAACATCGAGCAGACCGACCCGGAGACCATCCGACAGCGGGTGTACGACACGATCCGCCAGGAGGCGGCCGCCCGGGGCGACGAGTCGCGCCACGTCATCCTGATCCGCGCGCTACGCAACAACTCGACCCAGCTGGTGCTGCCCGCGATGGACACGGGACTGGACGCCGGCATCGTGCCGCAGGACATCCGCGACGCTCTGGCCGCCGACCCGACCCACCAGCAGCGCAAGGTCATCCGCATCCCGGCCGGGGAGCGCACCCTGCCGACCGTCCTGATCGGCACGTTGGTGTCGGTGCCCGACGCCGGCCAGTACGAGCTGTACTTCGTCTATCCGTTGGAGCGCCAGGAACAGATCCTGAACATGGTGCGCGGCACGTTCCTGCTCGGCGTGGTGGTCTTCGCAGCGTTGATCGGGCTGGTGGCGCACGTGGTGACCCGGCTCGCGGTCGACCCGGTCCGCGAGGCCGCGGTGGTCGCCCAGCGGCTCGCCAAGGGGCGCTTCAACGAGCGGCTGATCGTCAAGGGTCAGGACGATCTGGCCAAGCTGGGGACCGCGTTCAACGCGATGGCGGACACGCTGCAGGCGCAGATCGGCCGGCTGGAGGACATGTCCGCGGTCCAGCAGCGTTTCGTGTCCGACGTGTCGCACGAGCTGCGCACCCCGCTGACGACGATCCGGATGGCCGCCGAGGTCATCTACGACGAGCGGGAGGAGTTCGGTCCGGTTCCGAGACGTTCGGCGGAGATCCTGCACGCCGAGGTGGACCGGTTCGACCTGCTGCTCGCCGACCTGCTGGAGATCAGCCGCTTCGACGCCGGCGCCGCGAATCTGGATCGACAGAAGGTCGACGTGCGGGACGTCGTGGATCGGGTCCTCGCCGCGAGCGTCGAACTCGCCCGCCACAAGGGCAGCTCGGTGGAGCTGGTCGGCCCCGACGAGCCGCTCAAGGCGGAGCTGGACCCGCGTCGCGTCGAGCGGATCGTCCGCAACATCGTCGTCAACGCGCTCGAGCACGGCGAGGGGACGCCGATCCGCGTCGAACTCGGCGGCAACGACGAGGCGGTCGCGGTGGCGGTGCGGGACCACGGCATCGGGCTGCAACCCGGGCAGGCCGATCTGGTGTTCACCCGTTTCTGGCGGGCCGACCCGGCCCGCAAACGCACCACGGGCGGCACGGGCCTGGGCCTGGCCATCGCTCTGGAGGATGCCCGCCTGCACGACGGGTGGCTCCAGGCCTGGGGGACACCGGGGGACGGCTGCCGGTTCCGCCTGACTTTGCCGCGCGTGGCGGGCCGCCCGATCGGGTACTCGCCGCTCCCGCTGGCCGATCCGCCGCCGAAGGAGTTCGACCGTGAGGGCGCCACGCCGGTCGGGGAGCCCATCACCGCGGCGGGCGCACCGGCTCGCGCCACCGCCGAGACGGTCGGCGTCGTCGCGCCGCCCGCGCCCGTGGAGCCGGTGAGGGATCCGGCCGGGGAGACGGACGTCGAGCGTGCCCCCGAGCTCACGACAACGAAGGGCGCGACGACGGAGGGCGCGGCGACGAAGGGTACGGCGAAGAAGGGCACGGCGAAGAAGGGCACGGCGACGAAGGGTACGGCGAAGAAGGGTACGGCGACGAAGGGCCAGGCCGCGGAGAGCGTGGACGACGACGCGGGGACGCGCGCTGACCCCACGCGGCGCACCGGCCCGGCGGACCGGGAGGACCTACCCCCGATGGACGCCTCGCCGCAGCCGGACGTGGGAGGAGAACCCGTACGAGCCAGCGGCGCCGGCGCGCTGGACGCGCCCCCACCCCCGGGCCGATCGTGACGACGCGCCGCAGGGGGCGAGGGGCCGCGGTGGCGGCCCTGCTGAGCCTGGCCCTCGCCGGATGCGGCGGGCTACCGGTCGACGGCCAGGTCACGCGAGGTGACGAGATGGGTGTCCCCGCCGCGCCGTCCGTGCGCCAACACTTCGCGGCCCCCGACCCGGGAGCCTCCCCGGCCGAGATCGTGCGGGGCTTCGTCACGGCGCACGCGGCCCCTGGGGAGAATTACCGGGCGGCGCGGGATTACCTGAGCGTCACGTCCGCCGACGACTGGCTGCCACGCTCGAGGTCGGTGGTCATCGTCGACAGCGCCGCGACGTTGCGTGTGGAGTCCGTCTCCAGCGGACCCGACGAGCGCACGGTCCTGCTCAGCGGGCCCGCCAAGGCGGTCGTGGCGAGCAACGGCCGGTACACGGAGGTCGCCGGGGCGACCCGCAGCGCGGAGATCCGTCTCATCCAGGAGGCGGGCGAGTGGCGGATCCAGCGGCTGCCGGTGGATTTCGGTCTCTGGCTCGAGCAGTTCGACTTCGACGTCACGTTCGGCGTCTTCACGGTGGCCTACGCCGCGGCGAAGGATCGGGTGGTGATCCCGGACCGGCGCTGGTTCCCGATGACCAACGCGCTCCCAACGACCCTCGCGAGAGCTCAGTTGGAGCCGGTCCCGCCCTACCTGGCCGGTGCCGCCGTCACCGGCTTCCCGCTGCTCACGCGTCTGCGGGTGGACGCTGTCAGCGTCACCGACGGAGTTGCGACCCTGGACCTGACCTCCCACGCCTTGTCCGGCACGGCCGAGCAGCGTCGCGCCGCGTTCGCGCAGACGGTGGTCACGATGACGCAGGCGCCCGCGGTGCGGTCGGTGTCGTTGCAGGTAGGAACCCAGCGACTGACTGCGGGCGAGGCCGCGGAGCGCGTGGCCGGGCTGGACGAGGTGGGTTACCGGCTGGCCGGCGCGTTCGGCGCCGACCAGGTGGTGCTGCGCAGTGGCACCGCGTTGCGCGCGGTGGCCGCATCCGACGTGCGCTCGAGCCGGGTGCAGCCGGAGGGGCCGTTCCTACCGGCTCTGGGCGCCGCCTGGAGCTCCCTCGCGATCGCCTCAGATCTGGGCGAACTCGCGGCCACGTCCGGGGACGGAGAGGCGTTGATCCGCTGGCGCCGCGACCCCGCGGAGGCCAGCGGCGGCCGGTCAGCCATCCAGCCGCCTTTCGGGCGGGCGCTGACGCGGCCCTCGTACGATTCCCTCGGTGGCCTGTGGGTCGCCGGCTCGACCCGCAGCGGCGAGTCGGCGCTGTGGGTCTTCGATCCGGGGGGTGAGCTGGGGCGGGGCGCGCCGCGCCGCGTCCGCGCGACGTGGCTCGCGGAGGGCCGGATCACCGGCCTGCGGGTCTCCCCCGAGGGGGAGCGGGTGGCGGTGCTGCTCGCGCCGCCGCAAGGACCGGTCCGGCTCGCGGTCGCGGGGATCCAGCGCGACGCTGCGGGCCGAGCGATCGGACTCGCCGACCCCCTGTTCATCGGGGGCAGCCTGGTGAGTGCCCACGGGGTGACCTGGGCGTCCGGGTACTCCGTCGCCGTGGTCGGTCGGTCGGTGAATCGCTCCGGCGACAGGGCGGGCGACAGCGATCAGGCGCTGATCGTGGGGGTGGACGGCAAGCTCGACGAACGGTTCGGCGAGCTGCCGGCCGAGGCCGCGCGCGGGCGGCCGGTGTCGAGTGGGCCGACCCGCGGCCTCCTGGTGGCGGCACCCTCGGGGCGCGTCTATCAGACGGTCGCGGGCGGCTGGCAGCAGGTAGCCGAGGCCACGGACCTCGTCGTGCCGGGCCGCTGACCGGAGCTTCCCGGACCGCGTCGTCCACACCCGGCGCGCCCAGCGCGTCGTCCACGGGCCTTAGGGCGGCGGGTGACGCGCGGGGACGCGCGCGACACCCTGGCGGTGTGGGAACGACACGGTCTCGCCTGGGTCACGCACTCGCCGCGGTCGGGGCTCTCGCGCTGCCACCCCGCTGCGGGGGCTGCGGGCGATCTGACACGCCCTGGTGCGCCGGGTGCCGTGCGCAGGTCGCCGCCGCTCGCGCGGTACGGGTCGCGCCGACGCCTTCCCCCGAGGCGTTCCCTCGGGCCGCGTGGGCGGCGGCGCCCTACGAGGGAGCGATCCGGCGCGCCGTCGTCGCGTACAAGGACGACGGTCGGCGGGACCTCCGGCGAGTCCTGGCGCCGTTGCTCGCGCTGTCGCTCGCGGCCGCGGTGACCGAACTCGAGCGGCCCGCCGAGCCGGCACCGGGCGGGCGGGACGCCCCGACGCGGTGGATCGCGATCGTGCCCGTCCCCTCGTCGACGGCCGCCGCGCGGCGCCGGGGCGATGCGCCCCTCCTGGGGTTGACCGCGGCGGGGCTCGCCACGGCGGGGCTGACCACGGCGGGGCTGAACACGGCGGGGCTGACCACGGCGGGGCTGACCACGGCGGGGCTGACCACGGCGGGGCTGACCACGGCGGCGCTGCCGCGGCTGGGCTGGGGGAGCGGGGTCGCCTTCGCGCCGCGGGCGCTGCGGGTGCGGGGCGGCGTGCGCGATCAGGCGGGCCTTGACTCGCGGGATCGGGCCGCAAACCTGAGCGGGGCTTTTCGCGTCACGCGGGAGATGGCCGGTCTGCGGGTCGTCGTCGTCGACGACGTGGTGACCACCGGGGCGACGCTGGCCGAGGCGGCCGCCGCCCTGAGGGACGCAGGCGCGGCCGACGTGGTCGCGGCCTGCGTGGCCGCCACGAGGCGGCGGGCGATCTCACACAGATGAAGCATCTGTGGTCCGTGAGTCGCGCGCAGAGAAGGGGACAGCGGGTGCCCTCGGCGCGACGCGTCGAGCCACGTGCGCCCTCGCTCGGCGTCGGGCGGGGCGGCACGGCGCCCAGCACCGCGTGATCGAGTTGACAGTTCGTCGTCGCGGCTGGTCACCGCCCGAAGGGGTGGACTATCGTCGGAGCAGGAGAACGATCTGGTGAACCCGCGTCGTCCGGGCGGTGTCCCCCGCGTCATCGCGCGGTGGCGCCCGACGGGATGATCGGATCCCGTGGGACGTTCTCCAGTGTGAGGGAGGTGGTGCCCACGCTGAGGCCCTAGCTGTTACCTCGTTACCTGCGCATTCATCTCGCCAAGGAGGATCCCCATGGAGATCACCGTCACCGGCCGTCACATCCAGGTCTCGGAACGCTTCCGTCAGGTACTCACCGACAAGCTCAGCAAGGTTGAGCAATACGCTCCGCGCACGCAGCGCGTCGAGGTCGTCGTGAGCCACGAGACGAGCAAGGTCGCCCCGAAGGGGAGCGAGCGGGTGGAGATCACGTGTTTGGCCAAGGGTCCGGTGATCCGCGCCGAGGCGTTCGCAGAAGACAAGTACGCGGCCGTCGACCTCGCGTTGCAGAAGCTCTCGGAGAGGCTGCGCCGCGCCGGCGACAAGCGCAAGGTGCGGCGCCGGACCGGACCGGATCTGCCGGGGGCGACGGCCGACCTGCCGGTCGCCAACCTCGTTCCCGGTTCGAACGGATCGGGGCAGACCGCGCTGGAAGAGGACCCGGCGAGCGTCGTGGACGCGAAACTGGGCGCCCAGGGCGAGTCGCCGGTGCAGGTGCGCGAGAAGAGCCACGCCGCCGAGCCGATGAGCCTGGACCAGGCCCTCTACGAGATGGAGCTAGTCGGCCACGACTTCTACCTCTTCGTGGACCGCGAGTCCGGCCGGCCGAGCGTCGTCTACCGGCGTCGGGGGTGGGACTACGGCGTGATCTCGCTCGAGGTCTCTGCCGCGTCGTAACCCTCCCCTCGGCTGACCCTCCCCTGGGCCGACACGGCACAGCGCACCGGGCCGCCCTCACCGACGTGGTGGGGGCGGCCCGCATCGCCCTTCGGACGGGTTCTTCGGGATGCTCGCTCGCCGTGAGAACATGACCGCGTGAGCGGCAATGAGGTGGTCGACGATCTCGACCGCATCCGCGTTGTGATCGTCGACGATCACGTGCTATATCGCCGCGGGCTGGATCTCGTCCTGGGCCAGGAGCACGACATCGAGGTGGTCGCCGAGGCCAGCGACGGCCAGGGCGCGCTGGACGCCGTCGAGGCGCACCTGCCGGACGTGGTCATCATGGACGTCCGGATGCCTCGGATGAACGGGATCGAGGCGTGCCTCCTGATCAAGGAGCGCTGGCCGTCCACGCAGGTCATCATGCTCACCACGAGCGACGACGAGAACGACCTCTACGACGCGGTCCGCGCAGGCGCCAACGGATACGTGCTGAAGGACGTGCCTCCCGAGGAGGTCCTGGCCGGGATCCGGACGGTGCGCGCGGGCGGTTCGCTCGTCTCGCCCACCATGGCCGCGAGCCTCATGCGCCAGTTTGCTTCCCTCAGCAAGGGGGAGGACGAGAGCGAAGCGCCCGCCACCCGGCTCACCGAGCGGGAGCGCGAGGTGCTCATCCACGTCGCCCGGGGCCTGGCCAACCGGGAGATCGCGCGCACCCTGTTCATCTCGGAGAACACCGTCAAGAACCACGTGCGTTCGATCCTGGAGAAGTTGCAGTTGCACAGCCGGGTCGAGGCGGCGATGTACGCGGTCCGCGAGCGCCTCGTGGACGCCCCCGACACCGAGAGCGCCCCGGCCCGTCGCCGCGGCTGACGCGGGCCGGGTTCGCTCGCTGGATGCGTACGGCGTCGCCGACCAGACCATAGATCTCAGCTGGTCGCCACCTCGGCGCGAAGCGACTCGCCCGTGGCGGCCAGCCGGGAACGGAGGCGGTCCGCCGCGGACGCCAGCAGGGGGGCCGGCGCGTACCCGAGGTCCGCGTGAGCGCGGGCGATCGCCGCGCGGTCGTCCGTGGCCAGCACCTCGAACTGGAGCATGTCGACGAAGCCGCCCTCGTGCCCGGGACGGCGCTCGGGGCGATCGTGCCGCGTCCACCCGGTGAGGGTCACGCCCCCCGCGAGCAGGGAGCGCACCGATGCGTGGTTGTCCACGTCGACCGTGGAACGCACCCGTACGAAGCTCAGCCCGCCGTCCTCGGCCGGGGCGAAGGCGTGGCCCAGGACCAGCTCCAGGGCGGTCCGGAAGAGGCCCCGGCCGCGCGCCGCCGGGACGAGGAACACCCCGACCTCGGCCGTTCCGGGCCGGCGTTGCGCGTCGACGCCGAACAGCCAGATCCCGCCGAGAGGCCGGTCGGTGTCGGGGTCGGCGAGGCACCACGAGACGCGAGTGCCGAGCGCCATCTCGTCGCGCCACCCGTCTAGGTCGTCCGCGAAGCTGGTCGACGTCGGTGCCGCCCGGCCGAGGCGATGCCAGGACTCCGCGTCGGGTTCCGCGGGAAGGTGGCGCCCGTCGTCCTCGCGCCAGGGGCGGAGGCGTACCCCCACCCCGCCGGAGGTCTGCCCGCACAGGACGGGCGGCACGAACCAGGGGTGCCGCGGCACCGTTGGTTCGCCGGCCCGCCACGACGCGCCCCACGCGTCCGCGTCCCTCGTCGCGGAGCCGTCGAGGCTCGGCTGCGGCAGGGCCGCTCGCTCGGTTCCCTCATGGGTGAACCCGCAGGACCACGCGACCCGCCGGGAGGGCCAGTTGCCCGCGCACGCCCGCCAGCGCACCGTGGTCACGTGGCGCTGCACCGCGTACGCCTGCAGCAGGCGCGTGGCGCGCGACGTCAGGCCCGCGCCCCGGGCATCGGGGTGCAGCCCGAACGCGATCTCCGCGGAGCCGTGGCCGGTCGGCCGCAGGTCGATGGTGCCGAGGTAGGTCTCCGGCGAGGCCACCCGGCAGAGCACCCAGTGCAGCGGGGTCACCAGGGAGCCGGCCGCCGCGTCGTTCCAGGACGATGCGATGAACGCCAGGAACGCGCGGGCGTCCTCCTCGCGGTAGGGCCGCGGCACGGTCGTCCAGCGGAGCATCCCCTCGTCGCGGGAGGCCTCGACGATGCGCGCGGCGTCCGCGGCGCGGTGGGCGCGCAGCATCACGACGTCGTCGGCCAGGACGGGGACCCCGCGGGGAAACGGTTCTGCGAACACCTCCACAGTGAAGCCGCGGCCGACGCCCGCGGGCAATCGAGTTCTTGGGGTGCGGCGGTGCGGCGGCGCAGTTGTGCGGCGGTGCGGGCCGAGTCGCGCCGTGTGGCGGCGACGCTGCGGCGCGAGCGCACCTGTGTCAGGGTGGGTCGCATGTCCGACGTGACCGTGACCAAGAACGAGGCCCAGTCCCGCTGGGAGGCGCACCTGGACGGCGAACTCGCGGGGTTCGCCAAATACCGGGAGGCCGACGACACGCTGATCTTCGACCACACGTCCGTGTCGAGCCAGTTCGGCGGGCGGGGAGTCGCGGGCGAGCTGGCGAAGGCGTCCCTGGACGACGCCCGCGCGCACGGCAAGAAGGTTGTCCCCCAATGCGGCTTCTACTCCAAGTTCATCTCCAAGAACCCGCAGTACGCGGATCTGACCTGATCCCAAGGCAGTTCATCCCTGCGCCCGAGGGTGCGCCTGGTCTGAGGGCCCGGTGTGGTCGACTACCCTGGATGGGGCCGCCCACGGGCGCGCCGGTCCGCAGCAGTCGTCCCTGGGAGTTCTCGTGCCGAAGATCATCGATCGCATCCTGCGCGCCGGTGAGGGTCGCGAGCTGCGGCGACTGCAGGCGTACGCGTCGCAGGTCAACGCCATCGAGGAGGACTTCGAGAAGCTCAGCGACACTGAGCTGAAGGAGGAGACCGCGAAGTTCAAGGCGCGCCTGGCCGACGGCGCCTCGCTGGACTCGCTCCTGCCCGAGGCGTTCGCCGCGGTCCGCGAGGCCAGCAAGCGCACGATCGGCAAACGGCACTTCGACGTGCAGATCGTCGGCGGCGCGGCGCTGCACTTCGGCAACGTCGCCGAGATGAAGACCGGTGAGGGCAAGACGCTGGTCGCGACCCTGCCGAGCTATCTCAACGCGCTCGTCGGCAAGGGCGTGCACGTGGTGACGGTGAACGACTACCTGGCGGAGTACCAGTCCGAGCTGATGGGCCGCGTGCACCGCATGCTGGGCCTGGAGACCGGCTGCATCCTCTCCCAGATGACCCCGGCGCAGCGCCGGCTCGAATACGGCAAGGACATCACGTACGGCACCAACAACGAGTTCGGCTTCGACTACCTGCGCGACAACATGGCCTGGGCCACCGAGGAGCTCGTCCAGCGCGGCCACCACTTCGCCATCGTCGACGAGGTCGACTCGATCCTCATCGACGAGGCCCGCACCCCGCTGATCATCTCGGGCCCCTCCGACCAGGCCACGAAGTGGTACACCGAGTTCGCCAAGATCGTCACCGAGCTGCACCGGGGCCGCCCCGGCGACCGGATGCGCGGCATCGAGCCGACCGGCGACTACGAGGTCGACGAGAAGAAGCGCACGATCGGCGTGCTGGAGCAGGGCATCGCGAAGGTCGAGAACCTGCTCGGCATCGACAACCTCTATGAGTCGGTGAACACGCCGCTGATCGGCTACCTCAACAACGCCATCAAGGCCAAGGAGCTGTTCAAGCGCGACAAGGACTACGTCATCCTCAACGGCGAGGTCCTCATCGTCGACGAGCACACCGGCCGCATGCTGCCCGGCCGCCGCTACAACGAGGGCATGCACCAGGCCATCGAGGCCAAGGAGGGGGTGGAGATCCAGAACGAGAACCAGACGCT
>JBDIAS010000004.1:0-52913 GCA_039812465.1 Austwickia sp. | reverse complement strand
CGGCCTCAGCGGGACTGGCGGGAGCGCAACGAGGCCCGGGGCTCAGAGCGCCGGGACTCGGAGCGCCGGGACTCAGGGGGCCGGGACTCAGGGCGCCGGGACTCAGGGCGCCGGGACTCAGGGCGCCGGGACTCAGGGGGCGGGCCCTTCGGGCGAGGCGGCGCGGCCAAGGCTCCTCGCCGGGGCGCCGGGCCGCGAGCGGGCGCGCCCAGGGCCGACGGGCGCTCCGGCTCCCGTACCCGCGTCGGCGCGACCGGGGCGGGGCGTTCCGGTGCGGGCGCGCGGGCCGCGGGACGCCGCGTGCCGCCCGTTCGGCCGGATCAGGAGGATTACGTCGACGTCCACGACCCGAACGGGATCCGGCTGCAGAAGCTCCTCGCGGGCGCGGGGCTGGGCAGCCGGCGCGCCTGCGAGCTGCTCATCACCGGCGGCCGCGTCCAGGTCGACGGGCACGTGGTGCGCGAGCTCGGCGTGCGGATCGACCCGGTGGCGCAGGTGGTTCACGTGGACGGGATGCGGGTGCAACTGGACGCCTCGCGCGTCTACGTCGCCCTGCACAAGCCGCTCGGCATGGTCTCGACGATGCACGACGACCTGGGCCGCCCCTGCGTGGGGGACCTGGTGGAGGGCCGGGCCGACCGGCTGTTCCACGTCGGCCGGCTCGACGCGGAGACGGACGGGCTGCTGCTGCTCACCAACGACGGGGACCTCGCCAACCGGCTGCAACACCCCTCGTACGGCGTCCCCAAGGTCTACGTCGCGACCGTGCCGGGGCCGATCCCGAAGGACCTCGGCCGCACCCTGCGGGCGGGTGTCGATCTCGAGGACGGCCCGGTGGTGGTGGACTCGTTCCGCCTGATCGACTCCGCGCCGGGCCGGGCAATTGTCGAGGTCACGCTGCACGAGGGCAGGAAGCACGTGGTGCGCCGCCTCCTGGAGTCCGTCGGCCACCCGGTGGAGACGCTGACCCGCACGCAGGTGGGTCCGGTCCGGCTAGGGGACCTCAAGCCGGGGCGGATGCGGCCCCTGAACTCCCAGGAAGTGGCGAGGCTCTACGAGGCGGCGGGGCTGTGACCGCTCCCACGGATCCGCCGCGCCCCGCGCCGGGACCGAAACCCGCGGAGCCGCTGCGGCGCACGACCCTGCGTCACGTCCGGGTGGTCGGCACCGGCCTGATCGGCGCCAGCGTGGGGCTCGCGCTGCGGGGGGTCGGCGTGCGGGTGACCCTCGTCGACGCCTCGCCGACGGCGGCCGCGCTCGCCCGCGATCTGGGTGCGGGGGAGGCGCTCCCGGCCGGGGAAGACCCCCCCGCGGCGCCCGCACCGGACGTCGTCGTGGTCGCGGTTCCGCCCGACGTGGCCGCGGTGGTCGTGGCCCGCGAGCTGCGGGCGTTCCCGGACGCGGCGGTCACGGACGTCGCGTCGGTGAAGGGCCGGATCCTGAAGCAGGTACGGGATGAGCTGGCGGGCGATCCCGCCGCGGCGGCGCTTCTCGGGCGATACGTCGGCTCCCACCCCATGGCCGGGCGGGAACGTACCGGGGCGGTGGCGGCCCAGCCGGACCTCTTCGAGGGCCGCCCGTGGGTGGTGGCACCCCACGAGGACTCGGCGCCGGGCGCCGTCGCCGTGGTGACCGAACTCGCGGGTCTCGTGGGAGCCGCGGTGGTCCGGATGGGCGCGGAGGAGCACGACGCGGCGGTGGCTGCGGTGTCGCACGCGCCGCAGGTCGCCGCGAGCCTCGTCGCCTCCCGCATGCTGGACCTGCCCCTGCCCGCCGTGGCCCTGGCCGGGCAGGGGGTGCGCGACGTCACGCGTATCGCCGAATCCGACCCCGCGCTATGGACCCAGATCCTCGCGGGCAACGCCCCGGCAGTCGCGGACGTCCTGCGCGAACTGCGCGCCGAACTCGACGCCGTGATCGATGCGCTATCGCGGCTGGCCGACGACCCCGAGGTGGCGCACGGGGCGCGGGCCGTCCTCGCCCGCGCGATCGCCGACGGCCAGGCCGGGCGATGGCGGATCCCCGGCAAGCACGGGACGAGCTCGACGACCTTCGGCGTGGTCACGGTCGTGGTCTCGGACACCCCGGGCCAGGTGGCCCGCCTGCTCACCGACGTCGGCGACGCGGGCGTCAACCTGGAGGACCTGCACTTCGAGCACGCGGTCGGCCGGCCGATCGGCTCGGTGGAGCTCATGGTGGTGCCGGCGGCCGTGGAGCCGTTGCGCGTGGCGTTGGCCGACCTCGGCTGGACCGTTCACGCCTGACGTCACCCCGGAGCGCACGTCTGACGTCACCCCGGAGCGCGCGCCTGAGTCCCGCGGCGGCGAGAAGTTAGGCTGCGGACTCGTGGAGACCCTGCGCGCCCCCGTGACCGTGGCCATCGACGGACCCTCCGGGTCGGGTAAGTCGAGCGTGTCGAAGCTGGTCGCGCAGCGCCTGCGGGTGCGCTACCTCGACACGGGCGCGATGTATCGCGCGGTCACGTGGTGGTGCCTGGAGCACGGCATCGACGTGACGGACGCCGAGGCGGTGGTCCGGGCGGCGCGGGACCTGCCCCTGACGATGGTGACCGACCCGAACGCGCCCGCCGTGCTGCTGGCGGGGCGTGACGTGGACGCCGAGCTGCGCCGCACCCGCATCTCCACCGTGGTCTCCCAGGTCGCCACGAACCTGGAGGTGCGCGAGGTGTTGATCGACCGGCAGCGACAGCTCGTGCGCGACGCCCGGACCGAGGGCGGGATGGTGCTGGAGGGCCGCGACACGACCACCGTCGTCGCACCCGACGCCGAGGTACGGGTGCTGCTGACCGCCTCCGAGGAGGCCCGCCTTCTCCGCCGCGCCCGGCAGCTGCACGGTCGCGCGGGGGACCGGCTGATCGAGGCGACCCGGGACCAGGTGCTGCGCCGGGACCGGGACGACTCCGCGGTCGCCGAGTTCACCCGCGCCGCGGAGGGCGTGACCGTGCTGGACAACTCGGAGCTGACCCGCGACCAGACGGTGGCCGCGGTGCTGGCGCTCGTCCCGCCCGGCTGATCCCCGCCGTGGCGGGATACGGGGAGCGGGAGCGACCGGCTAGCGGGGAGCGGGCGGGTAGCGGGGAACGGGCGGGTAGCCGGGAGGCGCTGGCCGGGCGCGTGGCGGCACCTCGGGGCGACGTGGGGGAGAATGGCCGGGCCGCCCTCCCGTACGAACCGAAGGACACCACCGTGACCGGCCTGCCCCCCACCGACGGCCCGACCCCCCAGGAGGTGTCGAACGCGCTGCTCGCCGGGCTGGAGGAGTTCGAGCTCGACGCCCAGGACCGCGTGCTGCTCGAGGGCGGCGCCGACGGGGCCCCGGCGGCGGCCGCCGCGCCGCCCGCCCCGCTCGTCGCGGTCGTCGGGCGCCCGAACGTCGGCAAGTCCACGCTGGTGAACCGCATCATCGGCCGCCGCGAGGCCGTGGTCGAGGACGTGCCGGGGGTGACGCGGGACCGGGTCTCCTACGACGCGGAGTGGTCCGGGCGGCGCTTCACGCTGGTCGACACGGGCGGCTGGGAGATCGACCCGGAGGGGATCCAGGTCCGGGTGGCGGAGCAGGCCGAGATCGCGGTCGAGTTGGCGGACGTCGTGCTGTTCGTCGTGGACGCCACGGTCGGCGCGACCGACACCGACGAGGCCGTGGTGCGGATGCTGCGGCGCTCCGGTCGGCCCGTGGTGCTGGCCGCGAACAAGGTGGACGACCAACGCGGCGAGGCCGACGCCGCCGCCCTGTGGGGGCTCGGCATCGGCGAACCGTGGCCGGTGTCTGCGCTGCACGGGCGCGGCACCGGGGATCTGCTGGACGCGATCCTGGAGGTGCTGCCGTCGCAGCGGCAGCACGGTCCCGGTACGCAGGACGGGCTGCGCCGGGTCGCCCTGGTCGGGCGGCCCAACGTGGGCAAGTCCAGCCTGCTCAACAAGCTGGCCGGCTCGGAGCGGGTGGTGGTCGACGCCACGGCGGGAACGACCCGGGACCCGGTGGACGAGGACGTCCTGGTCGGCGGGAAGATGTGGCGCTTCATCGACACGGCGGGCATCCGGCGCCGGTCCCGCACGAGCCGGGGGACCGAGTTCTACGCCTCGCTGCGGACCCAGGCGGCCCTGGAACGGGCCGAGGTCGCGGTGGTGCTGATCGACGCCGAGGACCGGATCGCCGAGCAGGACGTCCGCGTGATCCAGCAGGTGACCGACGCCGGGCGGGCGCTGGTGATCGCGTACAACAAGTGGGACCTGCTGGACGAGGAGCGCCGCTACTACCTGGAGAAGGAGATCGCCCGCGACCTGGACCAGGTCGCGTGGGCGCCGCGCGTCAACGTCTCCGCCCGCACGGGTCGGCACACGGACAAGCTCGCGCCCGCCCTGGAGACGGCCCTGGAGTCGTGGGACACCCGAGTCCCGACGGCGCGCCTCAACGCCTTCCTCGGCGAGGTCGTCTCCGCGCATCCCCACCCGGTGCGCGGCGGCAAGCAGCCCCGCATCCTGTTCGCGACGCAGGCGGCGACCCAGCCGCCGCGGTTCGTGATCTTCGCGAGCGGGTTCGTGGAGGCCCCGTACCGGCGGTTCCTGGAGCGCCGACTGCGCGAGGAGTTCGGCTTCGCGGGGACGCCGATCGAGATCTCCGTGCGGGTCCGGGAGAAGCGCCGCCGCACCCGCTGACGAGGCACGGTCGCGAGGCCGACCTGCGGCGTGGGGGATTGGTGGACGCCCGCCCTCCTGGGGTAGTCTGCACGGGTTCGCGGAGCAGATCCGCGCGCGGCCCGGGACGTGGCGCAGCTTGGTAGCGCACTTGACTGGGGGTCAAGGGGTCGCAGGTTCAAATCCTGTCGTCCCGACGTATCAGCCCAGGTGGGAGCATGCTTCTCACCTGGGCTTCGTCGCGTCCGGGGTCGGTTTCAGGCGCCCGCTGCTCAGCGCGCCGCAGGGCCGTGCGGGGCGGTCGACTAGGCTCGCCACGTGGACCCGGGTCAGGACGAGCGCTCGTCGTACGACCGGGTCTGGACGATCCCCAACGCGTTGTCGATGGTCCGCCTCGTGGGGGTTCCGGTTTTCCTCGTGCTGATCCTGCGCGGTCACGACGGCTGGGCGCTGCTCGTGCTCGCCGCCTCGGGGGTCACCGACTACGTCGACGGGTGGATCGCTCGCCGATTCGACCAGGTCACCCGGCTGGGCCAGACGCTGGATCCCGTCGCCGACCGGCTCTACATCCTCTCCACCCTCATCGCCTTCCTGGTGCGCGGGCTGTTGCCCTGGTGGTTCGTGGCCGCGCTGCTCCTGCGGGACCTCGCCGGCTCGATCCTGGTGCGCCGCGTGCGTCGCGTCGGCTACCGGGGCATGCCGGTGAACTTCGTCGGCAAGGCTGCCACCTTCAACCTCCTCTATGCGTTCCCGCTGCTCCTCTTCGCGACCTGGCAGCCCACCTGGGCCGGGTGGGTGCTCCCGGTGGGGTGGGCTTTCGCCTGGTGGGGCCTCGGGCTCTACTGGCTCGCCTTCGTGATGTACCTGGCCCAGGCGCGCGAGATGATCAGCGCCGCGACCGGCGGTGAAGCGACGCCCGAGGGGGACGTACGCTAACCGCATGAGCGACCTCGACTACCCCCGAGACCTGCGCTACACCCCCGAGCACGAATGGGTGCAGCGCCGTGACGACGGGCTCCTCCGCATCGGGATCACGGCCTTCGCCCAGGACGCGCTCGGCGACGTGGTGTTCGTGAGCCTGCCGAGCGTGGGCGACGAGGTCCCGGCGGGGGCGGCGTGCGGAGAGGTGGAATCCACCAAGTCGGTCAGCGACATCTTCAGCCCGGTCGCCGGCACCATCACCGCCGTGAACAACGCGCTGAACGACACGCCCGAGTTGGTCAACGCGGACCCCTACGGTCAGGGTTGGATGTACGAACTGCGCCCGAGCGGAGACGACGACCTGGAGGCGCTCCTCGACGTGGAGGCCTACATGGCGCAGCTGCCCTGAGCCCACGGATGCCCGCGGGGGCGCCGACCCGGCCGCGGGCCCTCGTACCGTCAGTCCCATCGTCCGGCGCCCCATCCACAGACGCCCCATCCACAGACGCCCCATCCACAGACGCCCCATCCACAGACGCCCCATCCACAGACGCCCTGGTGGCGGCGAGGCCTCGGCGCCCCATGGGATAGTCTGATCCCCCACATCGCGCATCCGACGGTGGTCTGCCACCGGTCCGGACGGCCGGGCCTGGCATTCGTACGATCGACGCAAGAACCCCCAGGAAGAGGTGACCCCCGTGACCGACCCATCCCAGACGGGAGCGGAGCGCCCGCTCGACCGTCCCGGGGATTCGGCGCAGCCGTCTGCCCGTCCCGGCGATCCCTCGACGATGCGGTTCGCGGGCATCGGCGACCTGGAGGCTCAGGTCGAGCTCGACCGCAGCCTGTCGACGGACGACCACGCGACCATCGACGCCCTCCGTCCCGGGACGGCGCTGCTCCTCGTGCTGCGCGGGCCCAACGCGGGCGCGCGCTTCCTGCTGGACGCCCCGCTCACGACCGTGGGGCGGCACCCGGACAGCGACATCTTCCTCGACGACGTGACCGTCTCGCGCAAGCACGCCCTCTTCGAGCAGGACGGCGACGCGTTCCTGGTGCGCGACGTGGGCTCGCTCAACGGCACGTACGTCAACCGCGAGCTCGTCGATCACATCTCGCTGCGCACGGGTGACGAGGTGCAGATCGGCAAGTTCCGGCTCGTGTTCTACACCTCCGCCCGCGGCGAGAGCTGACGGGAGCGGGAGGGCAGCGTGGCCGAGTCGTCCGGTTCGGGCAAGCTGACGATCGGTGCTGTCCTGAACCTGCTCACCCCCGATTTCCCCGACGTCAGCATCTCGAAGATCCGGTTCTTGGAGTCCGAGGGGCTGCTGGCCCCGGGACGCACGGCGTCCGGCTACCGGGTCTACAGCCCCGACGACATCGCGCGGCTGCGCTACATCCTGACCGCCCAGCGGGAGCGGTTCTGGCCGCTGAAGGTGATCCGTGAGGCGTTGGACGCGATGGACCGCGGCCTGGAGGCGCCCCCGCCGGAGGCGACCCGCGCCCACGTCCCGGCGCCGCCGGCGGATCCGGACGTGCCGGCCGCGGACTACTTCGCCGCCGACGCCAGCGCGTTGCGCTTGACCGGCGAGGAGATCTGCCGCAGCAGCGGCCTGGACGAGACGACGCTGGCCGCTCTGGTCACGTACGGGCTGCTCCGGCCCGACGCCGACGGGCTCTTCGAAGCGAGCGCGCTGCCGGTCGCCGCCGCGGCGGCCGCCCTGGCCTCCTACGGCATCGAGGCGCGGCACCTGCGCCCCTTCCGCACGGCCGCGGAGCGGGAGATCGGGTTGGCGGACCAGGTGCTCGCGCCCGCCCGGCGCCGCGGCGACGAGCGCGCGGACGCGCTCCAGGCCGACCTCTTGCACCAGTGCCTCGCCCTGCACGCCGCGCTCGTGAAGGCCGGCCTGTCCCGGCGGTGAGGTGCCCCGCAAAAAGCGGAGGGGGGCGGGGCGGCCCCGGGCGACGTATCGTGAGTGGTGTGAAGGACCTCGATGTCCTCGGCGTGCGCGTCGAGATGCCGACGAATCAGCCCATCGTGCTCTTGCGGGAGCGGGACGGGGACCGGTACCTGCCCATCTGGGTCGGGGCCGCTGAGGCGGCCGCCATCGCCTACGCCCAACAGGGCGTGATCCCGCCCCGGCCGCTCACGCACGACCTGCTCGCGAGCGTGATCAACGCCCTCGGGCGGTCCGTGGTGGAGGTCCGCATCGTGGAGCTGAAGGACAGCATCTTCCACGCGGAACTCGTCTTCGACAACGGGGTGCACGTGAACTCGCGCACCTCCGACGGGATCGCCCTGGCGCTGCGGACGAACGCGCCGATCCGGGCCGTCGAATCCCTCATGGACGAGGCCGGAATCGCCGTGACCGAGGACGAGGACGACGAGGTGGAGCGGTTCCGGGAGTTCCTGGACCAGGTGTCTGCGGAAGACTTCGTCACGGGGGAGGGAACCGAGGAGGGCCCGGGTGAGGGTCCTGCGGAGCGGCCCGACGCGTGAGGGTCCGTGCAGGTCAGGACGTTGTCGCGGGGCTCAGCGCGGTTGCCGGGCTGAGCATCACCGGTGAGGGATGGGGCTAACCCTTAACGTGAGGGTTAGTAGGTACGGGAGCTGAACGTCGGCTTCGGCGTGTCGCGGGCGCGGTCGTTGACGTGGTCCGGGGGTGCTCGTACGGTCGAGATGTCGCCGCAGGTAGCGGATGCGGAATGAAGGAGATGCCGTGGTCGAGGCGAACGAGGCGAAGGGCCGCGAGACGGCGGGCGCCCAGGGCGTGCTGTTCGACGACGACCTGCCGCAGCTCGACGCCCACGCGGGATACCGGGGGCCGATCGCCCAGCGGGCGGCGGGGATCACGTACCGGCAGCTGGACTACTGGGCGCGCACCGGCTTGGTCGAGCCGTCGGTGCGCTCTGCCGGGGGGTCCGGGACGCAACGGCTGTACGGTTTCCGCGACGTCCTGGTGCTCAAGGTGGTCAAGAGGCTGCTGGACACCGGCGTCTCCCTGCAGCAGATCCGCGTCGCCGTCGAGCACCTGCGCGAGCGCGGCGTCGACGACCTGGCGCAGATCACGCTGATGAGCGACGGGGCGTCCGTCTACGAATGCACCTCCACCGACGAGGTGATCGACCTGGTCCAGGGCGGCCAGGGCGTCTTCGGGATCGCCGTCGGTCGCGTGTGGCGCGAGGTGGAGGGAGACCTCGCCCAGCTGCCGACGGAGCGCGTCGAGCAAGACGACGAGGATCTGGAGCACGAGGGCGACCAGCTCGCGGCGCGGCGCCGCGCCCGCCGGATCAGCTGACCCGGGGGTAACGGGCGGACCACACCGCGTACGGGCGGTCCGATCGGGGCTGAGAGGATCGCCCCATGCCGCTCCCCTCCTCCCCGCCCGGGAATCGCGCCAACCTGCCCGCCTTCGCCGCGCGCCACATCGGCCCGGACCCCGAGGCAGTGGCCGCCATGCTCGAGGCGGTCGGGCACCGCTCGCTCGACGCGCTGATCGACGCCGCGCTGCGGGACGGGCTGCGGGACGGGCTGCGGAACGGGCCGAGGGACCCGGTCGGCGCGTGCGACCTGCCGGCGGCGCCCAGCGAGCAGGCCGTCCTGGAGGAGCTGCGAGCCCTCGCCGCGCGCAACCGCCGGGTGACCTCGCTGATCGGCCTGGGGTTCCACGGCACGGTGCTGCCCCCCGTGGTGCAGCGGTGCGTCCTGGAAAACCCCGCCTGGTACACGGCGTACACGCCCTATCAGCCCGAGATCTCCCAGGGTCGGCTCGAGGCGCTCCTGCTGTTCCAGACGATGGTGGCCGACCTGACGGGGCTTGACATCGCCAACGCGTCGCTGCTGGACGAGTCGAGCGCGACCGCCGAGGCGATGACCCTGATGCGGCGCGTCTCGAAGGCGCCGCAGGACGCGGTCCTCCTCGTCGACGCCCAGATCCTGCCGCAGAGCGCCGCGGTGCTGCGGGCGCGGGCCGAGCCGCTGCGCATCGACGTGGTCGTCGCCGACCTGCGCAGCGTCGCCTCCGCTGCGCAGGTCGAGGAGCGTGCCGGCGGGCGTCCCGTGTTCGGCGCCATCGTGCAGGTGCCGGGTGCGGACGGATCGGTGCGGGACTGGACCGCGCTGGCCGCTGCGGTCCACGAGGCGGGCGGGCTGGTGGCCGCGGCGGCCGACCTGCTCGCCCTGACGCTGCTGGTCCCGCCGGGGGAGTGGGGCGCCGACCTGGCGGTCGGCACGACCCAGCGCTTCGGGGTGCCGATGATGTGCGGGGGGCCGCACGCGGCGTACCTGGCGGTCCGTGAGGGGTTGGTCCGGGCCATGCCCGGCCGCCTGGTGGGCGTCAGCGTCGACGCGCTCGGCGCGCCTGCGTACCGGCTGGCCGTGCAGACCCGCGAGCAGCACATTCGCCGCGAGAAGGCGACCAGCAACATCTGCACCGCGCAAGTCCTGCTCGCGATCCTGGCCGCCATGTACGCCGTCTACCACGGTCCCGACGGGCTGCGGCGCATCGCGGCGCGCGTGCACGCCCACGCGCGCGCCGCGGCGGCGGCCCTGACGGGCGCGGGCCTGGAGCTGACCGGCGACCCCTTCTTCGACCGGCTCACGGTACGGGTGCCCGGGCGGGCCGCGGAGGTCATGGCGGCCGCCCTGGACGCCGGCTACAACCTGTGGCGCGTCGACGCGGACACGGTGGCGTTCAGCCTCGACGAGACGACGACGGCCCGCGACGTCGCGCGGGTGCTGACGGCCTTCGGGGTCCGCACCAACGACAGCTCGGCGAAGGAGGGCGCGGGCGAGGCCTCCCCCGACTGGCCCGTGGAGCTGCGGCGGACGAGCGATTACCTGCGCGCCGCCGAGTTCCACGCGTACCACTCCGAAACCGAGATGATGCGCTACCTGCGGCGGCTCGCCGACCGGGATTACGCCCTCGACCGGGGGATGATCCCCCTGGGTAGCTGCACGATGAAGCTTAACGCTGCAGTTGAGATGCAAGCTATTACGTGGCCCGAACTGGCCGAGGTCCACCCGTTCGCGCCTGCCGACCAGATGGCCGGCAGCCGCGCCCTCGTGGCGGATCTGCAGCGCTGGCTCGCGGAGTTGACGGGGTACGACGCCGTGAGCGTCCAGCCCAACTCCGGCGCCGCGGGCGAGCTGGCGGGCCTACTGGCCATCCGCGGGTACCACGCCGCGCGCGGGGAGGGGCACCGCGACGTGTGCCTCATCCCCGCGAGCGCGCACGGGACCAACGCCGCCAGCGCCGTCCTCGCCGGCCTGCGCGTGGTCGTGGTCCGGACCGCGCCGGACGGGGGCGTGGACCTGGCGGATCTCGCGGAGAAGCTGGCACAGCACGGCGAGAGGATCGCGGCCGCGATGGTCACGTACCCCTCCACTCACGGCGTGTACGAGGACTCGCTGGGCGAGTTGTGCGAGCGGGTCCACGCCGCGGGCGGGCAGGTGTACATCGACGGGGCGAACATGAACGCCCTGGTGGGCCTCGCCCGGCCGGGGCGGATGGGCGGCGACGCCAGCCACCTCAACCTTCACAAGACGTTCAGCGTCCCGCATGGCGGTGGAGGTCCCGGGGTCGGTCCGGTCGCGGTCCGGGAGCACCTGGCGCCGTTCCTGCCGAACCACCCCCTGGATCCGGACGCGGGTCCGGTCACCGGCAGCGGCCCGATCGCGTCCGCGCCGTACGGGTCCGTCGGGGTCCTCCCGATCTCGTGGGCGTACATCCGCCTGATGGGCACCGACGGGCTCCGCCGCGCCACGCAGGTGGCGGTCCTGAACGCCAACTACGTCGCGGCCCGGCTGCGGGAGCACTACCCGGTCCTCTACAGCGGGCCGGGCGGGCTGGTTGCCCACGAGTGCATCCTCGACCTGCGCCCGCTGACGAAGGCGACCGGCGTGAGCGTGGAGGACGTCGCCAAGCGCCTGATCGACTACGGGTTCCACGCCCCGACGATGAGCTTCCCCGTGCCCGGCACCCTCATGGTCGAGCCGACGGAGAGCGAGAACCTGCGTGAGCTGGACCGGTTCTGCGACGCGCTGATCGAGATCCGCGAGGAGATCCGCCACGTGGCCGACGGCGAGATCGCGCTGGCCGCCTCGCCGCTGCGCGGGGCGCCGCACCCGGCGCACTGCCTCCTCGACCCATGGGAGCGGGAGTACGACCGGGAGCGCGCCGTCTACCCGCCCGGCGTGGACCGCGTCGCCAAGTACTGGCCCCCGGTCGCCCGGATCGACGGCGCCTACGGGGACCGACACCTTGTCTGCTCCTGCCCGCCCATGCCCGAGGCTGACTGATCCGCCGCGGGGGCGCGGCCGGGAACGACCGCGCCCGGTGTGTGTGCGCGCCGGTCAGTTCGTGTGGTTTGCTCGGGTGCGACACGGACGGTCGTACGCCTGACGGCCGCGGCCTTCTCGCAGACGACCGGCCCGAACGGGGGTGGCAACGACATGGGTGCCGAGGTGCACGGCGCGGTGTGGAGCAACCGGGACCGCCAGCGCTATCGCGAGAAGGTCCGCCAGGACCTCGACGTCTTCGAGCAGATGCTCGCCGGGCACAGCTTCGATGCCCACCCGACGACCGGGCTCGAGATGGAGTTCACCCTCGTGGGGGAGGACTTCGCGCCGAGCCGCACGAACGCCGCCGTCCTGGAGAACCTCGACGATGCGGCGTTCGTCCCGGAGCTGGGCACCTTCAACCTCGAGGTGAACATCGAACCCCGCGCGTTCAAGGGGGACGAGGCGTTCAGCCTGGAGAAGGAGCTGCTGAGCCGTCTGGACCAGGTCCGTGCGGCCGGAGAGGAGTTCGGCGCGCGCCCCGCCCCCATCGGGATCGTCCCGACCCTGACGGTGGACGACTTCGGCCCCGGCTGGCTCAGCGAGTCCACCCGTTACCTGGCACTGAACGACGCCATCATGCGCGCGCGCGGCGAGGACATCCTCATCGACATCGAGGGCCCGACGGGCGAGCGCTTGTCTTTCTACAGCGAGACGATCGCCCCCGAGGCCGGCTGCACGTCCCTGCAGCTGCACCTGCAGGTGGCGCCGAATCGCTTTGCGCACGCCTGGAACGCCGCGCAGGCCATCGCGGGCCCGCAGGTGGCGATCGCCGCCAACGGGCCGTTCCTGTGCGGGCGCTCGCTGTGGCACGAGACCCGCATCGAGCTCTTCCGCCAGGCGACCGACACCCGCTCGATCGAGCTCGCCAACCAGGGGGTGCGGCCCCGGGTTTACTTCGGGGACCGCTGGATCACCTCGATCTTCGACCTCTTCGAGGACAACGTCAGCTACTACCCCGCCCTGCTGCCCGAGACCACCGACGAGGACCCGCTCGCGGTCCTGGACTCGGGTACGGCCCCGCAGCTGTCGGAGCTGATGCTGCACAACGGCACGATCTACCGCTGGAACCGGCCCATCTACGACACCGCCGGGGGCGTGCCGCACCTGCGGGTGGAGAACCGCGTGCTGCCCAGCGGCCCGACGGCCGTGGACATGGTCGCGAACGCCGCGTTCTACTACGGGCTGGTCGCGGTGCTCGCCGCCGAGCGCCGCCCGGTGTGGAGCCAGATGAGCTTCTCCGCGGCGGAGTCCAACTTCCTCGCCGGCGCGCGGGAGGGGATCTTCGCGCGGATGTACTGGCCGGGGTACGCCACCGTCACCGTCGAGGAGCTGATCCTGCGGCACCTGCTTCCCCTGGCGGCCCAGGGCCTGGACGAGCGGGGCGTCTCGGCCCGCGCCGTCGACCACTACCTCGGGGTCATCGAGGGCCGCTGCGTGCGCCGCCAGAACGGCGCGTCGTGGCAGGTCGAGGCCGTCCGCCGCTACGAGCAGCGCGGGCTGGAGCGCGCCGAGGCGCTGCGCCAGATGCTCGCCGTCTACCTCGACCACGTCGAGGCCAACCGGCCGGTGCACACCTGGGACCTGCCCCGCGGGCGCGGCTGAGCGGTCCCGCGGCGGGCGACGCGGGCCCGGCTCACTCCCGTACGGCTGTCTTCGTCCCGCCGCCTGCGACGGGACGAGCCACTAGGCTGGCGCCAGAATTTCGTCGACCTGGTGGGAGCTGATGCACCGTGACCGTACGCCGAGTGGCCCTGCTCACCGCGGGGGGATATGCCCCGTGTCTGTCCTCCGCCGTCGGGGGGTTGATCGAGCGGTACACCCAGCTGGCGCCCGACGTCGAGATCATCGCGTACAAGCACGGCTACCAGGGCCTGCTCACCGGTGACTCGATCACGATCACCCCGGGCGTCCGGGAGAAGGCCGGGCTGCTGCACCAGTACGGCGGCTCGCCGATCGGTAACTCCCGGGTCAAGCTGACCAACGCGAAGGATCTGGTCAAGCGCGGTCTGGTCCCCGACGGCGTGGACCCGCTGGCGTTCGCGGCGAAGCGGCTCACCGACGATGGCGTCGACGTGCTGCACACCATCGGTGGCGACGACACGAACACGACCGCCGCCGACCTGGCCGCCCACCTGGAGGAGAGCGGCCACCACCTGGTGGTCGTCGGCCTGCCGAAGACGATCGACAACGACATCGTCCCGATCCGCCAGTCCCTCGGGGCGGACACAGCGGCCGAGCAGGGCGCGAGGTTCGCCGCGAACTTCATGGCCGAGCACAACTCGGGCTCGCGCATGCTGATGATCCACGAGGTCATGGGCCGCAACTGCGGGTGGTTGACCGCGGCCACGGCGCGCAAGTACCGGGAGTGGCTGGACAGCCGCGAGTGGCTGCCCGAGATCGGACTGGACCGGCGCGCGTGGGACATTCACGGCGTGTACGTGCCCGAGGTCGAGATCGAGATCGAACGCGAGGCCGAGCGCCTGCGGGCCGTCATGGACGAGCTCGGCTGCGTCAACCTCTTCATCTCCGAGGGCGCCGGCGTTTCGGACATCGTCGACCTGATGGAAAAGCGCGGTGAGGAGGTCCCGCGCGACGCGTTCGGGCACGTGCGGCTCAACGAGATCAACCCGGGCGCCTGGTTCGGCAAGCAGTTCGCGGAGCTGCTGGACGCCCAAAAGACCAACGTGCAGAAGTCGGGCTACTTCTCGCGGTCGGCGCCGGCGAACCAGTACGACCTCGACCTGATCCGCTCGATGACCGACCTCGCGGTGGAGAGCGCGCTCGCGGGCACGCCGGGCGTGATCGGCAACGACGAGGACCACGGCGACGAGCTGCGTCCGATCGAGTTCGACCGGATCGCGGGGCACAAGCCGTTCGACTACCGCCAGGACTGGTTCATCGACATGCTGGCCGACATCGGCCAGGGTCGCCCGGAGCGGCAGCACCCCGGCGGCCAGTAAGCCCCGCCGCCGGCCGCCACGCGCGGTCGGTCGGTGACCCGTCAGGCCCGGTGGTCCCATGAGGGACCGCCGGGCCTTGGCTGTGGGCCGCAGCGGTCTTCTCTGACCGATATGCCCGTTTCATAATCGAATACTCTTCTCGCACAAAGAAATTCACTCTAGAGTTCTCAGGTTCATCCCTGGCGTGCCGATGGTTCCTCCGGACACATCTCCGCGCGCGACGCGTCACCGTCGCGCGACGGGTTCCGGGCGGCGCTTCGGCGCGTCGCCGAGCCGCTAGTCGAGGAGTGAAGCAACGTGCGGTTGCGACGCCTGTCATCCCTGGTCGCGGGCACCCTGCTCGCCCCCCTATTCGTCATCGTCCCGCTGGACCTCAGCGCGGCGAAGCCGACGCCCCAACCCGTCTCCGGCACAGAGTCGACCGCCAAAATGGTCGACTCTTCCCATGAGGAGGTCGCCGACGCCGCCCTGGCGCCGGCCACCGAGATCGCGAAGGCCACCCGGGACAACGCCCGCGAGCGTCTGGGCGCCCAGACGCTGCCCAACCAGGGCGTCTCGGTCCTCAAGGCCACGACCCCGCAGGACGTCAACCCCTCCCTGGCCGCGGTCGGCATCACCTGGGAGAAGGGGACGGGCGTCGGCTCGCAGGTGCAGTACCGCGCCCTAAAGGGCGACGCGTGGGGCGAGTGGACCAACGTCACCGTCGACACCTCGTCGGGTCCGGACGAGTCCGCCGCGGGGAGCGTGACCCGAGTCGGCAGCGAGCTGATCATGCTCTCCGGCGCGAGCAAGGTGCAGGCCCGGGTGCTCGGCGGCCCCGCCCAGGTGCCGGTCGACCCGGAGGTGACGGTCATCGACCCGGGCGTCTCCGAGGCGGACAAGGCGCCCGAGCAACAGCCGGCGGGTGCCGCGCACGCCGCGGTGGTCCGGCCGCAGATCCTCAGCCGCGCGCAGTGGGGTGCCGACGAGACGTGGCGCACCGGGAGGCCGATGTCCAACACGGTCAAGGGCGTGATCATCCACCACACGGCCGACACCAACAATTACACGAGGGACCAGGTCCCGGGCATGATGCGCAGCATGTACCGGTACGCCACCAAGACGCTGGGCTGGGACGACATCGCGTACAACTATGTGATCGACCGTTGGGGCCGGATCTGGCAGGGCCGGGCGTGGCTCTACCCGGAGCAGCCGGTGTTCCCGGCCGCGCATCTGTCCAACAACGACCGGGCGATGGGCGTGTCGATGCTCGGCAACTACGAGTCGGAGGTGCTCTCCACCCCGGCGCGCAAATCCCTGGAGCGGATCATCGGCTGGGCCGCCACCCAGTACGGCTTCGACCCGAGCGGTCGGATGCTCATCTACAACAACAAGACCGCGCGCGAGGAGTGGATGCCCACGATCACGGGGCACCGCGACAACTACTTCACCGCCTGCCCCGGCGCGAACCTCTACCCGCTGATCCCCTCGATCCGCGCCAACGTCCGCAAGCTCGTGGCCGGCAGCGGCGGCGCGGTCACGCCGCCCCCCGCTCCCCGGGTCCCGGCCGGCGCGCTCGACCGCGACGTGGACGGCATGAACGACTCCGACATCCTCGGGCGGGACGCCAGCGGCCGCCTGACCCTCGCCAGCCCCACCGGCAAGGGCCAGATGACGCCGATGGAGCTCTACGGCGGGAGCGGCTGGAACACCATGGACGTCGTCACGATCGGCGGCGACTGGACGGGGGACGCCCGGCCCGACGTCATCGCCCGCAAGTCCTCCACCGCGGAGCTCTTCCTCTATCCCAGCACGACCGCCGGCAAGCTCAGCTCGGGTCGTCGGATCGGCACGGGGTGGAACGGCATGCAGACGATCGTCGCCCCGGGTGACTGGAACGGCGACGGCACGCCGGACATCATCGCGACGCACCGGACGACGGGCGACATGTACTTCTACGCGGGCGACAACCGCGGCGGTTTCGCCACCAGCGGGCGCAAGATCGGGCACGGCTGGGGCGGCATCAAGTCGATCGCCGCCGTGGGGGACTGGAACGGTGACAAGAAGCCCGACCTCGCGGCGGTGACGTACTCCGGCGTCGGGGTGATCTATTACGGAGACGGCAAGGGTGGCTTCACCGCCCAGGACACCCAGAGCGGCAACTGGGGCGCGTACGCCTCCCTGACCGGCGTCTCGGACGCGTACGGCGACGGGAAGAACAACCTCGTGGCGGTGACGGGCGACGGGACCGTGTTCCTCGGGTCCCGCGCCAGCAACACCTCCACGTCGTTCCAGCGGGTCAACACGTCCTACCGCGGGTACGCCGTCTACTCCGGCTAACCGATCCACCCGCGCGGGCGGGGCCCTACTGCGGGCGGGGCCATACTGCGGGCGGGGCCATACTGCGGGCGGGGCCATACTGGGGGACGTGGCTGAATCCCTCGAAGCGGGAGCGGCGGCGCCGCGAGACCGTCGCCGCCTGACCCGCTACGCCTGGCTGTCGGTGGCGACGGCCGTGGTCACGATCTCGCTGAAGACCGGGGCCTTCTGGCTGACCGGCTCCGTGGGCCTGCTGTCGGACGCGGCCGAGTCCGTGGTGAACCTCGTGGCCGCGATCGTCGCGCTGATCGCGCTGACGATCGCGGCCCGGCCCGCCGACCCGCGGCATCCGTTCGGGCACGCGAAGGCGGAGTACTTCTCGGCCGTCGTGGAGGGCGCGATGATCCTCTTCGCGTCCCTGTTCATCATCACGACCGCCGTCGCGCGGCTGCTCGACCCGCAGCCTCTGGAGAACGTCGGGATCGGCCTGCTGATCTCGGTGGTGGCTTCGGCGCTGAACGGCGCGGTCGCGTTCGTGCTGGTGCGGGCCGGGCGGCGCAACCGGTCCCTCACCCTGATCGCGGACGGCAAGCACCTGCTGACCGACGTGTGGACCTCGGCGGGTGTCGTCCTGGGCGTCGGGCTGGTCGCCCTCACCGGGGTGTGGCGGCTGGACCCGATCGTCGCGATCCTCGTCGGCCTGAACATCCTGGTGACCGGCTATCGGCTGATCCGGGAGTCCGTCCTGGGGCTCATGGACACTGCGTGGGACGAGAAGGAGAACGCCGAGCTGGCGGGCGTCCTGCGCCAGTTCGAGACCGGCGGGGTGCACTTCCACGCGTTGCGGACGCGCCAGGCGGGTCACCAGCGGTTCGCGGAGGTGCACGTGCTCGTGCCCGGGGACTGGAGCGTCCGGCGCGGTCACGACCTCATCGAGGAGCTGGAGGCGCAGGTCGCCCGGCAGATGGAGGACGTCCTGCTGACCTGCCACTTGGAACCGCTGGAGGATCCCCGTTCGTACGGGGATTACCCCGTCCAGGTGGCCGGGTCGGGGGGGCCGTCTCCCGGGTGAGGGGCTCCGGGCCGGAGGACTGCAGGGAATGGGTCTGCAGGTACCCCGTGTCGAGGTCCGTGATCGTGACCTCCACCAGCCCGTTCGGGTCGATCGCGTACGTTTCCTCGATCAGGGGGCCGCCGTCCGTACGCGTCACCGGCACGCCCCGCAGCCGCAGAGCCGCCCGGTCGTCGGAGCGCGAGGACCCGTCCTCCTGCAGCGCCGGGTCGAACGGGAAGACGACCTCCGCGAACGGCATGATGTCCCCGCGCGGCTCGCCCCGCTCGTCGGTCTCGCCATACTCCACGAAGCGGTACCACCCCACGTTGTGCGCCGCCCGGTAGCGCCGGGTGAGGGTCGTGTGCCCGCTGGTCGGGACGGTCTCGGAGCGGTCCAGGAGCGCGTCGAACGCCAGGCTCTGGCCGTGGAAGGCCTCCCGGAACACGCCGAACCCCCGGGAGAGGCGGTCCCGCAGCGAGTAGCCGGCGTCGTCATCGGCCGCGACGGCCAGGCCGATCGCGGTGGACGCCGCCGGGTACGGCGATCGGTGCACGCGACGCCCGAAGCGTTCCCGCAGCAGCCGGGGCACCAGGGGCAGTCCGCTCGCGCCGCCGACCAGGTAGATCCCCGCGATGTCGGTCAGGTCCGGCTCGCCCTCGTCGAGGCCCGCGATCAGCGGCGCCATCGCGTCGATCGAGGCCTCGACCAGATGCCGCGCCGCCTCGTAGAACGCCGCGACCGTGACGACGACCGTCTCGTCGCCGACCTCCAGCGCGAGCCGCTTGCTCTGCGGGGCGAGGTGCTCCTTGGCCTCGCGGCACTCGTCCACGAGCTGCCGGTAGGCCCGGCGGGTCATCGTCTCCCGCGAGGCGCCCGCGGCCTCGAGGGCGCAGGCGACCAGCACGTCGTCGAAGTCGTCGCCGCCGAGGTGGTTCACGCCGAGCGAGGCCAGCACGTCGTGGCTGGTCCCGTCGACGCTGACCAGCGAGGCGTCGAAGGTCCCGCCGCCGAGGTCGTACACGATCACCCGGGTCCGGCGCGACGTCACGGTCTTGCCCCGGTGGTGGGTGTATTCGAAGCCCGCCGCGGACGGCTCGTTGAGCATCCCGGTGACGGTGAACCCGGCCCGCCGGAAGGCCTCCAACGTCAGGAAGCGCTGCGTCCCGTGCGCGTGCGCGGGCACCGCGACGACGGTCGACACGGGCGAGGCGTCGAGGTGCTCGGCGATGGAGGACTTGGTGCGCAGCGCCGTCCACAGGGCGTCGAAGAACCCGATGAGCACGTCCAGCAGGCGGACCTGGAGGTCTCCGACCTCGATGGTGCTGCGCGCGGTCACCGCCGGGTCGGCCAGCGCCCGCTTGAACGAGCGGAGCAGCGGCGCCCCCTCCTGCGCGGCCTCCCAGGCCTCGAACCCGTAGAGCAGGTGGCCGCGCCGCAACGCGACCACGGACGGGAAATGGTCGTGGGCGTCGTCGTGCTCGTCGAAGAACGTGACGACCGGGTAGTTGCCGCGGTCCGCGTACGCCACGATCGTGCGCGTGGTGCCGAAGTCGACGCCTAAATCCATGGGTCGCAGCCTAGTCGCGGGGACGTCTCCGCGACGAAGGCGCAGGTGCCCCGGTCGGCAACCGTTGTCGGCGGCCCCCTCTAGGGTGGGCGCATGGTCAAGCTGCAGCGGCGGGAGGTCGCCGCGGCCGTGGCCCGCGAGGTGGCCGAGCCGGTCGGCGTCGCGCTGGCCGTGGCGGGGATCGGTCGGTGCGTCACGGGATCAAGCGCCCTTGGGCGGCGGCTGCTGCCCGGGGTGAGTCCCCAGGTGGCCTGGTCGGTGGAGCGCGCCGTCAACGACTGGCTCGTGACCCGCCGCCGGAGCCGTGCGGACCAGGTCACGTGGGCGCTGTCCACGTACGCGGACACGGCCCCGACGATCGGCGCCGCCCTCGCGTACGGCGTCGCGCTGCAGGCGCGGGCCTCGGCGCGGGCGGGCGAGGCGTCGCGGCCGGGAGACGCGCCGCGGGCGCTGCCCGTCGGGCTCCAGCCGATCGCGGCGGCGGCCCTGGAGACGGCCGTGTTCATGAGCGCGGCAGCGCTGGTGGGCCGGGCGCGACCGGACGTGCTCTGGCTGGACCGGCCGGCCCCGACGTCGAGCTTTCCCTCCGGGCACACCGCGGCGTCGACGGCCGTGCACGTCACGGTGGCGCGGCTGGCCTGGGGGCGGCGGCAGCCGGGGGAGAGCGCGCGGGTGAGCGCCGCGCGGGCGGCGGTGGCGTACGGGATCCCCGCGGCGGTCGGTTTCTCCCGGGTGTACCGCGGCATGCACCACCCGAGCGACGTGATCGTCGGCTGGGCGCTCGGCGCCTGGGCCGCCCACACCGTGGCCCGGTGGCACGCCGCGCTCCGGCGCCGCGAGCAGGGCGCCGCGGCGGGCGCGGAGGGCGTGGCGTGTGTGGCGGGCGCGGCGTGCTGAGGTCGTACGGCGAGCTGTTCGCGATCCCGGGGACGGCGGCGTTCAGCGCGACCGGTCTGCTGGCACGGTTGCCGATCTCGCAGTTCAGCATCGCGGTGATCCTGTTGATCAGCGCGACGACCGGCAGCTACGGGCTGGCGGGACAAGTCGCCGGGGCGGCGGCCCTGGCGGGCGCGTTGGTGATGCCGGTCATCGCCCGAGCGGTCGACGCCCGCGGGCAGGCGCGGGTCACCCGCCCGGTGATCCTGGTGGGGACGGCGGCCTGGTGCGCCTTCGCCGTCGCGGTGCTGCGGGACTGGCCGGTGGCGAGCTGGTTCGCGCTGGCCGTGCTCGGCGGGGCGTGCGGGCCCAACATGGGCGCGATGGTGCGTGCCCGGTGGATGCACGTGCTGCCTGACCGGACCTTGCAGCGGCGAGCGTTCTCCTGGGAATCCGCGCTGGACGAGATCGTGTTCGTGGTCGGGCCGCCGCTCGCGACCTTCCTCGCCACCTCGATCGCCCCGGCCGCCGGGGTGCTGGTCGCCGCCGCGATCCTGCTGCTCGGCGGGTGGGCGTTCACCGCGCAGCGGGCCACCGAGCCGCCGCCGTCCCCGGGCCGCCGCGCGACCGGTGCGTTCGGCGTGCTGTCCCCGGCCGTCATCGCGGTGTCCGCCGTGTTCTTCTGCTGCGGCACGGTCTTCGGGGCCGTGGACGTGGTCGTCGTGGCCTTCGCCGACGAGGCGGGTCGGCGCAGCCTCGCGGGCGCTCTCCTGGCGGCGCTGGCGTTCGGGAGCCTCCTGGCCGGGCTGACCTTCGGCGTGATGTCGTTCCGGCGCTCGGTGGGCGGACAGTTCGTGATCGCCGCGTGCGCCTTTGGCGTGTTGATGCAGCTGCTCCTGCTCGCGCCGGGCCTGTGGCAGCTGGCGGTGCTGATGGTGGTGAGCGGGTTCGCGATCGCGCCGCTGCTGATCACCGCCACGATGCTGATCGAGCGACTGGTCCCGCCCTCGGCGCTCACCGAGGGCCTCACCTGGACGGTCACCGCGCTGGTCTGCGGCGTCACGCTGGGCGCGTCCCTGGGTGGATATCTCGTGGACCTCGGCGGCGCCCGCCACGGCTTCTGGCTGTCCAGCGCGGCGGGGATCGCCGCCGCGCTGACCGCGGTGACGGCGAGCCCGCTGCTGCGGCACGCCGCGATCGAGCGCGCGGCCGGTCGGCGTGCGACCCCGGAGCCGTCGGCCGGAGCCTGACATCACGACGGGGTGACTCACCTCGCACACCCTCTTGGGCGGCTTCCTCACGCTCCGCCGCGGGCCCGCCTCGCTCCGCTCGCCGTGCCCTTCGCTCCGCGCTTCGTCAGCCGCCGAACGTCGCGTTGCCTCTGGAGCGGGGCTTATCATCGCCTAATGGCGATGATGTACGCGGAGCCGCTCGCGCTGGGCGACGAGACCGACGTCGAGGCGCTGTCCTGCGTGTTCCGGGGCCTGGCGGACCCGACGCGCATGGCGATCCTGGCGGAGCTGGCGACCGGGGAGCGGACGGTGGCCGAGCTGACGCAGCACGTCGGGTTGGCGCAGTCCACCGTCTCGAAGCACCTGGCCTGCCTGCGCGACTGCGGGGTGATCGAGTCGCGGGCCGTCGGCCGCTCCTCGGTGTCACGCCTGCGTCGCCCGGAGCTGGTCGGCGCGCTGGTCGCGGCGGCCCGGGACCTGGTGGCCGCGACGGGCGGCGCCCTCGCCGCCTGCCCGACGTACGGGAGGGCGGCCCGGTGAGCGCGGCGCCTTCGCCCGCGCAGTTCGTGGTCGACCCGGCGCGGCGGCGCCAGCTCGGGCGGCGCGCGCAGCTTCTGGCGGCGGCCTCGGTCACGTACAACGTCATCGAGGCGATCGTCGCCGTCTCCGCGGGGATGGTCGCGGGCTCGGTCGCGCTCGTGGGCTTCGGCCTCGACTCGATGGTGGAGGTCAGCTCGGGCCTCATCATCCTGTGGCAGTTCCGGCACGCGATGCCCGAGTCCCGGGAGCGGCGGGCGCTGCGGCTGATGGCGTGCTCGTTCTTTGCGCTGGCCGGGTACGTCGGCTTCGAATCCGTGCGCGCCCTGGTGACGGGGGAGCAGCCGGACGCCTCGCCCGTGGGGATGGCGCTCGCGGCCTTGTCCCTGCTGATCATGCCGTTCCTGTCGTGGGCGCAGCGGCGGACCGGGCGGGCGCTCGGCTCGGGGGCCGTGGTGGCGGACTCGACGCAGACGCTGCTGTGCACGTACCTCTCCGCTGTTCTCCTCGCCGGCCTCCTCCTGAACGCGACGGTCGGCTGGTGGTGGGCCGACCCGGTGGCGGGACTGGTGATCGCGGCCGTCGCCGTCCGGGAGGGCCGCGCGGCGTGGCGCGGGGAATCTTGCGGCTGCGGTCCGGTCGCGGCCGGTCAGGCCTGTACGGACGCGCCGGGTCAGGGCTGTTCCGATGCGCCGGGACAGGGCTGTTCGGACGCGCCGGGGCAGGTCTGTTGTGATGCACCGGGACAGATCGGTACGGATCAGCCGGTGGCGGCGTGCTGCGGCGGCGAGGCCTCGCCTGGCGGCCAGCGGGACTGCCATCCGAATAATGACCCCGCGGGACTCCGCCCCGCGCCGGTCGAGTTGGAACCGCCGCGGGCGCGGTGAGCGCTCACCCATCACCCGCCAAGAAGGCTCCGGACGCCGTCTGACGCCGGTGGTGAGGCAGGTGTCGCCAAGCTTCATCCACGCCTACTGGCCAGTCACTTATCCGTGATCAGGCGGACACGCCGGTTCGCTATTTCTGGTGGCGTGCGGCGCCCACCACGTCGGATGGGGGCGCAGCACCAACAGAAACAGCCCCCTCCAGGAGTGATCCCCTTGAAGACCCCCCGCCTTCTCGCCGTTGCCGCCGCCGGAACCCTTGCGTTCAGTGTCCTCGTCGCCAGCCCCGCGCAGGCCGCGACCACGGAGCTGGACTACCAGATCGACAGCCCGTACGCGGGTGTGAACTGGTCGTGGAACCAGTACAAGTCGGGCTTCCACAACCACACCACCGAGTCCGACGGCGGCAACTCCCTGCGCCAGATGATCGACACCGCCTACGGTCTGGGCTTCAACGTCTACGCGGCCACGGACCACAACGTCACGAACGAGAGCTGGGTCGGTACATACAAGAAGGGTGCCCTGCGCTCGGGGGAGCAGCCGGACCCGAAGTACTACTACACCCAGGCCGAGGTCGACGCGATGGCCGCCGGCGCCGGACGGAACGGCAAGCCCGGACTGATCGGCATCCCGCATTCCAACGAGCAGTCGGTCTCCGACCACCTCAACACGTTCTGGACGAACTGGAACAACGGCTCCGGTTCGACCCTGGAGTCGAAGATCGCCCACGTGAACGGCATGCCCGGCCAGCCGGATCCCCTCATGCACATCAACCACCCGGGCCGTTACTACGGCGGCAGCAACACGACCACCGGCGGGGCCGCGGCCGTCGACCCGGTCAAGGTCGCCCGTTACGTGAACCTCTTCCGGGCGTACCCGGACAGGCTCGTCGGCATGGAGATCGTCAACAAGGTCAGCGACGGCGACTCCTACTCCGACCGCATCCTGTGGGACAGCATCCTCGCGGAGACGCTGCCCGCGCTGAACGTCTGGGGCTACTCCAACGACGACGCGCACTCCACGAGCGCGCTCGGCTACGACTACAACATGCTGCTGATGCCGGAGCTCAGCGAGAAGTCGGTCCACAACACCATGAAGTCGGGCGCGTGGTATTCCACCGCGCTGGTCGCCAAGCGGGAGCTGGGGGCGAACTTCCGCGGTGACCGGACCAAGCCGGCCCCGTCGATCAGCAAGATCACCGTCGACCAGCAGGCCGACTCGATCACGATCGAGGGCGCGAACTACACGTCGATCGAGTGGATCGCCGACGGCAAGGTCATCGCCACCGGCAACAAGCTCGAGCTCGACAAGGTCGGCAAGGACGTCGACAACTACGTGCGCGCGCAGCTCAAGGGCAGCAACGGCATCTCGTTCACCAACGCCTTCGGGATCAGCCTCAACACCAAGGGCAACGAGGGCCGGTTCCTGTCTGACAGCCAGGCCGCGAAGGCAGCCTTGGCGTCGGTCGGCCGCACGACCGCGCAGGTCGAGGTCAAGCGGGACTTCGGCGGCAAGGACAAGGTCTTCGTCGTGACGATCACCACCGCCGAGGGTGTGACGACGGTGCGCGTCAACGCGGAAACCGGCGCGATCCTGAAGTAGCCGTCGGTCGCGACCACGCGAAGTGGGCCCGCCCGGGCAACCGGGCGGGCCCTGACCGTACGGCACGGAATCGGCATCACGTCGTGCGGACTCGTCTTCCATGCCGGGACCCTTCTGCGCTCACCCCATCATCTTTTTCCCGTCGATGGCCTCGCGGATGATGTCGGCGTGCCCGTTGTGGTGGCTGATCTCGGCGATCATGTGCAGCGCGATCCGGCGCAGCGACCAGGTGGTTGCTGGCGGGAACCACGGCGCCTCGGGCAGCACCTGGCCGGCCTCGAGGTCGCCGGTGGCGAGAATCCCCTCGGTCCGGGCCGCGACCTCGGCGATGCGCGCGCGCAGCCTGTCCAGCGTGTCGTCCTCGCCGAGGACGAAGCGGGTGTCCTCCCACTCGCCGTCGGCCCCGTCGCCCCCGCGGGCAGCGGCCTGCGCGTCGACGGCGTCCCAGTCGACGTCGGACTCGTACACGCCGTCGCCCGCGAACGCCTCGGACCCGCGGACGGCGAAGTCCATCCACTGTTCTTCCGTGTCGGCGACGTGCTTGAGGATCGAGGCGATCGTGAGTTCGCTGACGGTGCTGGCCGTCCGGGCCTGCTCCTCGGTCAGTCCCTCGGCGGTTGCGAGGAGGAAGCCGCGGTGCCTGGCGAGGGACTCGATGAGCTCGGCGCGCTCGGCAGAGGTCGACACGGGGTGCTCCGGCGACATGGGGTGCTCCGGCGACATGGGGTGCTCCTTTGGGGCGTGGGTCGCATCCATGTCGCCACTCTGGGACGGATAGCGGTCAGGTTCTGTCCGCTACCGACGTGACGGCCAGGTTCGCTGTCCTGCGTCAGCCTTGCGCTCTGGACCAGTACGAGGTCGCCTGGGCTCGACCCTCCACGCCTCCGTCGTCGGCGCTGTTGCGGGTGTCGTCAGGCAATCTCGGTGCGATTCCAACCGGACGGGACTACGGGCAGGCCTATGAGGACGTTCATGTTGAGGGACTCAGCGAGCATTTGCTTGAGTTCGCGGCCTTCGATTATCTGTATTCGGCCGTTACGGCGCGCAAATTCATGACTGGTTCTTCCGACCCACGATGTGGTGACCAGAATCCCCCTCGACGCAGCTTTGTCGTGCATGGCCCCTGCAAGCGCTGTGACTGACTCATAACCCACCACTTTGCTGTAGCGTTTCGCTTGGATGATGGCCAAGCCGCCGAGCACCGGGTCTTCATTCACCGCTACGGCATCCACGCCGTCATCTCTGGATGCTTGGGTTTGCCAAGATTTCAGTCCGCGAGCCTCGAACAGCTGGCGGATGAGATTCTCGAACTCGATGGGAGGTAGCTGTAACAGATCGATTCGACTATCCAGGTCGATCAGTGAATCCGCGCCTGCGATGAGCTTGAAGCGGCTGAGGTCGTAGTACATTAGCGGCTTTATGGGAACCAGGTCGTGGGGGTGTGGCGAAATCAGTGCGTTCTGTGCTCGTAAACATAGTTCCGGGTCGAGTTGAGGGTGGTCGAGGCGCAACTCGTCAAAGGTTGAACGTTTGACGAGTACGCTCAACAGTATTGGCTTGATCGGCTTTCCTGTGGTCTTGTCTATAGCGCTCACCTGCCCATGTAGCGCCACGCTATCTACCAGGGTGGGTGGGGACACAATAAACGCGTCAGCCAGCGACCGTAAGGCAATGCGCGCCAGGAGCGCTCCGTACAACCGATGGATTTCCGCGATCTTTCGAGGAACCTCTCGGATTTCGTTCCGGACGACCTTAAATGACTCAAGCGCGGGAATGACATCAATGCGTGGGAGTGCTTGTTCAATCAGGAGTTCGCGTGCGTCCGGGCGGTAGCCAAGAACCCCAACCTCGTTCGGGATTCCTGCCGGGTATGCAGATTTCTCTAGAGCGCGCTGTACGCGCCTACAGAACCCGTCCAGCCCATCGCGGGATAGGGCGGCCTCCAGTTCCAGCGGCGTCACAGTTGAGGACCTGAGTCTCTGCTCAAGGATGGAACTCAACTCCGTCAGTCTGGCATGCGCTGCCTGCGTCTGAGTTTCTGCCACTTCCGTCAGGTGTGTAGACGTTCCCGATCTCCCTGGTGAGAAGCGAGCTGAACGAGTACGCCGACGCCATCGACGACGATGCCGAGCGCTCGTACGTCATCCACACGACCACCGAGGACACCGCGCGCTCGACGACAACTCAGGGGCAGTTCCATGGACTGACGTGATGTGACCACTGCGGCGACCGGCTCGAGATCTGGGAGTGCCTCGGCTGCGACGGGGGAGCGGCCGGACGTCTCGCCCGTGGGGATGGTGCTCGCGGCCCTGTCCCTGCTGATCATGCCGTTCCTGTCGTGGGCGCAGCGGCGGACCGGGCGGGCGCTGGGCTCGGGGGCCGTGGTGGCGGACTCGACGCAGACGCTGCTGTGCACGTACCTGTCCGCCGTCCTCCTCGCGGGCCTCCTCTTCAACGCGACGGTCGGCTGGTGGTGGGCCGATCCGGTGGCAGGACTGGTGATCGCGGCCGTCGCCGTGCGGGAGGGCCGCGAGGCGTGGCGCGGGGAATCCTGCGGTTGCGGTCCGGCCGCGGCCGGTCAGACCTGCATGGACGCGCCGGGTCAGGGCTGTTCCGATGCGCCGGGTGAGGGCTGTTCGGACGCGCCGGGACAGGCATGTACGGACCAGCCGGTGGCCGCGTGCTGCGGCGGCGAGACCTCGGGCGGCCAGCCGGACAGCGATCCGAACAGCACTCCGAACAACGACCCCGCGGGACTCCACCCCGGGTCGATCGAGCTGGAGCCCTCCCCGGACCCGAGGAGCGTCTAACGGATCCGATAGAGCGGGCCCACGGTGACGATGGGGATGCGCTGATTCGACCGCTGCAGCGCGTCCTGCAACCATCGCTCGTTGGACCGCGCGATGTCGGCGTCCAGCCGTTCGCGGATCCCGCCCTCTCGAGCGGCGCCGGGCTCTCGGGTGGATGGCGCGGGGGTCGGCGTCGGCGCCGCCTCGTCGTCGATGACCTTGACGCACGCGCTGCCGATGAGGCAGACGACTTTGAACGTCGTCGTGCTGCCGTTTTCCCACGTCAAGATGACCGTCTGGCCGAGCCTTGGTCTCATCGGTGCGACGATCCTCCAGGCTGCGTTCTGCTTCAGGACGTCGAGATCGACGCTTCCCAGACCGTCCGCGGCCTCGAACGGTCCGGCGTTTACACGGAGAGGTTTGCCGCCCATCCTCCCCATCAGCCGGGAGAGTGCGGGCGTGTACCCGTCCTCGTCGACGGTGACGGCGGTGTCGGAGTCAGCCGGTCGAGCGGAGGCGACGGTCGTCGTGCTCGCGAGGAGGCCGCTGGCGAGCAGGACCGTGGCGAGCACTCGCACTCTGGTGCGGCACGGGCGGGGGAGTGAGGTGTGGGACATCGTGGGCTCCTGCCGTGTGAAAGGTGACATGAAAGGGGGATCGATGAGAGCGGGCCGAGCCTCATGGAGGTCAGCCTCCGGGGCGATTTCCAGCGTGGCCGCCTCGGTGCCGGTCGCGCATCATGCCCCTACGTCATCCCCGCGGCTCGCGGACCTACCACCTCGGGATTACGACGCGTCACCCACGAGCGGCGTGTACCTCCAGCTCATAGCTCACGAAGGGTCGTCGGGGACCGATGGGATGTACGGCGTTGTCGATTCGGACCGGCAGATCACCGATGGCCAGACCACCGATGGCCAGACCACCGATGACATCGCGCGCTCGACGACGACTCAGGGGGTAGTTCCATGGACGGCCGTAACGTGACCGCTGCGGCGACCGGCTCGGGATCGGGCAGCGCCCCGACGGCGGGGGGCGCGTTCGAACCCGGCATGGGGCTGGTCACCAAGCTGCTCCTGAACGGTCTGGTCACCGTGCTGTGCGCCGTCATGGTGGCGGGGACGACCATCTGGTCGTCGTTCTCGTTCGCGGACGCGCTGGCGGAACTGTCGCGCGTGTCGGATTCCCTGGGCGAGGCGGCCGCGCGGGGTGCGGACCCGGGGCAGTTGCTGGACATGAAGGTGGCGGCCCAGGAGAGCGCCATGGCCGCGGTGACCCGTACCCGGATCGTCGTGAGCCTCGCCGTACTGGTGGCGTGCGTGTTCATCATGACTCCGATGGGCATCGTGATCTGGGGCGTTCGCAAGGGCATCGGCGAGGTGCAGGCGTCGCTGGCCGCAGTGGCCCAGGGCGATCTCACGCGCATCCCCGCGGTCACGTCGCGGGATGAGATGGGGCAGATGGCGCACTCGCTGCGCGAAACGCTGAGCGCGCTGTCCGACACGCTGCGCGAGGTCGACGGCAGCGCCAAGCGCGTCAACGAGGCCGCCACGGGTGTGGGGGAGATCTCCACCGAGGTGAGCTCAGCCGCCAAGGCGACGGCCGCCCATCTGCAGCAGGCCAACGACGCCTCCGACCGGGCCATCGAGGCGGGGTCGAAGGCGGCCGGCGCGGTCGACGAGATGGAGGACTCCATGCGGCGCATCGCCGCGGCGTCTGCCTCCTCCAGCGATGTCACGGACGGGGCCGTCGGCGAGGTCACCACGACCGTGGGGACCATGGAGCGGCTCGGTGCGTCGTCCGCGCAGATCGGTACGGTCATCTCCACGATTTCGGCGATCGCCGAGCAGACCAACCTGCTGGCCCTCAACGCCACGATCGAGGCGGCCCGTGCCGGCGAGGCGGGCAAGGGGTTCGCGGTCGTGGCCGGCGAGGTTAAGGAGTTGGCCTCGCAGACGGGCAAGGCCACAGAAGACGTCACCGATCAGATCGGCCAGATCCAGGCGGACACCCAGGCCGCCGTCGCAGCGATCGAGTCCATCGCCGCGACCGCCGGGAAGATCCGCACGTCCCAGGACGAGATCACCCATGTGGTCGACGAGCAGAGCCAGGCAGCGGAGCGGCTCTCCGCGATCCTGGCGGAAGCGGTCACCTCGACCGGCGCCATCGCGGACCTGGTCAAGGACACCAGCCGCATCGCGGCCAACTTCGACACCAACGCCGGGCAGATGCTCTCCTCCTCGGCCAACCTGAAGTCCGAAGCGGACACGCTCGCGGGCCTGGTCTCGCGGTTCCGGTTCTAACCGCGGGCGGCGGCTCGCAGGCGATCTCGGCCCGATCCCTGGCTCGCGGACGCGCGTCCTGGGGCGCAGCATGGTGGGGGAGAGGAGTTGCCCCATGGCCATCACGCTCAATCACACCATCGTGCATGCGACGGACAAGCGTGCCTCCGCGGTGTTCCTGGCCGAGATCCTCGGGGTGGGCGCCCCGTCGTCGTACGGACCGTTCGATGTCGTGCAGGTCGGCGCCACCTCGCTGGACTTCGCCGACGACCACGCGCCGCGCGGGTTCCAGCGCCAGCATTATGCCTTCCTGGTCAGCGAGGAAGAGTTCGACGACATCTGGGGCCGGATCACCGCGCGTGGCCTGACGTACTGGGCCGACCCGGGCCACCGGCGCGCAGGGGAGATCAACCGCGGTGACGGCGGACGCGGCCTCTACTGGCAAGACCCCGACGGCCACAACCTGGAGATCCTGACCGTTCCGTACGGAGGATGGCGCTGAGTTCAGCGCGGGCCGATCGGATGGTTGCCGATCGGTGTGCCGTCGCGACGGCGCCAGATCACGCCGGCATGGGCGACGTCGCCCTGATGACGAAGTCGGTGGACCACCGCCTGATGGCACCGGCAGGGCAAAGCCGTGAAGTCCGGTTCCGTGGTCATTGTGGTCCTTGCCATCATGCTGACTTACGGCGAATCACATCTTTGTGATTCGCCGTAAGTCCGCGCGATCAGGCCTGCGCCGCCGCGGTCCAGTCTGTGTCGGTGTGTGGTGGGGTCCAGCCGCGCAGGATGGCGGAAGTCGCCGCCTGGAGCGCGAGCCGGACGGTCGCCTCGCCGATGGCGCCCTGGCGCGCCAGCGTCGCGATGCCGTGAATCGCGACCCAGAGGGAGATGGCGATGGCCGGCGGGGGCCCGTCGAGGAGCCCCGCTCCCTGCGCCCGTCCGACGGCTGTCAGCAGGACCCCAGCCGGGTCGCGCTCACCGACCTCGCCCGTCGGGTCGAACTCTCCGATGCCGGAGAACAGGATGCCGAACAGGTGCGGTGATTGCTGGGCCCAACCGATGTAGGCGGCTGCCAGCGCGTGGATGTCAGCGAGCGGATCACTGGTCTCGGCCACGCTGGCGAGCCGTTGGTAGAACCCTTCGACCGCGATCGCGCGGACCTCGTCTAGCAGGCCGTCCTTATCGCCGAACAAGGAGTAGATCGCGGCGACGGACGATCCCGCGTCGGCGGCAATCTGTCGTACCGACGTGTCCGACGGCCGGGAGTGGGCGAGGATCCGCACCGTCGCGTCCAGGATCGCTTGGCGGACCGTCGCGTCGTTCGTTCGAGGTCGGGCCATGAGCGGACTGTAACCGAATGTTGTTTTGAAACCCCGTTCAGATATGAGTGGCGTCACTGTCATGGTCTTTCGTCGTGTTCTCGCGCACGCCGGCGCCATCGTCGGCAGCGTCATCGGACTCGTCGTCTTGTAAGTCGGCCTGTTGGTCCTCACCGACGCCGCTCTCCGCGGCTGGCCGGCGCTGCTGCTCACGCTGGCCACGAGCGTGGTCGGCGCGCTGTGGTACCGCCGCGGCCGACGCCGGGGCTGGCTGAGTTGGCTCCCGGTGGGGATCGTCGCGGTCCTCATCGGTCTGGTGATGGTGCCTACCGCTTCGACGACGCGCCGCATTCCCGCTCCACTTCCGAGCGTGGCGATGGAGTTCTGGGAGCTACCCACCGGCAGCCGGGTGGCGGTCTATCACTACCCCAGCGCCACGACGGCGCCTGCGGTCCCGGTGCTGTTCCTGCATGGCGGGCCGATCACCAACATCTCCCTCGCCGACCACCGGCTGCTCGCGCAGCTGGCCGAGCGCGGCTTCGACGTCTACGCCTACGAGCAGGCCGGCGGCGGCCGCAGCGACCTGCTGGACATCCGGGAGTACTCGATCGACAGATCAGTGCGCGATTTGCAGGCATTCCTCGACCGGCTGGGCACGCCGGCCGATGTGATCGGGTACTCGGCCGGAGGGGTCTTACTCGCCCAGACGCTGGCCAGGCCGGGCGCCGCCACCCGGATCCACTCGGCAGTCTTCGCGGAGTCCGGTCCGATGGACGGCCCCACCGCGGCGATCCTCGGACCCGTCGGTCGGCCGAACGCCGGCGGTCTGGTGCCGTCACCGGTTGGCAGCGTCGGGGTTCCGCCTCCGCGCTACGGGGTGGCGTTCGGCCTCACCCGGTTGGGCTGGCTCGGTCCGGAGAACGGTCTGACGAGTCAAGAGGAGGCGCTCAACGCCTTCGGGCAGCAGTACCTCGGCAGCGAGCTGACCTCCAGCTACTGCGCCGCCGATGCAGCACATGTGTAATGACATAATATAGATTATCGGCGTTAGGTGACGTGGGACCGTTGGGTAACGTACCGCCACCCAGTCCGGGATCCGAGGCCTTGGCGATCGGTTCGCTGGACCAGGTCGAGTTCGGGCGGACAGGTGTTGTCGTTGGGCGCGCCGGCGGTGAGACGTCGCTCGCCGCTGGCTCAGCGGTAGGCGTCGGACCGATGAATGACCGCCAGAACAGTGACCGACGTTGCGGACTCGTCAATTCGGTAGATGATTCGGTAAGTCCCGCGTCGTGCACTATGACGGTCTGCTAACGGCGCGTGCAACCGCTTCCCCACACGTTGGGGGTTCTCCAGCAGAGGGCCCATGATGAAGTCGTAGGCAGCGAAGGCGACGGACTCCGGCAACTGCTCGGTCAGCTGGCGTCGCGCCGTTGGAGTGATCACCAACGTGTAGCGACGACCGGTCATGCAGGCCTCGTCCGACGAGCCATCGCGGCAGCCAAATCGTCAGCCGACTCTCCTTCGCCGCGCGCGATGTCGGTTTCTGACTCGGTCAACTGCCGCACGGCGTCCGCATCGGACAGGACTGCGATGGTCTCCTCTAGAGCCTCGAGGTCGTCGGGTGCGAGGAGGACCGCTGAGGGACGTCCATGGACCGTCACTGTCACTCGCTCGTGGTGCCGGCCCACGCGCCCGATCACGTCCGACAGGTGCGCCTTTGCGTCAGCCAAGGTCATCGATTGACTCATGGTCATAAGTATGACCATGAGTCAAGGGTTCCGACAAGGCCCGGGGTGGCCCAGCCTGCGCCCTACTCTCCTCACGTGAATACGTCTCGTTGCCAGGGAGCCGAGCTCCGGGAGGTGGGCGTCATGCACCCGCCGGTGGAGAAGGTCAGGCACTCACCAGTTCGACCCCATAGGCCATGAAACGGCTGTCGGCCGTGACGACCGTCAGGTTTTCGACCATGGCCTGGGCGATGATCAGCCGGTCGAACGGGTCGCGGTGGTGGACGGGAAGCCCGGACACCGCCAGTCCGTGGGCGGGTGAGAGCCCGAGCGTACGCACGCCTGAGTCGGCGATCCGCGCCGGTAGATCGTCTGGCACGTCCAGCTTGCCCACCGACGCCTTGATGCCGATCTCGGCGAAGGAGACCACGCTGAGGAGCAGGTCATCGGCGGCCGCGATGGCATCCCGAGCGTGGGTGGACAGCTCCGGCCCGCCCGCGAGCTGCCAAAGGACCACGTGCGTGTCCAGAAGGAGCCTCACGTGTCGAGCATCTCGTCGAGCTCGGCGTCGGTGAACTCGAAGTCGTCACCGATGCGAAGCTGCCCCGCCATCGAACCGCGGGCGGCCAAGAACCGAGCCCCTGCTTTCATGGGTTCGATCGCGACCAGTCGCACGACGGGCACGCCGTCTCGTGCGATCTCCACGTCCTCACCGGCCAGGGCAAGGGCGACCAGCCGCGAGAGCTCCGTCTTCGCCTGTCCGATGTTCACCGTGGCCATGAGGCGAGTGTAGTCACCTTGGCCAAGCATGACCAAGGGGTGAGGGACGTGTGTCCCGGCGGGTAGTCGTGTCCCCGAGGTGGGCTCAGCGCGAACGACGAGACGTCCGGGTCAATCCCCGGACGTCTTCGTCAGTACGGTTCGTCGGTACGGCAATGGCAGCCGCGAGATCAGCGCTTGATCGCGTCCTTGACGTCTCCGCCGACCTGCTTGAGCTTCGCCACGACCTGGTCGCCCTGGCTGCCGGCCTTGTCCTTCGCGTCGCCGGCGAGGTGCTTCGCGTCGCCTGCCACGCTGCCGGCCTTGTCCGGGAGCTTGCCCACCAGTTCCGTGACCTGCCCGATCACTTCCTTGATCTTTCCGACGATGGTGTCGGCGGTGTTCTTGATCGTCTCGTCCAGAGCCATGGTTGGTTGACCTCCTCATATGCGACGGCGCCGGCAGAAAGCCAGCGCCCGTCAACCATCGTTCCACTCGAGGGACCGTGGATCGATCTGTTCTGCCGCGTGGAGACCGGGATAACACCGGGTGACCACCGAGTGAACACCGGAGGTGACCGCGGACACTCCCCGCTGCAGCCCTCTTTCATCCGGAACAGGGGTAAACTGAGGAACTATACCGGAAGGAGGTCGCCATGTCCACCACCGTTCTCACAACTGGGGGACAGATCACGCTGCCCGAGGAGGTGCGGAAGCCGCTCGGCCTGACCGCAGGCACCGAGGTGAGCTTCTCCCGGAACGAGGAGGGCGAGATCGTCGTCGCCGTGCGGGTCCAGGGCTACCGCCGGTACGTGGGTGTCTTCGCCTCGCCGGCAGTCCTCCCGGACGCCAGCCGCACGGAGGCCAGGATCATCCGAGCGGCGGTAGCAGCCCTCTAGCGCCCACCCGAGGTCTCCCCCGTGGCCCTCGCCCGAGGCCGGCGATCAGCCGAGGTCAGCGATCAGCGGCTGCGTCGGAACACTCCCGACAGCAGCCAGGTGACGAGGCTGATCAGAATCGAGCCCAGCAACGCCGACCCGAAGCCGTCGACGCCGAAGCCCAGTCCGAGCTGACCGGCAACCCAGCCGCTGAGCATGAGCATCCAGGCGTTGACGACCAGGAGGAACAGCCCGAGCGTCAGCACGATGAAGCAGCCCGTGAGCACGGTGACAATCGGCCGGACGAAGGCGTTCACGGCACCAACGATCAGCGCGACGGCGGCGAGCGTCCCGACGAGCGCCGCCGTACTGGAGCCCGTCACCGTGATCCCCGGGATCAGCCACGCTGCCACCGCGACGGCCACGCCGACGATGAGCGTACGCATGAGGAAGTTCATGGCCTCAGCCTGTCATCGAGCAGCAGCGTGTCACCCCGCGGCGCCGACGTAGGCGGCCAGGTGCTCACCGGTCAGGGTGGACCGCGCGGCGACCAAGGCGGCGGGCGTCCCCTCGAACACGACCTGCCCGCCGTCGTGGCCGGCGCCGGGACCCAGGTCGATGATCCAGTCGGCGTGTGCCATCACCGCCTGGTGATGCTCGATCACGATGACGGTCCGGCCCGAGTCGACCAGGCGGTCGAGCAGACCCAGCAGGTGCTCCACGTCGGCCAGGTGCAGGCCGGAGGTGGGCTCGTCCAGCACGTAGACGGTGCCCTTCTCGGCCATCTGCACCGCGAGCTTCAGCCGCTGGCGCTCCCCGCCGGACAGCGTCGTGAGCGGCTGGCCGAGCGTGAGGTAGCCGAGCCCCACGTCGTCCAGGCGGGAGGCGATCGTGTGCGCGGCTGGGATGCGCCCCGGCCCCGCGCCGAAGAACTCCACCGCCTGCGCCACCGGCATCGCCAGCACCTCGCTGATGTCCTTCCCGCCGAGCGTGTACGCCAGCACCTCCGCCTGGAACCGCTTGCCCTCGCACTCTTCGCACACGCTGGAGACGGTGGCCATGAACCCCAGGTCGGTGAACACCAGCCCGGCGCCCTTGCAGACCGGGCACCCGCCCTCCGAGTTGGCGCTGAACAACGCCGGCTTGACCCCGTTGGCCTTGGCGAACGCCTTGCGGATCGGGTCGAGCAGGCCGGTATAGGTGGCGGGGTTGCTGCGTCGCGATCCCTTGATCGCGCCCTGGTCGATCGCCACGACGCCGTCACGCCCCGCGACCGACCCGTGGATCAGGGAGCTCTTGCCCGATCCCGCCACTCCCGTCACGACCACGAGCACGCCGCACGGGATGTCCACGTCGACGCCGCGCAGGTTGTGCGTGGAGGCCCCGCGGATCTCGAGCGCCCCCGACGGCGCCCGTACCTCCGGCTTCAGGCGTGCCCGATCGTCCAGGTGCCTGCCGGTGAGCGTCCCGCTCCCCCGCAGCCCCTCGACGCAGCCCGCGAAGACGATCTCCCCTCCCCCGCTTCCCGCGCCGGGCCCGAGGTCGACGACGTGGTCGGCGATCTCGATCGCCTCCGGCTTGTGCTCCACCACCAGGACGGTGTTGCCCTTGTCGCGGAGCCGCACGAGGAGGTCGTTCATCCGTCGGATGTCGTGCGGGTGCAGCCCGACGGTGGGCTCGTCGAAGACGTACGTGATGTCGGTGAGCGAGGACCCCAGGTGGCGCACCATCTTGGTGCGCTGGGCCTCCCCGCCGGACAGCGTGCTCGAGGGCCGATCGAGGCTGAGGTAGCCGAGGCCGATCTCCACGAACGCGTCCAGATGGTCGCTCAGGCTCCGTACGAGCGGAGCGACCGACGGGTCGTCGATCCCGCGGACCCACGCCGCCAGGTCGCTGACCTGCATCGCGCACGCGTCGGCGATGCTGACCCCCGCGATCCTGGAGGACCGGGCCCCTTCGGCCAGACGGGTGCCGTCGCAGTCCGGGCAGGTGGTGAACTTCACCGCGCGCTCGACGAAGGCGCGGACGTGCGGTTGCATTGACTCCGGGTCCTTGGTCAGCATCGACTTGGTGATCTTCGGGATCAGCCCCTCGTACGTGAGGTTGATCCCCTCGACCTTGATCTTCGTCGGCTCCTTGCGGAGCAGGTCGTGCAGTTCGCGCGCGCTGTAGTCGCGGATCGGCTTGTCGGGGTCGAAGAAGCCCGAACCGATGAAGATCCGGCCGTACCAACCGTCCATGCTGTAACCCGGGATCGTGAACGGCCCCTCGCGCAACGACTTGGAGTCGTCGTAGAGCTCGGCGAGGTCGATGTCGGAGACCTGCCCGAGACCTTCGCAGCGCGGGCACATGCCGCCCGTGATGTGGAACGTCCGCTTCTCGACCTTCGCGGCAGCGCCTCGCTCGACCTTCACGCCGCCCTGGCCGGTCACGGAGGGCACGTTGAAGGAGTACGCCTGCGGGGAGCCGATGTGGGGTTCGCCGAGCCTGCTGAACAGCAGCCGCAGGAGGGCGTTGGCGTCGGTCGCCGTACCGAGCGTGGAGCGGGCGTTCGCGCCGAGCCGCTCCTGGTCCACGATGATCGCCGTCGTGAGGCCCTCCAGGAGGTCCACGTCCGGGCGGTCGAGGGTCGGCATGAAGCCCTGCACGAACGCGCTGTAGGTCTCGTTGATGAGCCGCTGGCTCTCCGCCGCGATCGTGTCGAAGACGAGCGAGCTCTTGCCCGAGCCGGAGACCCCGGTGAAGACCGTCAGCCGTCGTTTCGGGATCTGGAGGCTGACGTCCTTGAGGTTGTTTTCCCGGGCGCCGTGGACCCGGATCGCCTCGTGGCTGTCCGCCACGTGCGGGGCCGACCCGCCCCCGCGGTGTGCGTTCGTCATGTCCCTCAGTGTGGAGGAACCGGTCCGACGGCCCTCCCGTAGGGGCCGCCTGTGACGGTACGGTGATCCCGTCCTACATAGGTATAGAAGGTGTCAGGAATGCGTGTGGTGACATCCAGGAGTTGTCCGGGTTACGGTCAGGTATCGATCGGGCCTTCTCGAGGCGTTGGTCGCGGCCCAGTCCGCCGCACGGGACGTGTTGCTGCTGGTCAGCCCTCCCTCTTGAAAAGTCACGACGCATCGTTCGGTTGTCTTGAACGACTGACCACCCTATGTTGTTCACCATGAGTTCCCCCTCCCTCACGGTGAGCGTGCAGCGGATCGTCCGGGCGGCCGCGAGCGACGTTTTCGTGTTGATCACGGACCCGGCCCGGCACTCGCTGATGGACGCGACGGGCAGCATCCAAGAGGCCATCACCCTCGAGCCGCTCCGGGAGGTTGGCCAGCCCTTCGTACACCGGATCGCCGTGGAATGGGGTGACCAGGTGACCGTGACCGATGTCGAATACAAGGTCAGCCGCTTCGTGCCCGAACGGAGCCTCGAATGGTCGGCCCCGGAGCACGGCCCCTTCTCCCTGGGCTGGCGCTTGCGCGTCGACCTGGATCCGCTGGATGAACTGACCACGCGGGTCACGATGCACTTCATCTGGAACGACGCGGCCGCGGCCGCGGCGGCCGAGCCGCTGTTCTCGGCGGACGACCTGGCGGCCTGCCTGGACGCGATCGCGGACGCTGTCGAGAAGGCCTAGCTGTCGAGAAGGCCTAGCTGTCGAGAAGGCCTAGCCGTCGAGAAGGCCTAGGAGCGGGGGCAGCGACGACGAAGGGGTCCGCCACGAGGGAACTCGCGGTGGACCCCTTCGCCGTCAGGCGGTCGGTCGAGAGGGAGATCAGCCCTTGAAGACGTCCTTGATCTTCTCGCCGGCCTGCTTGATGTCGGACTTCTTCTGGTCGCCCTTGCCCTCGGCCTCGAGACGCTCGTTGTCGGTCACCTTGCCGGCGGCCTCCTTGACCTTGCCGCCCGCCTTCTCGGCTGTGTTCTCGATCTTGTCGCCTACACCCACGAGCTACTCCTCACTGATGCCGGTGCCGCGGTCGCCATCGGCGAGGTCGTGCCTCGGACGGCGGATCACGGTCACCAGTAGTTGATCTGGCACCCATCCCGTACCCGAACCCTGAACGGCCAAACCGGGAGAATCCCCATCATTCGGCGAACCTTCCCGGTGGCGTGCGGGATCAGTCGTGGGATTAGTCGTGGGATCAGTTCAGTGTGCTGACCCTCGCGGGAGTTCCCTCTCGGGCGTGGGTCGCTCCTCCTGCTGCACCGCCTGGCCGCCGGGTTTGCGGGCGCTGGCGGAGCCGCTACGCTGTCGGGCACCGTGCGGCCGGCGCACCGGGACTCCCGGGTGGGGTAAGGCGTCGCCACGGCGAAGCCGAGGGAACAACGTCCCGACCGGTGGCGTTGCACGGGTGAGTCCGGCCGTGGAAGCTCCACGGAACCCGGACGTACGGTTCACGGAGGTTGAGGGGCGATGGCGGAACGTTCGTTGCGAGGCACCAATCTGTCGGCGCTGAGCATGGAGACGGACGAGAACGTGGTCCTCTCGGAGCGCCAGATCGTCAAGTACGTGTGCGCGAACAACCACATCAGCGAACTCCCGTTCTCGATCGATGCGGATGTCCCGTCGCTCTGGGAGTGCCGGTGCGGGCAGGAAGCCAAGCTGGTCGACGGGCCGGAACCGGACGTGAAGCCGGGCAAGGTCGCGCGGACCCACTGGGACATGCTCCTGGAGCGGCGCAGCATCACCGAGCTCGAAGAGCTGCTGGAGGAGCGTCTGGAGCACCTGCGCGCCTCCCGCGGCGAGAAGACGAAGCGCACCGCCTGACCCCGTCGTACGGCTCACCCCAGTCGCGCCGGGGTGATGCGCGAGCGGGGTGAGTTCCGCCGTCAGTCGCTGGCGTGCCGGTTGCGCCCGCCGGTCACCCGCTTGGCCAGCGAGCGCGCCTGGGCCGCACGGTATTTCAGCCCCCACGACGTGACGTTGAGCAGCGACTCCCGCACAATGTCGCCGCTCATCTTGGAATCGCCCACCTCGCGCTCGACGAACGTGATCGGGACCTCGACGACCTTCAGCCCGGCCTTGATCGCCCGCCAGGTGAGGTCGGTCTGGAAGCAGTACCCGTGCGACTCGACCCCGTCCAGGCCCATCCGACGCAGCGCGTCCGCGCGGTAGACGCGGAAGCCGGCCGTCGCGTCCCGTACGGGCATCCCCAGCAACATGCTGATGTACGCGTTGCCGCCGATCGAGAGCGCCTTGCGGTGCAGCGGCCAGTTGACCACCGATCCGCCGGGCACCCAGCGGGACCCGATGACCACGTCCGCGTCCTCGGCCGCCGCCAGCAGGGACGGCAGGTGCTCGGGACGGTGCGATCCGTCGGCGTCGATCTCGACGAGCGCGTCGTAGCCGCGCTCCAGCCCCCATTCGAAACCCGCCAGGTAGGCCTTGCCCAGCCCCTCCTTGCCCTGCCGGTGCAGGACCAGGACCTTGTCGTCGGCCGCGGCGAGCTCGTCGGCGACCTCGCCCGTCCCGTCCGGGGAGTTGTCGTCGAGGATCAGCACGTCCGCGGTCGGGACGGCACGCCGGATCCGCTCGAGCGTGTTCGGCAGGTTCTCCCGCTCGTTGTAGGTCGGCATGAGAATGACCACCCGGTCGAGCGGCGGACGCGGCGTGTCCGGGGCGTCCTGGGGCGTGCGGTGAGGCGAGGGCATCGCTGTCCTTCGGGCAGGTCGTGTGTTCAGGTCAGTCTACGGCGAGCTCGGTCGCCCTCCCGGGCGCCGCGCGGATGCCGGAACGCAAGGGGCCGGGCGCGGATCGGCGCGCCCTCGCCCGGCGCAGGAGGATCAGCGCCGTCCCGGCCGCGGCGAGGTAGGAGGGCCCATCGCCGATGCGGGTGGCGAGCGTGGTGTCCGAGCGCAACGGCAGTCCACCGGCGAGCACGGCGGGCTCGAACAAGCCGGTCGAGCCGTGCGCGACGCCGTCCGGGGTGATCAAGGCGCTCACGCCGACGTTGCTGATGTGGACGACAGAGCGGCCGTGCTCGATCGCCCGGATCCGGGAGATGGCGAGCTGCTGCACCGACTCGTCGGTGTCCCCGAACGTGGCGTTGTTGGTCTGCACGATGATCACGTTGGCGCCGTGCGTGACGCCGTCGCGGACCAGGTCGTCATAGGCCACCTCGAAGCAAATGTTCGTCCCCGCGGCGACCTCGGGCGCGCCGCCGGCCCGGGGTGTCCGCAGGACGCCGACGTCGCTCCCGCCCACGAAATCGCGGCGGACGTAGTCCACCTTGTCCGAGAAGAGTCGCCAGAACGCCCGCTGCGGGATGTATTCGGCAAACGGCGCCGGGTGCCGCTTGTCGTAGCGCTGGGTGGGTCCGGATCGGCCCGGCTCGTAGAGCAGCGCGGCGTTGGTGAGGTGGTCGGTGGGCTCGGACAGGACGGCTCCGACGACGACGGGCGCGCCGACGGCCTCGACGGCCCCCTGGATCACGGCGTCCGCGTCGGGGTTGCGCAGCGGGTCGATGTCTGAGGCGTTCTCCGGCCATACGACGAGGTCGGGCGGCGCGTCGCCCGCCGACCGCAGGTCGCGCGCGGCCTGACGGGTGACCCGGGCGTGGTTGTCGAGTACGGCGCGACGCTGGGCGTTGAAGTCCAGGCCGGCCTGGGGGACGTTCCCTTGGATCGCGACGAACCGCGCCTCCGGCCCGTCCGTGGGAGTCGGGATCGCCAGCGGGCCCAGCACGAGCGCCACCGCCGCCAGCAGGGGTGCGGCGACGGGCCCTGCGCGTTGCAGGAGTCTCTCCACGCCCACGGCTGGGGTCCTCGCGGCGGCTGGTGTCCTCGCTGCGGTGGGGGTCCTCGCGACGCCCGGGACCCCTCTCGCCGGCCCGTCCCGCCCGCCGGGGGACCATCGGTGCGCCACGGCCAATACGGCGACCGCGAGGGCACCGCCGGCCAGGGCCACCGCGAACGACACTCCCGGCGCGCCCAGCAGGGCCGCCACGCGGGCGAACGGCGAGTCCGCCTGCGAGAACGCGAGCCGAGCCCAGGGGAACCCGCCGTACGGGACCGTGCTGCGGGCCAGCTCGACGGTGATCCACACGGTGCCCACCAGCAGCGGGAACCACCGGTCGCGCACCCGGACCCCGCCCAGCACGGCCCCGAGGACGAGGTAGTAGGCGCTGGATACCCCTGCGAGCCCGAGCCACGGCACCGCCCCGACGAAGATGCCCGACCAGGACAGCGTGGGGATCAGGAACGCCAGCGCCCCGCACCCGACGAGCGCCGCGCCGCGCCGCGCGCCGACGTCCCGGGCCGCGAGGGCCCAGAGCGCCACCCCTACCGGGGCGGCCGGCCACACGTCGTACCCGGGGAAGGAGAGCCACAGCGCGAGCCCGCCCGCGAGCGCGAGGAGGAGTCGAAGCAGCACGTCGGCCAGGCTACCCGCGCCCTCTGACGGCGCTCATGTGCGCCTCGGGGCCCCCGGGGCCTCGGACGCGGCCTCGGAGATCCGCAGACCCGGGCGGAGCGTGGCACCTGGAGAGGACGGACGAGGCCCGCACGCCGGTGGGGCCTTCCCCCAGCGGAGGGGTGTTTTCTACTGGGCGTGCGGGCCACGTGTCCGGTCGGGGCGGATCGTGCGCCACCGCCGGCCGATCGGATCCAACCTAGTCGCGACGCCCCTGCTGTCAATCGGACATTTCTGGGCAGAAGATGGAGAATGCCCAGGTGACGCCGCGTGTCACTGGCCGATCAGGGGTGCAGAACTGGGACGTTCACTTCCGGATCGCCGCTCGCGCCCACAGTGAATGACTGCCCTTCCCGACCCGGCGGGAAGCGCGGGGATGAGTCGGTCTAGCCCGCGCCCTCTTCGTGGGCTCGCTTGCGCTGCGCTGGAGGCTTACCCCTGAGAGCATGGCGCCATGTCACTTCGCCGCAGGTCCGCCACCCCGTCGCCGCGCCGCGGCGCCACGCCGGCCCTGGCGGGCGCGGCCGGTCGCGCCCCCATCGCCGGCGTCCCCTCCCCGAGCGCTCGGGGCGCGTCGTGACCTCCGAGGGCGGGCCCCCGGCACCTGGCCGCCTCATGCTCCTGGACGCCGCGGGGCTGTACTTCCGGGCGTTCTTCGGCGTCCCCGACCGTCGGACCGATCCGGAGGCGCCCCCCACGAACGCCGTGCGCGGGTTCCTCGACATGGTGGCCACCCTCGTGCAGGCCCACCGCCCGGATGGCCTCGTCGCGTGCTGGGACGACGACTGGCGCCCCGCCTTCCGCGTGGCCGCCGTCCCCTCGTACAAGACGCACCGGCTCGCTCCCGGCGCGACCGACGAGGAGGCGACCCCGCCCGAGCTGGCCCTGCAGGTGCCGCTCGTGGTGGACGCGCTCGCGGCCCTCGGGATCGCGCGGGTCGGCTCGCCGGGGTACGAGGCCGACGACGTCATCGGCACCCTCGTCGAGCGGGAAGGGGGCCGCCGCCAGGTGGACGTGGTCACCGGGGATCGGGACCTGTTCCAGCTGGTCCGCGACCCCTCCCCCGGCGACGCCGGGGTGCGCGTCCTCTACACCGCCCGCGGCGGGGTGCGCGACGCGGACGTGGTGGACGAGTCGTATCTGCGAGAGCGGTACGGGGTGCGCGACGGGGACGGGTACGCGGACCTGGCCATCCTGCGCGGTGACCCCTCCGACGGGCTGCCGGGCGTGCCCGGTGTCGGGGAAAAGACCGCCGCTCGGCTGCTGGAGACGTACGGGGACCTGGCCGGGCTCATCCGGGCGATCGACGACGGCGACCCCCACCTCAAGGGGGCCCAACGGGCCAAGCTCGTTGGCGCCCGCGGATACCTCGAGGTGGCGCCGACGGTGGTCCGGGTCGCCCGCGACTGCCCGCTGCGGCCGCTGAACGACGCGCTGCCCACCGAGGTCGCCGACGCGCGGCTGCTGTCCGAGCTGGCGTCCGGCTACGGGCTGACCGCACCGATCAATCGCGTGTTGACGGCGTTGGGTATCACGTCCTAGCGACGCGGTTCGCCTAGTCCAGCAGGCCGGCGGCGCGGGCCGCCGCGACGGCCGCGCGTTAGTCCAGCCGGTCGGCCGCGACGACGCCCCGCAGCACGGCGTCCACGGCGCGGCGGGCCGTGGTGCGCAGCCCCGCGTCGGGCGCGACCTGCGCGATCTGGTCGAGCAGGTCGACCAGCTGCTTGCAGCGCCGCACGAAGTCTCCCGCCGCCAGGTCCGCGTCCCGCAGCACGGCCTCCAGGCTCTGCCCGCGCGCCCACCGATGGATCAGCCACGCGATCCCGGCGTCGGGTTCCGCCGCGCTCGGCAGGTCGTGCGCGTGCTCGCGGTCGCGCAGCTCGTCCCAGGCGCGCAGCATCTCCTCGTATGCCGCCGCCACGTCCGCGGGCATCCGCGGGAACGCCTCGACCTCCTCCCGGCGCGGCTCGTGCACGAGGGCCGACACCACGGCGGCGAGCGCCGGCGCGTCGAGGCGGGACCACAGGCCCCGCCGCAGGCACTCGGCGACCAGCAGGTCTCTCTCGGAGTAGATCCGGCGGAGCCGCTGGCCGTTCGCGGTGATCCGCTCCCCCGCCTCGTCGAGGTAGCCCAGCTCGGCGAGCAGGTCGCACAGCCGGTCGAAGGTGCGCGCCACGGAGCTGGTCCGTCCGGCGACGGTGCGCCGGAGGCCCTCGGTCTCCCGGTGCAGGCGCCACCAGCGCTCGGCCCAGCGGGCGTGCTGCTCCCGGTCGGGGCAGCGGTGGCAGGGGTGAGCGCGCAGCGCCCGGCGCAGCTCGTCGATGCGCTCCTGCGCGTCGCCCGCGGTGGGCGCCTTCCCGCGCCGTCCCCCGGCCGGGCGGGTGCGCCCGCGCGGCGCGAGCTCCTCGGGCGCGGGGGTCACGGGCCGGGCATCGGGGTGGATGGTCGAGCGCATCCGGGAGGCCAGGTCGCGCCGATCCTTGGCGGTGCGCGGGGAGAACGTACGGGGAATCGCCACGTGCCCGATCAGCGGCGGCGGTTCGGCCAGGTCGCCGGCGCCCACCCGGCGGGTCCGGGCGTCCTCGGTGAGCACGGAGACCACGGCGTCGCGCGTGTGCGCGAAGGCTCCGGTGAGCACCACGGCGCGGGTGGACGCCCGGCCCATCGACAGGCGCAGCACGTCGCCGGGCCGGGCGGCCTCCAGGGCCGCGCCCACCGCGGCCCGCCTCGAGGCGTTCCGGGCGCGGTTGGCACCCTTCTCGGCGTCCGCGAGCTCTCGGCGCAGGGCCGCGTACGCCGTGAAGTCCCCGAGGTGGCAGGTCATCGCTTCGGCGTAGCCCGCCAGCGCCTCCTCGTAGCGGTGGATGGTCCGCAGATGCCCGGCGACCGAACGATCGGCCTGGAACTGCGCGAAGCTCGTCTCCAGGACCTGCCGGGCGCGGTCGCGGCCGAACTCGGCGACCAGGTTCGCGGCCATGTTGGGGTTGGGCCGGAAGCTGCTGCGCAGCGGGTACGTGCGGGTCGAGGCGAGCCCGCCGACGACGGCCGGGTCCAGGTGGGCGTTCCACACGACGACCGCGTGCCCCTCGACGTCGATGCCGCGGCGACCGGCGCGGCCGGTGAGCTGCGTGTACTCCGCCGGCGTGATGTCGGCGTGCGCGATCCCGTTGAACTTCACGAGCTTCTCGAGGACCACGCTGCGCGCCGGCATGTTGATGCCGAGCGCGAGGGTCTCGGTGGCGAACACCGCCTTGATGCGCCCGCTGGTGAACAGCTCCTCGACGATCTCCCGGAAGGTGGGCAGCATCCCGGCGTGGTGGGCCGCGAAGCCGCGGGTGAGCCCCTCCACGAAGTCCCAGTAGCCCAGCACGTGCAGGTCCTCGGTGGCGAGGCCCGCGATCCGCGTCTCGACCAGCTCGCGGATCGCCTCCGCCTCGTCGTCGTCCACGAGGCGGGTACCCCAGGCGAGCAGCTGGCCGACCGCCGCGTCGCAGCCCGCCCGGCTGAAGATGAACGTGATCGCCGGGAGCAGGCCCGCCCGATCGAGCCTGTCGATCACCTCCGCGCGGCTCGGCCGTCCCCCGCCCGCCGGCGCGACGACGTCGCGGGTTCCCGCGGCCGCCGGGGCGCCGCGGGTCGCACCCCGGGAGTTCGCCCCTTTGCGGCGTCGGGCGCCGTCGGATTCGTACGAGCTCGGGGCGCCGCGTGCCGTGCCTCGCCTGCCGCGAGGGCCGCCCGCGTCGAGCAGCCGTCCCCGCCGGTCGGTGCCGCGCCGGAACGTCTCGATGGCCTCGATCAGCTCCGGGTTGACGACGGCGTTGATCGTGGTGTGTCCCTGGTCGTCGTCCCCGGTGGTCTCGACGAACAGGTCGTAGAGGCGGCGCCCGACCATCATGTGCTGCCACAGCGGGACGGGCCGGCGCTCCTCGACCACGACGCGGGTCTGCCCGCGGACGGTGCCCAGCCACGCGCCGAACTCCTCCGCGTTGCTGACCGTCGCCGACAGCGAGACCACGATGACGTCGCGGGGGAGGTGGATGATGACCTCCTCCCACACGGCGCCCCGGAACCGGTCGGCGAGGTAGTGGACCTCGTCCATCACGACGTAGCCGAGCCGGTCGAGGGAGTCGCTGCCGGTGTAGAGCATGTTGCGCAGCACCTCGGTCGTCATGACGACGACGTCGGCATCACCGTTGATCGACGAATCACCCGTGAGAAGCCCGACCCGCTGCGGACCGTGGCGACGCACCAGGTCGGCGTACTTCTGATTGGACAGGGCCTTGATGGGCGTGGTGTAGAAGGCCTTGAATCCTCGTTCGAGGGCCAGGTGGACGGCGAACTCCCCCACGAGCGTCTTTCCCGCCCCCGTGGGGGCCGCGACCAGGACGCCCTCGCCCGCCTCCAACGCCTCGCAGGCCCGCAGCTGGAACTCGTCGAGCGGGAAGTCGAAGCCGTCCGCGAACGCGGTCAGGTGTCGGCGAGCGCCGCGGGCCCGCGAGGCGGCGTACCGTTCAGCGGGGCTGGCCATGCCGACAGGCTACGTCAGGTGCCCTCCAGCGGGCTGGCCTGATCGTCGGCGAGCCCTTGCGCCCACTCCGGGCGATCCTTGGCGCGCCGCCGGTCGATCAGCGCCGCGACGCCGACCGCGCCGAAGTAGAGCAGGCACATCGGGACGGCCATCGCGATCATCGTCCAGGCATCCGGGGTCGGAGTCATCATCGCCGCGAAGACGAAGTTGAGGATCACCGCGAAGCGCCAGCCCTTCCACATCACCCGAGCGGGCAGCACGTGGGCCACGTTGAGCAGCACCAGCAACACCGGGACCACGAAGGCCGCCCCGAACGCGAAGATGAAACGGGTGACGAACGCGATGTACTCCCCCGCCGGGACCAGGTTGTAGGTGCCCTCGGGCGTGAAACCCACGAGCACCCGGATGGCCGTGGGGAGCACGAAGTAGGCGAGCGCGCAGCCGGCGAAGAACAGCACGGTGCCGGCGAACAGGAACACCCTCGCGAGCCACTTCTCGCGCTTGGTGAGGCCGGGCACGATGAACGCCCAGATCTGCCACAACCAGACCGGGGTGGCGAGGATGACCCCGAGCCACAGCGCGACCTGCAGCTGCAGTGCGAACGGGGTGGTGACCCCGGAGAAGTTGAGGTTGACCACGCCCCAGCCGCGCTCGTTCGCCAGCGTGGTGAGCGGATTGCTGAGCAGGGTGAGGAGGGCGGGGTACTGCAACCAGCCGATCACGGCGGTCGCGCAGATCGTGGCGACGCAGATCAGGAGGCGGTTGCGGAGTTCGCGGAGGTGGTCCACCAGCGGCATGCGCCCGTCGGGCGAGCGCTTGCGCCGGCGGCGAAGGCGGGGCATCGGCGGCGGATCAGGCTAGCGAGGGTCCCCTTGGCTCTTCTGCGGGGTCTGGGCGCCGGCCTGGTCCGGGAACGCCTGGGGGTCGAGCACCCGCCCCGAGGCGGAGTTCGTGCCGCCGTCGTGGCGGTCGGTCTTCATCTCGTCGACCTCGCTCTTGAAGATGCGCATGCTGCGCCCGAGCGAGCGGGCGGCGTCGGGCAGGCGCTTCCACCCGAAGATCACCACCACCAAGACGATGAGGACGACGAGGTGCCAGCCCTCGAACAAGCCTCGGATACCCATCTGGTTTCTCCTTGGTCCTCAGGTGGTCGTCGCGCGCTCGTGCCCGGTGCGGCGTCGGCGGCGCGGCGGCGCGGGTGCCGTCAGTCTACGTGCGGCGCCTGGGAGCCGCCCGGAGCGCTCCCGCTCTCGCCGGGCGGGGGGCCGGAGTGTTCATCCGGGGGCCACGCCGCGTACGCATCCAGGGCAGCGTCAGCCCCCGCGGCGACCTCCTCGGCCAGCCACGCGGGCTGCCGCGCCAGCGCGGACCCGCCCAGGCGCCACAACAGACGGCGCAGCCACGAGGTGTCGGCGGTCTGCAGGGTCAACAGCGGCGGGTCGTAGCGCACGTGCGGGTAGTAGTCGGCGACCCAGCTCGCGGACTCGGCCAGCTCCAGGGTGACGGTCAGGTCGTCGGGCCGGGCCTGGAAGACGCCCTCGTCGAGGTTGCGGGGGCGGGCCTGCGGCGGGGGCTCCCCCGGCACCTCCAGGACGTCCACGCGCTCCATCCGGTCCAGGCGGAACAACCGGACGTCGGCGGAGCGATGGCACCACCCCTCCAGGTACCACCGGCCGTCCACGCTGGTCAGCCGCATCGGGTCCACGTCACGCTCGGTGGCCTCGTCGCGGGCGGGCACGAGGTAGCGCAGGTGCACGCGGCGGCGTCGGGCGAGCGCGTCGCGCAGCGCGGCGAGCGTCGCCTCACGGGCGTCGGAACCCATGTCCACCTGAATGCGGCGGCGGGCGGCGTCGACGCTGGCGGCCGCGTCAGCCGAGGCCGCTGCCTCCAGCTTCGCCAGCGTCCGGTCCAGGGCGTCCCGCTCGGTGAGCCCGGGGATCGCCGCCAGGGTGCGCAACCCGACCATCAGGGCCAGCGCCTCGTCGCGCCCGAGGCGCAGCGGTCGGGAGATGGCCTCGGCGTTGCCCAGGTAGATGCGCCCCTCCTCCCAGTCCGCGTCGATCAGGTCGTCGGGCATCCCGCCGGGGGTCCCGCACAGGAACAGCAGCGCCAGGTCGGACTCCAGCTGGGCGCGCGAGACGGCCAGCTCGGCCGCGGCCTCCTCGATGTCGATCCCTTGCCGGTTGAGCAGCCAGGGCACCATCGTGAGCAGGCGGGAGAGCCGCGCGGTGGCGGACTCCTGGGACGCCCGGGGGCGTCGGGACCGGCCGGTCGACTCGCGTCGGGTCCTCGCGCGTCGGTCCGTGGACGAGCCGGACGGTTCGTTCGGCTCGGCGTCGGATTCCGTACGGGTCGCCGGGGGCACGCCGCCCGGACGGTGGGCAGCCGCGGCGCCGCGCAGCCGCGCGACGACCGTCTCCCGCAGCTCCGCGGGGGCGATCGCGAGGACGTCGGGCCCGAAGGACGCGACCTCGTCGGCGAGGCCCAGGACGTGTTGGAGGGGGACGTCGAGGGCCTCCCAGCCGGGGGGCGGCCCGGGGCTCTCGCCGGTGTCGACGGGGCGGGCCGTGCGTCGGAGCGCGTGCCCTGCGCCCTCGCGGACCCAGAGGCGGGCGGTGCGGACCGGCTCCTCGGGGCTGCGGGCGGCGACCAGGGCGCGGGGCTCGTGGTCCTCGGGCACGTCGTACGAGCCCGGCCGTCCGTCCGAGCGGACCGCGCCGTCGATCCGGTCGAGCCGGAACACCCGCGGGGCGCCGCGGTCGGTGTCGAACCCGGTCAGGTACCACCGCCCCGTCCGGTTGATCAAGCCCCACGGCTGGACATGACGGGCGCGCACCTCCCCCGATGCCGCAGTGCGATAGGTGAACGTGATCGGCCGCCGGTCGATGACCGCCGCCGTGACCGCGTCGAACGCGGGCTCGCTCGTGCGCAGCCAGGTCTCGATCCCGATGAGCGAGGAGGAGTCGCGTTCCACGCCGTCCGCGGCGAGCTTGCGGAGCGCCTCCGCGGCGGGCCCGGCGAGCGAGGCGTGGGCCCACGCCCGGCTCGCCAGCCCGAGCACGGCCATCTCGTCGGGGGCGAAGCGGACCTCCGGTAGGGCGTACTCGCGGCGGTCGATCGTGTAGGCGGGCTCGTCCTCAAAGAGGGTGTCGAGCTGCACGGTCAGCAGCGGGATGCCCAGCTCGCGCAGCTCGTCCTTGTCCCGCTCGAACATGCGCTCGAACGCCTCGTCGCTACCGGTGTCCGCGTAGGCGGCGACCGCCGTGCGAATCTGGGCGCGGGTCAACGGTCGTCGTGTGTAGAGCAGCGCGATGACCAGGTTGAGCAGCCGTTCGGTCTTCGCGGCGACCATCGGCTGGGCGTTCATGCTCGCGACGGTACTAGGGGGACGCGTCAGTAGGCGTCGAGGATGTCGAGGACGAAGATCAGGACGTCGTCGCCCTTGATCTGGCCGTTGCCGCCCCCGGCGGACCCGTACCCGTCCGCGGGTTGCACCACCAGCAGCAGCCGGCTGCCCACGGGCTGCCCCACGATGTGCTCGTCCCACGCCTTGATGAGCTGGCCGACCCCGATCGGGGACTCCATGTAGCGGTTCGGGTATTTGCCGGAGTAGTCGAACGGGGTGGCCGGGTCGCGCCACGTCGCGCCCGTGTAGGTGAACCGCACTGTCTGGCCCTTGGTGACCTTCGCGCCCGCGCCGACGATCAGCGGCTGCGCGACCGTCTCCTTGAGCGGGGTCGGGCTGGGCACGGTGATCTTCGCCGGCTGGGAGGTGTCCTGCGGAACCTCGACGGTCGGCAAGCCGGCCTTGGGCGGGACCGCGGTGCCCTCGGCCTGGTTCAGCCGCTTGCGCACGTCGCGGACGTCGATGACGAACAGGAGCGCGTCGTCCATGGTCAGGCCCGCGGGCAGCGAGGCCTGGTTGTACATCTGGTGGGCGGGTACGCCGACCAGGACGCGCACACCCGTCTTCTGACCCTCGAACGCCTTCGTGAACATCTCCGGGGTCGACTCGTCCCCGAGCGCCAGCGTGGAGCCGTGCTCGGTGAAGGAGGTGGCGAGCTGGCGGCCGTCGGTGCCGGCGTACATCGCGTGGGCCACCGTGAGCGAGGCGTCCGCGGGGATGTCGGCGCCGGTGCCGGGGGTGATGACCCGGAACTGGCCGTCCTGCGTGCGGAAGGGCTTGGTCGGCAGCTCGAGGGTCGGGGCGCTGGTGCCGCTCGCGGGATCCACCGTGATCCCGGCGAAGTCGCTGCTGACCGACATGGTGCCGCTGGCGTTCGAGCCCTCGTTCGCGCTGTCTGCGCAGCCGGTGAGCAGCACGGCGGGGAGCACGACGAGAGCGAGCAGGCGAAGCCTTCGGGAGCGCACGGGAGACGACCTTTGCGTGTGAGGAGCGATGCCGGACAGGTGATGTCGGACAGGTGATGTCGGCGACAGCCTAACCGCCGGACGCGGGCGGGCCCGGCAGCGACCGCCGGGTCAGCGACGCGCGTCGAGGCGCGCGATCAGCTCGTCGACGCGGGGGTCGCTGGCCGCGAACGGGTCGTCGAGCAGCACGCTCGGCCCGAACTGCGAGGGATCGACCCGCAGGTGCGTCCAGTCGGCCTGGTGGTCTCGGCGGTGCTGACGCGCCGCGATCAGGAAGCGGGACCGCAGGGCGGCGCGGGTTGTCGCCGGCGGGTCTGTCATCGCCCGGTCCACCTGCTCGTGCGTGGTCCACCGGCGCAGTGTCCCGGCCGACTCTAGCCGCGAGGCCAGCCCGCGCTCCGGGTCGATGTCGTGGTAGAGCAGGTCGAGGAACGCCAGCCGCGGGTCCGCGGCGTCGCGCTCCAGGTCGAGGCCGTGTCGCTGGGCGCCGCGCGCCAGCACCGCGCGCTTGGCGATCCAGTCCACGTGGCCCGCCACCCGGTCCGCCGCGTCGTCTTCCAGGGCGGACAAGACCTCGTCCCACAGGTTCAGGACGACGTCGTCCCAGTCGCGCGTCGACCCGTGCGCGGCGATGTGCGCGGCCGCGAACGCGTGGCAGGCGCGCTGTGCCTCTAGCGCGGTCAGCGAGCGGCCGTCCGCGGTCTCGTAGCGCGCTCGCCCGGTCAGGTCCCGGTTGATGGCGCGGATCGCCTGCGCGGGGTTGGCGGGCGCGAGGGCGACCGGGTGGTCCTGGCCGGAGCCTGCGGTCCCCACCGCCCCGGTTGTCCCGGTCAACGCGGGAAGGACGGTCGAGGCGGCCGCGCCGGTCGACGCGAGGAAGCCGGCCGACGCGGGGCGGCCCGCCTCCAGCGCCCGCAGCATCAGGTCGGTCGCACCCACCTTCAGCAACGTCCCGGACTCGGCCATGTTCGAGTCGCCGACGATCACGTGGAGCCGCCGGAACCGGGTGGCGTCCGCGTGCGGTTCGTCGCGCGTGTTGATCATGGGTCGGCTGCGGGTCGTCGCGCTGGAGGCGACGTCCCACATTAGGTCGGCGCGTTGGCTCAGGCAATACCTCGCGGAGCCGTCCGGCTCCCGTACGAGCCGTCCCGCGCCGCAGACCAGCTGCCGGGTGACCAGGAACGCCGCCAAACCCCCTGCGAGCACCCGCAGGTCGAGGCCGCGGTCCACCAGGTAGTTCTCGTGGCATCCGTACGAGGCTCCCGCGGAGTCCACGTTGTTCTTGAGGAGGTAGACCTGCCCGGGGGTCCCGTCCCGGGCCATCCGGGCCTGGGCCTGGACCACCAGCTCGTTCATCATCCGGGTGCCGGCGCGTTCCTGGGCGAGCACGTCGGCGAGGTCGTCGCACTCGGCGGTCGCGTACTCGGGGTGGTTGCCGACGTCCAGATAGAGACGGCCGCCGTTGGCCAGGAAGACGTTGCTGCTGTAGTGCGTGGCCACCAGGTCGTAGAAGAGGTGCCGGGCGACCTCGTCGGGGGTGAGGGTACGGCGGCCGGCGTCGGTGCACTGCACGCCGTACTCGGTCTCCACGCCCATGATGCGACGGTCCACGATCAGCCCCCTGCCGTCGTCGCCGGCCCGTGCCCCGGATGGGTGGTGGCCCCGTGGCCCGGATGGGTGGTGGCCCCGTGGTCCAGGTGGGTGGTGGCCCCGTGGTCCGGGTGGGTCGATGCCGTTCCGTGACCGGGATGCTGGGTGGCGGGGTTGGACGTCGCGGGCGCGTGGCCGGGGCCGCTGCCAGCGTCGGCGCTGGTCGTCAGGGCATCGAGGCGGCGGAAGGTGCGCCGTGGACGGGACCGGTCCAACAGGGCCACCTCGAGGCGGTGCGGCTCCTCGCCGCCCGGAACCGCACTGCCTGCACCGGAAC
>JBDIAS010000003.1:0-58550 GCA_039812465.1 Austwickia sp. | reverse complement strand
GAGTCGGTCACGCGCCAGGGGGTCTGGCCGTACGGGGTGTACGGGGGCCGCGTCGGCGCATAGCGGACCAGGGTCGCCTCGTCATCGCCGCGCCGCAGCTCCACCGTGACCGCCTCCGCGGCCTCCGCCCCGCCGCCCAGCGAATCCCACAGCCGTGCAGCGGCCTCGTTGTCGCTCGCGGTGATCGCCGCGCGAGCAAGATCTGGTGCCGACGTCCCCGCCGCGACGGCCAGGGGGACCTTGATCGTGGACCACGCCGGTGCGTCCAGGACCTCGCCCCAGGTGCGGGCGGGACCGTGACCGCCCACCGGCGTGACCGCGACGCCGGTGCGGGCCCGCAGGGCGGGGGGCACGGAGGCGAAGATCTCTTGCAGGGGGTCCGCGGCGCCGACGGCGCGGCGCGGCGCGGCGGGTTCGGCCTCCACAGAGCAGGCCACGCCCGCGAGCGAGGCGGCCAGCAGCCCGGCGAGCAGGAGCGCGATCGCGCGGATCCCGACGCGGGGGTGCCCTGGGCCACACTCCGTCGCGCGACCCCTGGCGGCGGACCTTTCGTTGCGCAAAATGGCTCCATGGCTGGGGTCACGATGACGGCGGTCGCCCGCGACGCGGGCGTGTCGGTCAGCACCGTATCCCACGTCGTCAACGGCACCCGGCCCGTGAATCGCGAAACCCGCAGACTCGTCATGGAATCCATCGAGCGGCTCGGATACCGCCAACGGCCCGTGGCGGGATCCCTCGCGGCCGGCTCGACCGAGACGTTCGGACTTGCGCAAGGACTCACCGAGAACCCGGGGCTGCGCGAACTCGTCGACGGCGTCGAGGAGGAGACCCGGCGCCGGGGCGCCCAACTCCTGATCGTCGACAGCCACGACGACCCCGCCCACGAGGAGCGGGTCGTCGCGCACCTCCTCGCCCACCACGTCACCGGCATGCTCATCACCCCGTCGCTCGGGTGGGAGGGCGCCGCGTTGAGGCTGCTGCGCGAGCGGCGCGTGCCGTTCGTCGTCCTCGACCGTCCGCAATCCCTGCCCGTCGACCAGGTCGGGGTGGAGAACGAAGTCTCCTCCGCCGCGCTCGTGGACCACCTGCTGCACCGCGGCCACGAGCGGGTCGCGTTCGTGGGCGGCCCCGCGCTGTCGACGGTGCGGGAGCGACGCGCGGGGTACGAGCTGGCCCACCACCGGCGGGATCTCACCGTCGACCCGCGGCTGGTGGTGCAGGGGTGCCGCACGCAGGAGGAGGCGCGGCGCGCCGTCCAGGTCCTGCTGGCCGCGCCCCACCCCCCGGACGCGCTCTACACGTCGAGCGAGGCCTTGACCGTGGGGGCGTTGCGCGCCCTGCGGACCGCCGGCCTGCGGGTGCCCGAGGACATCGCGATGGTCTGTTTCGACGAGCCGCCCTGGTCCGGGGTGGCCGAACCGTCGATGACGACCGTACGGCAGCCCTCCTTCGCCATCGGGGCCCGCGCGGTCCAGCTGCTGGTGCGGCGCCTATCCACCCCTGAGATCCCGCACCAGTCTTTGCGATTGGCTGGGGAGATCGTGCACCGGCGCAGCTGCGGCTGCGAGATCGGCACGCCGCAGGACGTCTCGGGGGACCCCGGGGCTCTCCGTCAGCCCGGTACGGAGGCCCAGAACAGGCCCTGACCTTGGCGAACGTCCTTCGTGGGCAGGATGGTACGGGGTGCGGGAGGCCGTGCTACCGTGAGCGTGGTTGCATCAGCAGTTCCTCGCAGGACGTCCCGCATCGGACATTTCGTACCAGCCTTTGGGCTCACGCGATTCAAAGATGCGAGACGAAGGGCATGTCCCGAGCTTCACGGGGTAATGCGGCAGCCAGGTGTCCACGAAGTGTGGGCGCCGATGGCCACACGACAGAGAGTTGTATTACCGATGGCACAGGGCACCGTGAAGTGGTTCAACGCCGAGAAGGGCTTCGGGTTCATTGCTCAGGACGGCGGCGGCCCCGACGTCTTCGTCCACTACACCGCGATTCAGACGAGCGGCTACCGCAGCCTTGACGAGGCGCAGCGGGTCGAGTTCGAGGTCACCCAGGGTCCCAAGGGCCCGCAGGCTGACAACGTTCGCCCCCTCTGATCTGCACCGTCAGACGAGACGAGACGAAGGGCCCCCGACCAACAGGCCGGGGGCCCTTCGCCATGCGAGCTTGACCGCTCTGCCGGGCTGACGGCCATGCCCGCTTGACCGCCATGCCAGCTTGACCGCCATGACGGGATGACGCTCAACAGGCGTCGGACAGGTTCACCAGGCTCTCCGTCGTGGGCGCCTCTCCCGGGGTGCCGGGAGCGGGCACGTCGGTCACCTCCGGGCCGTTCGAGCCCGGGATCCCGTACGGGGTGCCTGGCTCGGCCGTTCCCGCAGGCCCACCAGGTTCCGTCGTGCCCGCCGGGTCCGTCGGGTAGCTCGAGCCCGGCCCACCGGCGGAGGGTCCCGCCGAGGGTGTGGTCGCGGCCGGGTGCAGCGCCTCATCCACCATGGCGCGGATCCGCGCGAAGTCCGGGTTGCCGGGGTGGATGTTGAGGTTGCTGAACGGCAGGCTGCGCAACTTGCCCGCCTTCTGCATCCGCGGCAGCAGGTCGATCCACGCCGGCAGGTCCTCCAGCGGGATGTCGATGGTCAGGTTCTCCTTGGTGGCCTGGGCGATCTGCGGGTACCGCGTGAGCAGCGTCTGCGCGTCCACCTGCGAGATCAGCGCGCCCGCGAGGCAGCGCTGGCGGCGCATCCGGCTGAAATCGTCGGTCGTGGCGCGCGAGCGAGCGAACCACAGGGCGTGGTACCCATCGAGGTGCTGACGACCGACCTCGATCCAGCCCGTGATGCTGCCCGGCACGATCGCGCCCCCCTCGACCTTGCCCCCGGTGGGGATGCGCTCCCGGACCGTGATGTCCACGCCGCCGACCGCGTCGATGAGGTCCGCGAACCCCTGCATGTCGACCACCACCGTCGCGTCGACGGTGAGACCCAGGATCTCTGAGACGACCGCGCGGGTGGTGGTCAGGCCGGGGTGGGGGTCGGTGCCGAACAGCTCGGGGTGCAGCTCGGCCTCCTGCCAGACGGCGTTGAGAAGGCACTCGCCCTGGCAGGAGTAGCCCTGCGGGTAGAGCGCGTGCAGCGGGTTGTCGACCGGGAAGGGCACGTTCTCCAGGTTGCGCGGCAGGCTGAAGAGCACCGCGGAGCCGTCCCGCGTGTCGATGCTCGCGAGCATGATCGAGTCGGTTCGCACACCGATGCGGTCGGCGCCGCTATCCGACCCGAGCAGCAGCACGTTCACCCGCGCGATGCCCTCCCACGGGTCGGAGCGCGAGGCGTCGGGGTCGGCGGCCCCCGCGCCCCGGTCGCTGCGCCCGCCGAACGCGGTGGAGAGCAGGTCCCGGTGCGCGATCAGGTCCCGGGCGCCGATCACGGTCGGAACGACGAGGACGAGGCACAGCAGGCCGACCCAGCCGGTCGCGGCGAGGTTCTGCGCGCGGCTGCGCGGGTCCGGCCGGTGCAGCCACCCCGTGTACGCGATCGACGCCGCCACCACCGCCGCCCAGGCGATCAGCGCCACCATGAGCACGAGGAGGGCGTTGGGGCGGACCGCGAGCCACAGGGCCGTCCGGGTCAGCCCACGGGTGAGCGCCAGGGCGATCACGAAGAGCGCCCCCACGAGCGTGGCCAGCACCAGGAGCCAGCCGACCCGCTTGCCGCGCAGCGCGAGCCCGGCGCCGGGGACGATCAGGCCGAGCGCCGTGCGCCCATAGAACCGCCCCGGCGAGTGCTCCAGCTGCCGACGGCGGGCGCTCCGGGTTCCCGCGGCGCTGGTCGCTGGCTGGCTCATGGGCTCCTTCGTTCTTCTCACCGCGATCCACCCGATCGGCCTCTACGCCGCGTCGATCACGCAAGCCTATTGTCCACGGACACAATGGAATTCATGTCCACGTCGGAACGTGGCGGCAGCGAGGCGCGATCGTGGCGCCGCCCCGGTCGGGGCGTGGCGCCAGCCCAGTCGGGGCGTGGCGCAGGCCCGGTCGGGGCGTGGCGCTGGCGGGACGCGAGCGTGGCGTTGTCCTCGCGCGGCGCTGTTTGGCTCCCGCGCGCCCGTGCGGGTACCCTGGCGGGTGCCCGCACCGGGACGGCGGATTCGCCTCCGGGGGTGGGCAGGGAGGCGTCGCCTAGTCCGGTCTATGGCGCCCGCCTGCTAAGCGGGTTTGGGGATCACACCCCATCGAGGGTTCAAATCCCTCCGCCTCCGCTCCAGCGGCCCGGCACGAGATCTCGTACGAGATCCTTGCGGGTCGCCGTCAACCGGAACGACGAAACCCCGGGCCACCGCCCGGGGTTTCGTCGTTCGTGGCGCCTGGTCACGCGGAGGCGCGGACGTCCTTCACCAGCCGGGGCGTGCTGCCCAGCCGACGTGCCGACGTGCTGCGGTGGAAGGTGCCGGGGTGCGACGTGAAGCGGGTCGCCCCCCGGGCGAAGGATGGTGTCAGGGAGGTCGGCCTTCGCGCGGGGGACGACCCTGGGGGAGGAGCCGTCACTACGTAGGGGTCAGGGCTGCCAACGACCGAAGCGAGTCGTGGCGGGCGCCGGTGTGGGCGCGGGACGCCACCGCTCCGTGATGTCGGCCTCGAGCACGGCGCGCACACGGGAGACGATGGTCGCGGCGAAGCCACCGTGGGTCGTGCGGGGGTTGGCCATCGGCGTGGGGGCCATCGGCCTCGCCCACGTGGACACCTGAGTCGTCATGCGTATCCCCTCCGTTCCACGCAGCATCGGGCGATCTGTCAGAATCGCCTGCAACCGTAGGTATTCTCCGTCGGCGGACACGGGGCGGACCATCCCCCTTTTCGGGGGTGCGGGTCGCAGGTGGGTTCTCCGACAGGACTTCCCAGACGGGCGGGGCTTCCCAGAGGGGGCCTCCCAGACGGGGCATCGAGGACCGTTCGTACGGAACAGGGGTGGATGTGGACGCACTGCGGATCGCCTTGGTGGATGACCACCCCCCGATCCTGCGGGGAGCCATCGACGCGATCAGCGCGGCGCTGACGGTGAGCGAGCCGGTCACGGCGCGGCGGGTGGAGGAGCTGCTGGCGACGCCCGGCCCTTACGACGTCGTGATCCTCGACCTGCAGCTCGGCGACGGCTCCGACCCGGCCTCGAACGTGGAGGCCGTGGCCGCGCGGGGGTGGCCGGTGCTGCTCTACACCCAGGAGGCGAACACGCGCCTGGTGGGCCGGTGCTTCCGCGCCGGCGCGGGCGGCATCGTCGCCAAGCACGAGGAGCTGTCCGTGCTGGTGGAGGCGGTGACGTTGATCGCGCGCGGCGAGCCGTACCTCAGCGGCGACTGGGCCGCGGCCCTCGAGAGCGACGCGGACTCGATCCCGCACCTCGCGCCGCGGGAGTTCGAGGCGCTGCGTCTGTACGCGGCAGGCCTCCCGCTGAAGTCGGTGGCCCGCCGGATGGGCATCTCCCCGGAGACCGTCAAGGACCACCTGATGCGGGTGCGCCGGCGCTACCAGGAGGTCGGCCGCCCCGCGGCGACGAAGACCGAGCTCTACATCCGCGCGGTGGAGGACGGCGTCCTGCCGGCCCCGTCGCCCGGCGACCCCCCGTGAGCCGCGCCGACCCCCTCGCCGGATCGACGGTGGGCCGCGGCCTGCGGATCACCGTTTTCGTCGTCGCCCTCGTCGCCTGGGCCACCGCCCTCGCGCAGGCTCTGGGTGGCCCGTCGTTCTATCCCTCGTGGTTCCAGGTGGGCTCCTTCAGCCTCGTGGGCCTGGTGCTGGGAGTGTGCGCGGTCCAGTGCTTCACGCCGTCCGGCCCGCTGACGGGGATGCGCCTGTACGTGGCCCTCGCGCTGCTGCTCCGCTGGGCGGAGCTGGTCGTCGTGGACCCGCCACCGGACCAGGCCGCGTACGCGCCCCTGTCCAACATCCTCTTCTCCGGCATGGTCCTGACCGGCTTCGTCCTGCGTCCGCGCGTGGGCGTGCCGATGGTGCTCGCCGCCGTGGTGGGGTTCCTGCCCGCGCGCATTGAGGTGGTAGGGCCGCTTCAGGGGTACGCCGAAGGGGCCGTCTACTTGGCCGCCAGCGGGGTCTCCTTCCTGGTGGTGGCCCGGCTCGGCCGTGAGCTGGAGCGCCTGGCGTCGGCCAGCCGGGCCACCCACCAGGCCCGGGCGAGCGAGTTCGCGGCGGCCGAGCGGACCCGGCTGCACGAGTGGTGGGACGGGCTCATCCACGACCGCGTGCTCGCCGCGCTCGCGTTGGCCGCCCGCGGGCAGGTGGAGGACGGGAGGACACCGGCCGCGGAGGCGGTCGCCCGCCTGTCCGGCGCGGGCGAGACCGCCCGGGTGTCCCCCCGGGAGGCGATCGAGCGGCACGCCCGGTCCCTGCGCGTACGCCTCGACCTGGACCTGCAGGGCTGGAGCGAGGGGGCCGCCGGCGACGCGTTGGAGGCCGCCGCGTGCGAAGCGATCACCAACGTCTCGAGGCACGCGGGCACCGGGCACGCGTGGGTCACCTCCCGGTGCGCACAAGGTCAGTGCGTGGTGACCGTGCGCGACGAGGGGCCGGGTTTCGATCTGGACGCCGTCCCGGAGAGACGGATGGGGGTGCGGCGGCGGATCCTCTCGACGCTGGCGGCCGTGGGCGGCCACGCCGAGATCGACTCGCGCCCGGGGGAGGGCACGCGCGTGCGGCTCACGGCGCCCGTCGAGGTACGCCCCGAGGACCCCCCTCCTCCCGAACGGTGGAGCCTCGCGACGTTCACTCCGGTCGCCGTCCTGGCCGGGTTGCACATCGGCGCCCACATCGCGGTGGGGACCACGTTCCTGTCGGCGGGCGTCGTACCCGCCCTGGGCGTCCTCGGCATGGTGGCGATCCCCACCCTGACCGTGCTGGTCGCCACCTCGGACGGTGTGCGGCTGCGGTGGGTGCTGATCGCCATCGTCGTGACCTGGGGTGTGCTGATCGGCAACGTCGTCGACCCACACCTCGTGGACTGGCGGCTGTGGTTCGTGGGGGCGTTCGACACCGCGGTCGTGATCATCGGGCTGCGCCGAGGGTTGGTCGCGACGTTCGGCGTGATCGGCGCGGCGTGCGCGCTGGGCATCGCGATCCTCGCGGTCCGCGGGGAGGTGGCGCTCGTGCCCCTGGCGATCGCCACCTTCCAGAGCGTGACGTGGGGCTTCGGGGCCGGGGCCTTCAACCTCTTGCTGGGCCGCGCCGGCCGCCGCATCGGCGACCAGGAGACCGAGCGCGCCGAGGCGGTCCGGCGGGCGGTCGCCCTGGTGGCGAAGGAGGAGGAGTTGGCGGCGCGGCGCGGGGCACTCGACGCGCAGGTCGTCCCCTACCTGGAGCGGATCGCGGCGGGCGAGGAGCTCGACGCCCAGGCACGGGCCCGCTGCGCCGAGTTGGAGGCGGTCGCCCGCGACCAGCTGACGGCGGGGACCTTGCTCACCCCGCAGCTCACGGCGGCCATCACGCAGGCGCGGACTCGCGGGGTCGTCGTGACCGTGGCGGGGCGGCGCGACGACGGGTCGGCGGGGCTCGAAGCGTTCCACGCCGTGGCCGCCGCGCTCCTGCGCGCCGCCGAGCCACGCGACCGGGTGCAGTTGACCTGGCGCGCCGGGGCGGGCGGCCGCCGGGGTGTGGCCAGCCTCGTCGGCGAGGGCGCCGGCGAGCGGTGGGCGGTACGTCTGCCCCGGCGCGTCGCGGGGGTGGACATCGACGTCTCTCTGGACGAGGACGCGGTGCTGGCCGAGCTCACCAACCCCGAGGTCGTGCTCCGCCGCTACGCGATGCTGGTCGCCGCCTGAGCCGACCCGGCCTGACGTGGCTCCCGTACCGATGGGCGTGCCGAAGCGATGGCCTCCGTACCGGTGGGCGTGCCGAAGCGATGGCCTCCGTACCGGTGGGCGTGCCGAAGCGATGGCCACCGCACCGATGGCTTCCGAAGCGATGGCTCCGATCAGGGACGTTCGGGCAGGCGCAGTGGTAGCCGCACGGTGAAGACCGTGCCTCCCGGCGTGCTCGCCACCTGCACGGTCCCGTGGTGCGCGGTGACCACGGCCTGCACGATCGACAGGCCGAGGCCGGTGGAGCCGCAGGCGCGGTGACGCGCCGCGTCGCCGCGGGCGAACCGGGAGAAGATCCGCGGCAGCAGGTCGGGGGAAATGCCGGGGCCGTCGTCGGCGACCTGGATGAGGGCATTCCCGCCCTCGGCGCGGACGCGCGCGGTGACCGTGGTTCTCGGCGGGGTGTGGGCACGCGCGTTCGCCAGGAGGTTCACCACGACCTGGGTGAGCCGGGACTGGTCCCCCGTGGTCTCGACCGCCTCGGCCGGCAGGTCCAGCTTCCACCGATGGTCCGGGCCGGCGGCCCGGGCGTCGCTCACTGTGTCGATCACCAGCCGCGTCAGGTCGACGGGCGCGCGTTCGAGGGGGCGGCCGGCGTCGAGCCGCGCCAGCAGCAGGAGGTCCTCGACCAGTCGCGCCATCCGGGCGGCCTCGGACTCGATCCGGCTCAGGGCGTGGCGGGTCCCCTCCGGCACGGGGGAGGTCTCCCGCCGCGACAGCTCGGCGTACCCGCTGATGGCCGCCAAGGGGGTGCGCAGCTCGTGGCTAGCGTCGGCGACGAACTGACGCAGCTGGGTCTCGCTGGCGTGGCGGGCCTGGAGCGAGGAGCCGACGTGGTCGAGCAGTTCGTTGAGCGCCGAGCCGACCTGACCCACCTCGGTGCGCGTGTCGGTGTCAGCGGTCGGTACGCGCTCCGCGAGCAGCACCTTGCCCTCATGCAGGGGGAGACGCGAGACCCGCCCGGCGGTGCCGGCCACCCGCTCGAGCGGGCGCAGGTTCACGCGGACCAGCCACGCCGTGGCGAGCCCGAGCGCCCCGATCCCCAGCAGCCCGACCGCGACGGTGACCAGCACGATGGTGCGCAGCGTGTCGTCCATGGCGCGGGTGGGGATGCCGCTGACGAGCACCTCGCCGTCGGGGGTCTCGGAGCGGATCACCCGATAGGTCCCGAAGTCGTGCCCGAGGTCGACGGTCACCGGGGAAGCGCCGAGGGGCGCCTCCAGTAGCCGCTCCTGCGCGTCGTCCAGCTCGTGCTCATCGGTGGCGCGACTGCCCTCGTGGGTGAACACGATGAACTGCCGCACATCCCCGCGCCGGACGTCCAGGAGCAGGTAGTTGCCGCCGAGCCCCGACGGCGGCGCGTCGCCGGACGGGGTCTGGCCGGTCGTGGGGCCGTCGGTCGGGCGGGTGGCGAGGTCGCCACCGCGCGGCGTCCGGCGGTGTCCCCACCGGTCCACCGCCCGGGCCGCGGTCTGCACCACCTGTGCGTCCAGCTGGCGTTCGAGCGACTCCTGCGTCACCAGCACCGTGGCGAGCGTCGTCGCGACCGTGACGACCACGAACAGGGCCACGATCGAGGCGACGAGCGTGCGGCGCAGGGGCTGCCCGGCGGTCGCGCGACGCGCCAGCGCGGCCAGGCGCCGCTGCGCGCGTGCACGTCGGGCGGGGCCACGGTCCGGCTCGGTGCTGGGAGGGCCGACGCTGGGAGGGTCGGTGCTGGGAGTGTCGGTGCCGGGAGGGCCGGCGCCGGGAGGGCCGGCGCCCTGGGCGAGCTGGGGGCGTCGGCCTGCGGGTGATGTGCTGGGCGTCGACGTCATCGAAGGCTCACGGTTGCTCGGGCGGGCTCGCCGGCAGCGTACGGGAATCCGCGCGCGCCGCGTCGCCTCAGAGCGCCGGCTTCAGGACGTAGCCGACCCCGCGCATAGTGTGGATCATCGGGTCCCGCCCGGCGTCGATCTTCTTGCGCAGGTAGGAGATGTAGAGCTCGACGACGTTCGCCTGGCCTCCGAAGTCGTAGTTCCAGACCCGGTCGAGGATCTGCGCCTTGGACAGCACCCGCTTCGGGTTGCGCATGAGGTAGCGCAGCAACTCGAACTCGGTGGCGGTCAGCCGGATCTCGGTGCCGCCGCGGGTGACCTCGTGGCTGTCCTCGTCCAGGGTCAGGTCGCCGACCACCAGCGCGGAGCTCACGTCGTTCGTGGCGACGGCCGTACGACGCATCAGCGCCCGCAGCCGCGCGACGACCTCCTCCAGGCTGAACGGCTTGGTGACGTAGTCGTCGCCGCCGGCCGTCAGGCCGGCCACTCGGTCCTCCACGGCGTCCCGGGCCGTGAGGAACAGGACCGGCACGTTCGGGTCCTCCACCCGCATCCGGCGCATGACCTCCATCCCGTCGAAGTCGGGCAGCATCATGTCGAGGACGACGGCGTCCGGGGAGAACTCCTTCGCCGCGCGGACGGCGGTCAGCCCGGTGTCGGCCGTACGGACCTCCCATCCCTCGTAGCGCAGCGCCATGCGGAGCAACTCGGTGAGGTTTCCCTCGTCGTCGACCACGAGGACCCGGACGGGGGAGCCGTCAGGGCGGGTGAGCATAGCGGGCGCGGGGGAGGTCATGGGTGCCAGTGAAGCCCCGAACCCCGCAGCACCGCTGTGGCGAACCTGTGATCCACCTATGAGCCAGCCATCCGCGACGCTGAGCGAACCATCCGCGACGCTGAGCCAACCATCCGCGACGCTGAGCCAGGCATCCCCGCGACGCCCCGAAATCCGGCTATGTCACGATGAGGCCCATGCGAGTGCTTGTGACGGGGGGCGCCGGGTACATCGGCTCACACACCGTGGTCCAGCTGGTTGAGGCAGGTCACGACGTCGTCGTCCTCGACGATTTCTCCAACGCCCACCCGGGTGTCGTGGCGCGGGTGGAGGCCCTGATCGGCCGCGAGCTGCCGGTCGCGCGCTTCAGCCTGGCCGACCGCGCGGCTACCGCGGCGCTGTTCGCCCGCGAGCGCTTCGACGCCGTCGTCCACTTCGCCGGGTTCAAGGCGGTGGGCGAGAGCGTGGAGAAGCCCGTGGCCTATTACGACAACAACATCGGTGGCACGCTCTCGCTGGTCGAGGCGATGGCGGCGCACGGGGTGCGCACCCTGGTGTTCTCCTCCTCGGCCACGGTCTACGGCCCGGATGCCCCCGTGCCGATGCGTGAGGAGCTGCCGACGTCGGCCACGAACCCGTACGGCTGGACGAAGGTGATGATCGAGCAGATCCTGCGCGACGTCGCCGTCGCCGACCCGAGCTGGCGGATCGCGCTGCTTCGCTACTTCAATCCTGTGGGCGCCCACCCCTCCGGGACCATCGGAGAGGACCCGAGCGGGATCCCGAACAACCTGATGCCGTTCATCGCGCAGGTCGCGGTCGGGCGCCGCGAGGCGCTGCGGGTCTTCGGCGATAACTACCCGACGCCGGACGGGACCGGAGTGCGGGACTACATCCACGTCGACGATCTGGCCGCGGGCCACCTGGCCGCGCTGGAGCGGCTCGGCGACCTGGAGGGCGTGCACACCTGGAACCTGGGGACCGGGCGTGGCACGTCCGTGCTGGAGATGCTGTACGCGTTCGGGAGGGCCTGCGGCCGCGAGCTGCCGTACGAAATTGCGCCGCGCCGCGCGGGCGACATCGCGGCCTCGTATGCGGATCCTTCCCTCGCGCACGCCGAGCTTGGCTGGCGGGCGCACCGGACCGTGGACGACATGTGCGAGGACACCTGGCGATGGCAGTCCGGCAACCCGCAGGGGTACGCCTCCTGAGCGACCTGCGGCGCGGAGCCGTCCTGAGGGCCCCGCGGTGCGGAGTCGTCCTGAGGGCCCCGCGGTGCGGAGCCGTCCTGAGGGCCCCGCCGCGCGGAACCATCCTGAGCGCGGCAGCGCCGCGCCGGGCTCCGGTCGCTGGAGACCAACCGCTGTACATGGTCGACTGGATTCCAATAACGTTGCGCCGTAAGGAAATTCATGACTCGTAGAAGCCTCTCCGGGCGGTCGGTGTGTCACCGCTTCGGAGTTGACTACGGACAGTAAGATTCCCGCCGGGCGAGTCATGCCCCTGCTGAATCACGCTCCCGCTGAATCACGCCCCGTGCCGGGCGGCCGCCCCGCCCGTTCCCCTCGCGACTCGGAGACACCATGCCCGCCACGGTCAAGAAGGTGCTCATCTGGATCTTCTGGATCTTCGTCGTCTACGCGCTCTTCACCTCCCCTGACCTGGTCGGCGCGATCATCCGCAACGCCTGGACTACGCTCGAGACCCTTGTGACCAGCATGGGCATCTTCTTCGACCGGGTGATGGGCCGGTAGGCCCGCGAGGACAGGCGGTGCGACGGTGACGGCTCCGACGGTGGAGGGCGCCCGGCCGAAGTGGCTGGGCCGCTATCTGCGGGACGGCGAACGCGGTGTCGTCGTGACGCGCCGCCACGGAGTGGTGATTCTGGAGCCCTGGCTGAGCGTCCTGGTGGGGTTCGCCATCGTGGTCGTGCTGGTTGTCCGCCTCCCCGCGGGGGAGGGCGTTGCCGCCCTCGTGAACGTGCTGTGGTGGCTGTGGTTCGTGCTCGTCGCCCGGGCGCTGGCCATCACCCTGGACTGGCGGCGGACGTGGTTCGTGGCGACCAACAAGCGGTTATTGCTGGTGCACGGTTTCATCATTCGCAAGGTCGCGATGATGCCGCTCAAGAAGGTCACGGACATGACGTACGGGCGATCGGTGCTGGGCCGCATCCTCGGCTACGGCACCTTCCTGCTGGAGAGCGCCGGGCAGGACCAGGCGCTGCGCATGATGGACCACATCCCCGACCCGGACACCGCCTACCGATCGATCATCGCCGAGATCTTCCCCGCCGACACGGCCGCTCAGAAGCGCGACCAGGAGGAGCGCGACGAGGACGCCGACCCGCGCGCGGCGCGGTCCTGGTCGTCCGACGGCAGCTGGGGGGCGTGGCCGGACGCACCCGTGGCGCAGCGCGGCGGACCAGCGCAGCGGCCGGCGGGGGACACGGACCGGCTCCCGCGCACCGACCTGAGCGAGGAGACGCTGCAGTTCGCCCGACTGGGGCGAACGGGGCGAGCGGGGCGAGTCGGCCGAGCGCCCGAGACACCCGGTGGCCGCCGTGGCGGCGCCGACACCCCCGCGGACGACGGCAACCTGTGGGAACGCATGCGCCGTGCGTGCGGCCGGCTCGCGAGGAAGGCGCGCCTCACGCTCCTTGACCCCGCCCCGGAGCCCTACCGCGGCACCGCGCCGGGCCAGTTCGTGGTGCGGCAGGGCGCCGGACGGGCCGCCGTCGTGCACTCCGCGGGGCACGGCGGCGCAGCGAAGCCGTCCGAGGGGAAGAGCCTGGTGGGTACGGTCGTTTTGCGCGGAGGGGTGGGCCCGGGACGGAGCGACGACGGAGAGACGCTCTACTCCTCGTCGGATCGCCCATCGGATCCAGGGGACTCGCTCTCCAACGACGGTGAGGTCCGTGACGGCCCCACGGACGCGCTCGGGGAGCGCTCGCGGTAGCCCGCTCCGCGCAGTCCCGGCGGCGTGAGTTGCGCACCGGCCCAGTGGCGCTCCCGTCCGTCGCGCCCGTTGAGCCCCGCTCCTGTCCAGTCGCGCCGGTCAGTCCCGTTCCGGTCCAGTCGCGCCGGTCAGTCCCGTTCCGGTCCAGTCGCGCCGGTCAGTCCCGTTCCGGGACGCCCGCGCCGGTCGGCGGCAGGTTCGGGTTTGGCGGATCGCCGGGCGTCTCCGGCGCCTCCGCGTCGTCCTGCTCGCGCGCGATCTCGTCGGCGCGTTCGGCGTCCCGGGCGCGGCGCTGCGCCTCCGAGAAGACGTTGCGCGGCGACAGCAGCTGGTAGAAGCCCAGCGCGTTGCCCCAAAGGTCGGAGAAGTTCGCGAAGCTCACCACGTCCTGGATCACCACGGTCTCCCCGACAGGGACCCCGCTGCCGGTGACCCGCGCCACCGCGGCGGTGATGTCGGGCACCTCCAGGCGCACGCGGGCGTTGTTGGCGCCCGGCCGCTCGTGGCCCGTGGAGAGTTGCAGCCACGACCCGGTGCAGATCTGCCACTCCAGGAAGTCGTCCAGCGGCGCGGTGTCGGGACCGTGCCCGAACACCTGCGTGTAGAAGTCCAGGACTTCGTGGAAGTCACCTGCGTTGAGGGCGATCGTCATGCCCCGCACGTCGGTCATCGGTCTTCTCCTCGCCCTGCTGCTTCTTCCCCGGACACCCTAGTCCACAGGCGAGCGAACGTTATTCCGCCACAAGGGGATTGGATTGCCTTCCGGCGTCGCGGCCCGCTCGGCGACCATCGCCGGACCCTCAGGGCGATCCCCGCCGTGCCGATGAGCTGATGTATGGTCCGGCAGCGCGCCCGGATCCCGCGACGGTCCGCACGCCCGTGCCGGGCAGCATTGCGACGGAAGGAAGTTCATGGAGACGCAGGCGATCGGTCTGGCAGAGCGGGTCCTTCTGGTGGCTCCGATGGTCACCGTAGTGCTGGCGATGGTGGCCGTCGTCGCGCTCGTGGGCTGGACCGGCCGCCGGATGCGCGCCCACCTCGCCACGGAAAGGGTCCGTCACGGAGCCCTGATCGAGCTGTCGATGCCGCGGGAGACCGCGCTGGCCATCGCCGAGGGGACGTTCTCCTCGGAGGACTGGGCGCCGGTCGCCGGGGACGGGGCGCGCAACTGGGCGCACCGGGAGCCGGGCCATCCCGGCGTGTCCGTCGAGGCCGTCGAGGCGGCGGGAGGGTGCGACGTGCACGTGTGGATGTCCCGGTGGACGTTGCGCGGGCGACACGTCGCGCATTCGGCCGTGGCCGCCCGGCAGATCGCGGCGGTGGCGCAGGCGCTGCGCCACGCCGAGCACGAGGGCGCGGCGGAGGCGACGAGCGCCGGGGTCGGCGTAGACCACCTGCTCCTGGCGGAGGCGCTGTCTCGCCAGGGCGAAGCGGCGCGCGCCGCGGCGCAAGCCGTACGAAGCTCCTCGCGGGACCACCAGCACGCCTGACCTGAGTCGGCTCACGTGAGTGGCGGGCCTCTGCGCTAGCCACCCGGTCGGCTGGGATCTCGGTCGCCGACATTTCCCGCCCACGGGCGGGATCGGTACGCGAAACCCCAGGTCGCCCGGTACGTTTCCCGCCCGCGGGCGGGATCGGTACGCGAAACCCCAGGTCGCCCGGTACTTTTCCCGCCCACGGGCAGCAACCGTACGCAAACCCGAGTCCCTCGGCGCCATTTCCCGCCCGTGGGCGGGATCGGTACGCGAAACCCCAGTCCCCCGGCGCCACTTCCCGCCCATGGGCGGGATCGGTACGCGAAACCCCAGGTCGCCCCGTACGTTTCCCGCCCACGGGCGGGATCGGTACGCGAAATCCCAGCTCGCCCGGTACGTTTCCCGCCCACGGGCAGCATCCGTACGCCACGACCTGGCCTCGAAGCGAGACGACCGAGCGGGGAACCCACTCAACGAGTCGGCGGCGCACCGGGGACGGACAGCGGGTCGAAGCCGTACGGCAGCTCCAGCCGGTGACGGGCCATCAGCCCCGCATCGGAGAGCAGATCCCGTGTCGGGCCGTCCTCCACGAGGCGCCCGTCGTCCAGCAGCAGGGACCGCGGGCACAACTGCAAGGCGTAGGGCAGGTCGTGGGTGACCATCAGGATCGTGACATCAAGCCCCGTCAGGATGTCGGCGAGCTCGCGCCGCGCTGCCGGGTCCAGGTTGGAGGAGGGCTCGTCGAGGACGAGGATCTGGGGCTCCATCGCAAGGACGGTCGCGACCGCGACGCGGCGCCGCTGACCGTACGAGAGGTGGTGGGGCGGGCGATCGGCGGCGTCGGACATGCCCACCTGCGCCAAGGCGCGCTCGACGGCCGCGTTCAGGGCGGCGCCGCGCAGCCCGAGGTTCGCCGGGCCGAACGCGACGTCGTCGCGGACCGTCGGGAGAAAGAGCTGATCGTCGGGGTCCTGGAAGACGATGCCGACGCGGCGGCGGATCTCGGTGAGGTTCTCCCGGGTGACCGGCAGCCCCCCGACGCTCAGCCGGCCCGCACCCGTCCCGCCCGCCACCGCGCCCAGGATCCCGTTGAGGTGCAGCACGAGCGTGGTCTTCCCCGCGCCGTTCGGCCCGAGGAGGGCGACCCGCTCGCCGGGTTCGATGCGTGCGCTGATTCCGAACAGGGCCTGGCGACCGTCCGGGTACGCGAAGGCCAAGCGCTCAATTTCCAGAGCTGGGGGCACCCCTCGCGGCGGGTCAACGGGGTTTTCTCGCGGCCGGTCACCGGTGTCCTCGCGCGGCGGGCCGCCGGGGTTCTCGCGCGGCCGGTCACCGGTGTCCTCGCGCGGCGGGCCGCCGGGGTTCTCGCGCGGCCGGTCACCGGGGTTCTCGCGCCGCGGGCCGCCTTGGGGCGCGGGATCTCGCGGGCGCTCCGCCGCGGAGCGACTCACAGCCGGCTCACCGTGGAGGCCGTCAGCACACACGCCGCGGCCAGGGGGAGCAGCGCGCAGGTCAGGCCGCGGCCCGCGACGGCGGGCGCCAGCGACGGCATCCGGCCGTCATAGCCGCGGGCCAACATCGCCCGGTGGACTCGCTCGCCGCGCTCGTAGCTGCGCACGAAGAGCGACCCGGCGCTCGCAGCGATCGCCGCCACCGCCCGAGCGCGGCCCTCCGGGGCGCCGCGCGAGAGGCGGGCGATGCGCATCCGGTGGGCGTCCTGGGCCACCACGGCCACGTACCGGATCATGAACGACAGGATCGCCACGAACGCTCGGGGCAGGCGCAGTCGCTCCAGGCCGGCCAGCAGCTCCCGGGCTCCCGTCGTGCTGGCGAGGAGCACGGCCGCGACCACGCCGAGTGACGCCTTGACGAGCAGGGTCAGGCCGCCCGCGAGCCCCTCCGCCGACAGCCAGAGCGGTCCGACGGGCACGCGCGTCCCCGTCGCGACGAAGGGCATCAGCAGGGCGAACACCACGAAGGGGGCCTCCACCGCGCTCCGCCGCGCGAGCGTGGCCGGCGGGATGCGGGCGAGAGCGGCCACGCCGGCGAGCAGGGCGGCGTAGCCCGCGAACGGCCAGGCCGCGGCCCAGGCGTCGCCGAGTCCGCCAGCTTCGCCCGCGAGGCCGGCAGACTCCGCCGCTCCGACGTGTCCGCCCGCGCCGAACGCCTCGGGCGAGAGTCCGGGGGTGGACACCACGACGATCACGAACGCCAGCAGCGCGAGCAGCTTGGCGTGGGCGGGTTGGTCGTGCAGCGGGCTGCGCCGGGTCAGCACCAGCGCGTCCGCGGTGTGGACTCCGCTCACGGCCGCGTCGCCGCGCCGGTCGGGCGTCGGGAAACCCTCACCGGTCGCGACCGGTTCCGACCTGCTCGGCCGCCGGTTCGGGCGCCTCGTCCCCCGTCGATTCGCCCGCCGCTACGCCTGCCGACTGGGGAGCGGGGCCCCTGGCGCCGCCGGCGCGCCCGGCGGCCAGCCGGGCCAGCAGGAGGGCGAGGCCGAGCGTGACCAGGACCCCGACCACGCCGGCGACCGAGGTGCCGAACAACGTGGGCGCGCCCGCCAGCCCGTACTCGGCGAACGGGGAGACCGCCGCGGCCGACTCCTGCCCCGCCTCCGCGAAGCCCAGCTGCTCCCCGACGTACTCCAGCCCGTCGGGGTTAGCGCTCGCCAGCAGCGACAACCCGCCCGCGACGATCAGAGTCACCAGCCCACTCACCGCGAGCAGGCTGCGGGCGCCGCCGGGGCGCTGGGTCTGCGGGGCCGCCTGCTCGGCGGGTACCGTCGTCCGGCGCCCGTCGCCCTCGACGACGACCAGGTCGGGACGCACGCCGCGGGCCGCGTAGACCAGGTCCGGGCGTGTGGCGACGACCGCGCCGACGATCGCCGCCGTGATCACCCCTTCGCCGATGCCGATGACGGCATGCCAGCCGACCATGGCGGTGACCAGCGCAGACAGCGGGATGTCGACGGTGCCGCCGATGGCGTAGAGAAGCGCGAAGACCCCGGCAGCCGCGGGGACGGACAGGAAGGCGCCGATCGTCGCGGCGGGCACGACGGAGGAGGCGCGCCGTGGCAACAACCGCAAGCGTGGCAACAGTCGCAGGGCCGTCCGGGTCACCAGCCACCCGACCGCCACCGCGACGATGGCCAAGAGCGTGACGTTGGTCCCGAGGGCGGTCAGGCCGCCGTCGGCGAACAGGAGGGCCTGGACGATCAGGACCACGGTCATGACGAGCACCGCGGTCCAGGGCCCGACGAGCGCGGCCGCCAGCGCGCCGCCGATGAGGTGGCCGCTGGTCCCGGCGCCGACGGGGAAGTTCACCATCTGGGTGGCGAACACGAACGCGGCGACGAGGCCCGGCAGGGCGGGGCCGCTCGCGCGCAGCTCGACCTCCGCCCGGCGCAGCGCGATGCCGACCGTGCCGACGGCGATCGCCCCTGTCGCGAGGGAAGTGGGAACGTCGAGGAATCCGTCGGGTACGTGCATGACCGTCATCCTCACCCTTGTTGCGAGCTGCTTGCAACAAGACGGGTCTCGAGGGAGGGGTTCGGCCTGTCGCCGACCCGTGGACCGGTTCTGCGCGGACGACCAACTAGACTGCCCAGCAACGGATTTGGGTTCTGAGCTCGAGGCGGCCCGCTGTCCCGACCTCGGCGCCCCGTCCGCCCGACCTCGCCGCCCGCGGGCGGCGAACGTCCCCATCCCTGTCGTCGTTGGAGTCCGATCATCATGCCTATCGCCCCGCCGCGCCGCCGCCCGCGCGCCGCCCGTGTCGCCGTGTCCGCTGCCCTCGTCGTCGGTCTGGGCGCGGCGTCCGCCTGCTCCAACGCCGCGACCGACCCGGAGGCGCCGTTCACGCCCTCGGCCTTCGACAAGGGAAGCCAGGTGAGCGTGCTGCTCGCCTCCGGCAGCGCCCTGGGCAAGCCGATCGAGGAGGCCTTGACGAAGGCGGAGTTCACGGCGGACGTGCAGGTCGGCATCGACGGCCAGGACCAGCACGAGCGGCTGGCGAAGATCATCGAGGCCAAGCCCAAGGTGCTGATCGTCGACACCATGAACGCCGACGCGATCCGGGCCGACCTGGACAAGGTGCAGGAGACCGGCGCCGCGGTGGTGGCGCTGTCGAGCCTGCCCAAGGACACGAAGGCGATCGACTTCTTCGTGGGCATCGACCCGCGGGCCGAGGGCAAACTGCAAGGTCAGGCGCTCGTGGACGGAGTCCGTGGCCGCGTCGAGAAGGCCCCGTCCGCGGTGGAGCTGTTCGCCGGGTCCGCCGCCGACGCCGCGGCCCAGATGCGCTTCGACGCGGCCATGGAGGTCGTGCGCCCCGCGATCGACGCGCAGACGATCGTCGTGCGCTCCGGGGAGCGAGAGTTCGCCCAGGCAGCCATGCCCGACGCCAAGGCGGCCGGGGCTCGGATGGGGACGCTGCTTGGGTCCTACTATCCGAAGACCGCGCCCCAAGGCTTCCTCGCACCGAACGACACGGTCGCGCAGACCGTCATGGGCGAGGTGCGGGCCACGGGCCTGCCGGTCACGCCGTTCTCCACGGGCGCGGGCTCCACGATCTTCGGGACCAAGGCGCTCATGACGGGGCAGCTGGGCATGACCACCTACCTCGATCCGGCCACGCTCGCGAACACGGTGGCAACACTGGTGCGTGAGCTGTCCGAGGGCAAGGAGCCGACGCTCAACCACAAGGACGGCTTCGGCAACGGGACCGAGGACATCCCCGCGCAGCTCCTGGAGCCGGTCGCCGTGACGCGGGCGAACGCGGCCACGGTCTTCGCGGGCAACGCCGCCCTGAAGGAGCTGGTGACACCCTCCAAGTAGCAGGCCATCAGGTCAGGAGAGCCGCGCCACCCAGGCGCCGGAGGAGTCGGCGCCCAGCGCGAGCAGCGCGCCCGCGTCGGCGAGGAGTTCGACCGAGCCGTCCGTCGTCGGGTCGCCTCGCGTGCCGGCTCGGGCGGTGGGGTGGCGCGGCGCGCCGGTGGCCAGGTCGTATTCGTCGACAGCCGCGGGGGTCGGGCCGCCCGGGATCAGGACCGTACGGGGGGTGCAGGCGGCCGATCGGGGAGTCGTGCCGCGCAGCGGGGTCTCCCACCGGGTCGCTCCCGTGGCGGGGTCGACCGCGCGCAGCGTGTGCGATCTGCCCTCGGTCACCGCCAGCACCAGCTGCCCGTCGCAGGCCGCGAGGGGGTGCGCCCCCGGGACGGACCAGGGGCGGCCGGGCGCCGCGGTAGCGGGGGTCGCGGCAGCAGGGATCGCGGTCAACGCGGCCCGGCCGTCCTCGCTGCCGAACCGCCGCGCCAAGATGGGCAATACGACCGAACCGTCCGCGGCGACGACCTCCACGGGGGATCCGCGAAGCTCGCCCCCATCGGCGACGGCGAGGCGATCGCCCGCGGTCAGGCGTTCCCCGCCCGCGTCGAACAGCGGCCGCCCGTGCGCCATCCCGACCGCCGCTCCGTCGGGGCGAGAGCGCGCGAGCGAGCCGTCCCGATCGTCGACGATGAGCGCGGCGCCCCCGACCGTCACCTGCTCCACGACGACCGCTCCGCCCACCACGAGCGGGCGTCCCGGGGTTGCCCCGGCCGGCGCGGTGTCGGTGCGCGACCAGCGCGGCGACCCGTCGGCGTCCCACCGGGTGAGGACGAGATCGGTCCCCCCGTCCCCGGGGGTGGCCGCGACGCTGACCAGCCCGGCCGGGTCGGCGCCCAGCGCCGCGGGTCGACCGGCGACGTCGGCCCGCCAGCGGGTCGCCCCATCGTCGGCGCCGAGGGCCACGAGCAACCCGGCGCGATCAAACCGCTCGAGGCACGCCACGTAGCCGCCGGGCGCGCGGACGCAGTCGGCGACGTCACCGAAGGCCGGCCCCCGCCAGCGGACGTGCCCGGTGGCGGCGTCGACGCCCGCGAGGCGCGCGACCGGCTGACCCCCGGTGGGTCCCGCCCCGCGCACCCCCTCCGCCAGCACCACCACGAGGCCCTCCGGCTCGGCGGTGGGCTGGGCGGTCGCGGCCGGCACGACCCGCAGGCGCGAGCGGGACGGGTCAGGCTCGCCCAGCACGTCAGCGGCGGTGAGCCGCCACCGCGCGGCGCGAGGCGCGGCGGTGGCCGGAACCAGCCCCGCGACGCGCGGGGACAGCGGGGCGAGCTCGGTGGCGACCAGGTGCGGCGTGCCCGCCTCGGCCAGCGAAGTGCGCTGCCAGGACCACGGCGGGACGAGGGCACCGAGGAGGAGAGTCGCGCCGAGCCCCGCCGCGGCGAAGCGTACGCCCCGGCCCGCGCCCGGGGTCGCGTCCGAGCGCGCCCTCTCTCCCACGCCCACCCCATCGGCGGGTGCCCGCCCGCCCCAAGCGGACCCGTCCGCCCCAAGCGGACCCGGCCGCTTCAAGCGGACCCGGCCGCTTCCGCCCACGGTCACGCCCTCTCGGCCATGGTCACGGCCCATCGGTCGGTGGGTCCGGCGGAGCGCGCGTGGCCCGGCGGGGAGCGCGCGCCAGGCGTCCGGCGCGGCGCGCGTACGGGGGCGTCGGCCCCGGCCGGTCCGTACAGTGACGGCCATGACCCACCCCGAGGTGGCCGACGCGCTGGACCCGTTGGAGCCGCTGTGCGCGTTCATCGACGCCGCGCCCTCTCCGTACCACGCCGTGGACGCCGCGCGCGCCCTCCTGGCGGCCGCGGGTTACCGGGAGCTGGCCGACGAACAGCCGTGGCCGCGTGAGCGCGGCCGTTTCCTGGTGGTGCGCGACGGGAGCCTGGCGGCCTGGTCCACGGAGGCCTTCGAGGGCGCGTCCGCGGCCAGCCGACCGCCGCGGGTGCGGGTGATCGCCGCGCACACCGACAGCCCGAACCTGCGGATCAAGCCGCAGCCGCGCGTGGCGCGCGCCGGGTGGGATCAGCTCGGCGTCGAGGTGTACGGGGGAGTCCTGCTCAACTCGTGGCTGGACCGCGACCTCGGCCTGTCGGGGCGGGTGGCGCTGCGGGAACCGGGCGCCCCGCTCGGGGTCGCGGCCCGGCTGTGGCGTACGGACGTCCCGATCCTGCGCATCCCGCAACTGGCGATCCACCTCGACCGGCAGATCCACAGCGACGGGTTGCAGTTGAACCCTCAGACGCAGATCACGCCGGTCTGGGGCGCGTCGGGCGGCGGGCCGCCGTTCCAGAACTGGCTCGCGGAGCAGCTGCAGGTCGAGTCGCGCGACGTGCTCGGCTGGGACCTGATGACGCACGACCTCACGCCTTCGCGCCGCATCGGCCGTGAGGGTGACCTGCTCTCCGCGCCGCGGTTGGACAACCTGGCCAGCTGCTACGCCGCGGTCCGGGCGCTGGTGGCCTGGACGCCTGACGGGGCGGATCCCGCGGTCCCGATGATCGTGCTGTACGACCACGAGGAGATCGGCTCGCTGACCCGCGCGGGCGCGGGCGGGTCGTTCCTCGCGTCGGTGTGGGAGCGGGTCGTCGCCTCCCTCAGCGGGGGCCGCGGCGACGTCCTGGCGTCGATGGCTGGCGGCCTGGTCTGCTCGGCGGACATGGCCCACGCGGTGCACCCGAACTACGTGGAGAGGTACGAACCGGAGCACCTGCTGGCCGTCGGTGGCGGGGTGGCGCTGAAGGTCAACGTCTCGGGTCGGTACGCCACCGACGCGCTCGGCGGGGGAGTGGCACGGCTCGCGGCCGAGCGGGCGGGCGTCCGACTGCAGACCTTCGTCAGCCGGGGCGACATGCCCTGCGGTTCGACGATCGGCCCGGTGACCGCGGCGCGGACCGGCGCCGCCACGTTCGACGTCGGGGCGCCCATGCTCGCGATGCACTCCGCACGCGAGCTCGCCGGGGCGCGGGATCTGATCGACTACGCTGCCTTCGCGGCCGCCTTGCTGGCCGGGTGACGCCTCGTTGCTGACCGACCGGCCCCTCGTTATGGACCGGTTGACGCCTCGTTCACCAATCCCCGGACACCGGGCAACGTGATCGGCGCCACTTTCGCGTACGCGGGCCTAGGCTGGGGGCGATTCGACGTCTAGCGCAGCTGGGAAGGCACTCATGAGTAAGTTCGTGTACGGCTTGGCCGAGGGCAACAAGGACATGAAGGACCTGCTGGGTGGCAAGGGTGCCAACCTGGCCGAGATGCACAACATGGGCATCCCCGTGCCGCCGACCTTCGTCATCACGACCGAGGCGTGCAAGGCGTACCTCGCGCACGGCAGCGAGCCGGAGCAGATGTCCCAGGAGATCGACGACCACATCCGCCAGCTCGAGGAGCAATCCGGCAAGAAGCTCGGCGACGCCGACGACCCGCTGCTGGTGTCGGTGCGCTCCGGGGCGAAGTTCTCCATGCCCGGCATGATGGAGACCGTCCTCAACATCGGACTCAACGACACGTCGGTGAAGGGCCTGGCCAAGGTGACCGGCAACGCCCGGTTCGCCTGGGACTCCTACCGCCGTCTGCTGCAGATGTTCGGCAAGACCGTGCTGGACATCGACGGCCACGCGTTCGAGGACGTCATGGACCGCGCCAAGAAGGCCAAGGGCACGACGTCCGACATGGACCTCGACGCCGCGGACTTCGAGAAGATCGTCGGCGAGTTCGAGGCGATCATCAAGAAGGAGACGGGCAAGGACTTCCCGCAGGACCCCAAGGAGCAGCTGCTGGAGTCCGTCCGCGCGGTGTTCCGGTCCTGGAACTCCGAGCGCGCCGTGCTCTACCGCCGCCAGGAGCGCATCCCGGCCGACCTCGGCACCGCCGTCAACGTGTGCACCATGGTGTTCGGCAACCTGGGGGACACCTCGGGCACCGGCGTGTCCTTCACCCGCGACCCCGCCTCCGGGCACAGCGGCGTCTACGGCGACTACCTGGTCAACGCCCAGGGTGAGGACGTCGTGGCGGGTATCCGCAACACGTTGCCTCTCTCCGACCTCGAGACCATCGACAAGGCCGCCTACGACCAGCTCATGGACATCATGAGCACGCTCGAGGGGCACTACAAGGACCTCTGCGACATCGAGTTCACGGTCGAGAACAACAAGCTGTGGATGCTGCAGACCCGCGTCGGCAAGCGCACCGCCGCCGCCGCCTTCAAGATCGCCTGCCAGCTGGTCGACGAGGGCAAGATCTCCGAGGAGGAGGCGCTCCAGCGCGTGACCGGCGACCAGCTGGTCACGCTCATGTTCCCGACCTTCGACCCGAAGGCGAAGAAGGAGCTGATCGCTCGGGGCATGAACGCCTCCCCCGGCGCCGCCGTCGGTGAGATCCGCTTCAACAGCGAGGACGCGGCCATCGCCGCCGAGGAGGGCAAGCGGGTCATCCTCGTACGCCGGGAGACCAACCCCGACGACCTGACCGGCATGATCGCGGCCCAGGGCATCCTGACCAGCCGGGGCGGCAAGACGTCGCACGCGGCGGTCGTCGCCCGCGGGATGGGTAAGACCTGCGTGTGTGGCGCGGAGGAGCTCGACATCGACCCCCGCGGCGGCACGATGAAGCTCAAGGACGGTCGTGTCCTGAAGGCGGGCGACGTCGTCTCCATCGACGGGACCAGCGGCGAGGTCTTCCTCGGCGAGGTGGCGGTGAGCGCGCCGCCGGTCGTGAAGTACTTCGAGGGCACGCTCACGCAGGAGCAGATCGAGGCCGACGAGCTCGTCCACGCCGTCGACCGGATCATGCGCACCGCGGACCGGCAGCGGCAGCTCGGCGTGCGCGCCAACGCGGACACCGGCGCCGACGCGGCCCGCGCCCGACGGTTCGGCGCCCAGGGCATCGGCCTGTGCCGGACCGAGCACATGTTCCTCGGCGACCGCCGTCCGTTGGTGGAGAAGCTGATCCTGGCGGAGGGCGAGTCCGAGCGGCAGGCGGCGCTGGACGGCCTGGAGCCGCTGCAGAAGGGCGACTTCCTCGAGATCCTCGAGGCGATGGACGGGCTGCCGGTCGTGGTCCGACTGCTCGACCCGCCGCTGCACGAGTTCCTCCCGAGCCTGACCGAGGTGACCGCTCACCGCGCGGTCGTCGAGTCCCAGGGTGAACACCTCACCTCGGGCGAGCAGAAGATCGCGGCCGCGGTCGAGCGGATGCACGAGCAGAACCCGATGCTCGGCCTCCGCGGCGTCCGCCTCGGCCTGTCGATCGAGGGGCTCTTCGAGATGCAGGCGAAGGCGCTCCTGGAGGCCACCGCCGAGCTGAAGGCGCAGGGCAAGAACCCGATCCCGGAGATCATGGTCCCGCTGGTCGGTGCCGTGCAGGAGCTGGAGATCATGAAGGAGGCCATCCAAGAGGTGGCCGCCGAGGTGTCCGAGCGGACCGGGGTCGACGTCACCGACACCCCGATCGGCACGATGATCGAGCTGCCGCGTGCGGCGATGACGGCCCACGAGATCGCGGGCGTCGCCGACTTCTTCAGCTTCGGCACCAACGACCTGACCCAGACCACCTGGGGCTTCAGCCGGGACGACGTGGAGTCGGCGTTCTTCGGCACCTACCTCGAGGCGGGCATCTTCGGGGTCAACCCGTTCGAGTCCATCGACCAGCGCGGCGTCGGCCGTCTGGTGCAGATCGCCTCGTGGGAGGGCCGGGAGGTCAACCCGCACCTGCACCTCGGGGTGTGTGGCGAGCACGGTGGCGACCCGGCGTCGATCCACTTCTTCGCGCACAGCGGGCTGAACTACGTGTCCTGCTCGCCGTTCCGGGTGCCGGTGGCGCGCCTGGAGGCCGGGCGCGCCGCGGGCGACCACCTGGGCAGCGACAGCCGCTGACCCACGCTCGACCCACGACGGGCCGTCGGTTCGCCTCCGGGCGGATCGGCGGCCCGTCGCCTGTTGGGAGTCGCCCGCCGCCGGCCACGGCCCGCTTCCTCGCCGACCAGCGGCCCCGCGGGACCACGTACGGCATCGGTGAGGCGTCCCGGGCACGGCACGAGGGCACGGCACGAGGGCACGGCACGAGGGCTCGGGTCGGCCGCTCAACGACGGGCGCAGTTGATACAGAGCGCCGTGGCCGGCCGCGCCTCGAGTCGCCCGTCGGAGATCGTCGCGCCGCACTGTTGGCAGATCCCGTAGGTCGATGCGGCCACGCGCGCGAGGGCGGCGTCGATCTCGGCCAGCTGCTGGCGCGCCGCGTGTGCCAGCGCGCTCACCATCGAGCGATCCGCCGCGATGGTCGCGCCCTCCGGGTCGTGCTCGTCGTCCAGGTTGCTGTCGCGCGCCGCGTCGACGATGTCGGTGAAGGTGGCGTCCAGCTCGCGCAACCGGGCCACTACCTCGGCCCGGTCAGCGGTCAGCCTCGCTCGTACAGAATCCATGTCCCTCATTGACCCCAGCAAACACCACGAAGGCGTCGCAGCGGGGCTCGTCACTGGCCGCCCGTGGGCGGGGAATGTGCGCGTTTGCCCAGGTGCCCGGCGTCATCTGCCGCCCGTGGGCGGGAAGCGTACGCAAAACCCCAGGTGCCCGGCGTCATCTGCCGCCCGTGGGCGGGAAATGTACGCGTTGGCCCAGGTGCCCGACGCTGGGGCGAACTTCGGGCTATCCGTCCGGCGTCGGCAGCGGCCCCGTGAGGTAGCGCTGGATGACCGGCCCGACCAGGGCCACGATCTCGTCCAGATCGGCAGCGACCAAGGGTGGTGCCTTGAGGAGGTACCGGCCGAGTGCCAGCCCGACCAGGTGGGTCATGGCCGTCGACAGCCGAAGGGCCGGGTTGTCCTGGGGCAGCCGAGGCGCGGCCTTCTCGAGGACGGCGGACACGATGAAGGCACGGAGCCGGTCGAGGGCCTGGTCGTTTGCGAAGGCGGACACGGCGGTCGCGCGCAGGGGGCCCGCGACGGCGGGGTCTTCCCACAGCGACAGATAGGTGCGGGTGAGCCGTACGCCCCACTCGTCCATCGGCGTGGCGAACGTGGCGAGCACGGCCGAGGCGGCCTGGGGCGGGAGTTCGAGAGAGGCGGAGAAAAGCCCCTCCTTGTCGCCGAAGAAGTGCCGGATGAGGCCGGGGTCGACGCCCGCTTGGCCGGCGATGGCTCGCAACGTCGCGCCCCGGTAGCCGTGCTCGGTGAACTGCTCGCGCGCGGCGGCGAGGATCGCGTCGCGGCTCGAGGTGGGGCCGGGGCGGCGTCCCGACCTGCCGCCGGTGCCGATCGCCATCGTCCCTCCTCCGCGCGCCGTCGATGTCCGCAGCAGCGGACGCTGTGTCCGAGCGTAGGTCATCGTACGGCGACTTCTACGCGCGATGACTTCCTCGTGCGTTGACTTCTTCGCTTGTGGAGTTCTACAGTCGTGGACATCGACGAACGTCACCTCGCCGACCACCTGTGCCCGCTTCCCTCTATGACCGACACGCGTGGCGGGCCGCTCCGCAGCCGCGATCGATCACCCGGAAGGTAGACGCCCGTGACCACGACCGCCACCTCACCAGCGCCCGACGCAGCGCCGCCCGAGGGCCGTACGTCTCCTCGCTCGCTCGTCGGCATCGTCCTCTGCATCCCCGCCGTGATCGCCCTGATGCTCCTCGCGTTCGCCGCCCCTGCGCTCCACTCCGGCCCGAAGGATCTGCCGTTGGCCGTCAGCGGGCCACCGCCGGTCGTCGCTCAGCTCACGGGGGCCATCCAGCAGCAGGCCCCGGATGCCTTCGCCGTGACGACGTACGCCTCGACGGATGAGGCGGCCACCGCGATTCGCCACCGAGAGGCGATCGGTGGGCTCGCCGCAACGCCGACCGGCCTGACGATCCAGACGGCGGCCGGCGCCGGTGCGCCGTACTCCGCTCTGCTCAAGGGGATCGGCGTGCAGCTGTCGGCCGGGGGTCAGCACGTGACGTACGCCGAGCTCGCCCCCGTACCGAGCGCCGACCCGGCCGGCGCCGGCCTGACCACGCTCGGCCTGCCCCTCATCTTCGGCGGCATGGCCGCTGCCGTCGCGCTCGTGCTCGCGTACCGCGGTGCCCTCGCTGTACGGCTGGTGGCGATGTTCGCGGTGGCGATCGTCGGCGGGTTCGGGGCGACCGCGATCCTGCAGTTCGGGTTCGGGGCGTTCGAGGGGAGTTACCTGCTCACCGCGAGCGCCGTCGCGGCCGGCATCGCCGCCATCTCGGCGACCGTCCTCGGCCTCGGGCACCTGCTCGGCGCGGCGGGCGTGGGTCTCGGCGCGGTGCTCATGCTCTTCGTCTCCAACCCGATCTCCGGACTCGCGACCGGCCCCGCATGGCTCCCGCAGCCGTGGGGTGACCTCGGCCAGTACCTCCCGGTCGGCGCCGCAGGCACGGCGATGCGCTCGGCGGCCTACTTCGACGGTTCCGGCGCGACGCGGGCGTGGATCGTCCTGGCGTGCTGGATCGTGGGCGGGGTCCTCCTGGCCGCCGCCTCGGCCCGCCGCAGCGCAACGGGTGGGCGAACCCCGGCCGACGTCACTGCAGACTGACGGGGAGGGCGACGTCGAGGCCGCATCTCGACGTCGGCGGGTTCAACGTCGGCGGGTCGAGTCCGTTCGAGCCGCCCCCGGGGTCCGCGAGACAAACACCTGACAGCCCGGCGGCAATTCGCCGAAAACACTGGCCGCTGACGAATAGTCTTGCGCGCCTGCTTTTGTGGCGTCAACGGCGCCCAGAAAGATACAAGAGGCGTCCGGATCTCGGGATCGTCTGTCAATGATCCAGGACGAGCGTCTCATTGCTGGTGTTAACTAGGCAGCTTAGGGGGGGCTTCGGCGTCACGGGCGAACGACTGCCGGTCCGCAATCTCAAGGCGTGGGGGGAATGGCCGAGGCGCGTGGGGCGCGTCGAGGTGTTGTCCCTGCCTTCTTGCGGAGTCGATTCTTACCGGGCGCGAATACGCGTCGCGGGAGTCCGTACCCCTGCCGCCGCAGAGGGGCTGCGGCGTGGAATGGGCGAGCGGAGAACGAGCTCGCCCGGGGAAGAAAGGCATCTCCTGTGACCACCCTGACGAAGAAAAAACTCCTCGCCCTGCCCGCGGCGGCGGGGCTGATCGGCGCCGTGCTCGTCGCGCCGACCGGCCTGGCCTCGGCGGCGAGCGTGAGCCCGGTGCTGACGGCCGGCAATCCGTCGTGCGCGCAGTTGGGCTACGACTACGGGTTGAAGCCCGGGGCGGGCGCCTCGGAGGACACGCCCGGGACGTTCACCGACGGCGGGCTGTCCGTGACCTGGTCTTTCACGAACGGATAGAACGACGGCTACGTCGACTGGTCCGCCACCATCGCGCCGGATGCCGTCGTGGTCAAGGGCGGCAACGCGGCCAACGTCTACGCGTACGGCGGCGCGGCGACCACCGACACCTCACTGGTGACGCCGAACAACGCGAGCGGGAAACCGGCCGGCGTGAGCCACCTGGAGTTCTGCTACAACTACAAGCCGCTCGTCGCCAAGACCGCGAACACGAGCTTCACCCGCACGTACGACTGGTCCGTGACGAAGTCGGCCGACCCGGCCACCCTGCTGCTCTCCGAGGGCCAGGCCGCCACGGTGGACTACACGGTCTCAGCGACCCGGGGTGAGGGCGTCGACAGCGATTGGGCCGTGTCCGGCGACATCGTGGTCACCAACCCGTGGAACAAGGCGGCGACGATCTCCGTCAGCGATGCGCTGCCGAACGCGGTCGTGACCTGCCCGACGACCACCCTGCCCGCGTTGGGCACGGTCACCTGCACCTACGCGGCGCCGGTGGCGACGGGTGCCGCGGGGACGAACACCGCGACCGTGACCGCGCTCTACACCAGCGCGCCGCGGACGGTGACCGCGAGCGCCCCGTACTCGTTCGGCAGCCCGACCACGACGGTTGACGCGACGGCGACGCTGAGCGACCAGCTCACGTGCCCGGCCGGCTTCGAGTGCACGGTGACCGGCGCCCCGAACGGCGCGGTGCTGACCGCCAGCGGCACCGTGAAGTACTCGGTGAGTGTCAAGGGCACCCAGTGCGGTCAGACCGGCACGATCGCGAACACCGCCACGCTGACCGAGACGGACAGCGGGCAGGTCCGCGACGCCTCCGCCAACGTCTCCGTCGAGTCCGCCGCCTGCGGTGCCGGCTGCACGTTGACGCAGGGCTACTGGAAGACACACAGCGCGGCGGGTCCCGCCCCGTACGACGACGCGTGGAAGAACATTGGCCCGGCCGAGCAGAACACTCCGTTCTACTCCTCGGGTCAGACGTGGCTGCAGGTCTTCAACACCGCCCCGAAGGGGAATGCGTACTACATTCTCGGCGTGCAGTACATGGCCGCGAAGCTGAACGTCCTCAACGGTGCGAGCACCACGCCTGAGGTCACGCAGGCCATCGCCAGCGCCGAGGCGCTGTTTGCCCACACGAACGGCACCACGTTGAGCAAGTCCAACGCCGACGCGGCCAAGAAGCTGGCCGACCTGCTGGACGGCTACAACAACGGGCTGACCGGCCCGGGGCACTGCTCGGAGTAATCCCCCCGAGTCGTCATCTCGAGTAATCACCTCATAGTGTTCGCGAGAACTGCCGGGCTCCTTTCCGAGCCCGGCAGTTCTCGCGCGCTGGGTGCAAGACGCTGGGTGCAAGACGCTGGGTGCAAGACATCGAGCGGCTCTGGCGATCGATGAACCCCCTTGTTTCTTCCCGGCGAGGAAGGTTTCTTCCTGATAATGTAGAGACATGGCCCTGAACATCAAGGATCCGGAGACGGACCGCCTGGCGCGCGAGTTGGCCGCAGGCACGGGCGAGACCCTCACGGTGGCGGTCAAGCGCGCGCTGGAGGAGCGCCTCCAGCGGGTCCGTGCGCGCGAGAACGCTGCCGACGCCCATGACACGTTGGCGGAGATCATCGCGCGCGGGCGACGGCGGGCAGTGCTGGACGACCGCGGTGCCGAGGCGATCCTCGGCTACGACGACGATGGGCTGCCCACGTGACCGTCGTCCTGGACACCTCCGCGGTGGCGGCGGTGGTCTTCGGCGAGCCTGACGCCGAAGTGCTCCTGTCGATGATGCGCCGCTTCGCCGGTGACCTCGCGATCAGCGCCGCGACGGCGGTGGAACTGGGCATTCTGGTGGAGGCGAGGCAGGGTCCCGAGGCGTCGGCCGATCTCACGACGCTGATGGACGGGTTGCGCGTGCGAACGGCGCCGGTCGACGGTGATCAGGCGCGCCTGGCCATCGGGGCGTGGCGTCGATTCGGCAAGGGCCGTCACCCCGCCGGCCTCAACCTGGGCGACTGCTTCTCGTACGCGCTGGCCAAGGCTGAGGGTGCCCCCTTGCTGTTCAAGGGCAACGACTTCCCGCAGACGGACATCGCCAGCGCCTTGTGACGGTGGGCACTGGCCACGGGCCCACGGGCGCCACGGGGCCCCGGACGCCCGCCCATGGGTGGCATGGGTAGCAGGGGTGGCCGGCCGTCGAGGGGATTCTGTCAGCGCATCGTCAGCAGGATCTTGCCGACGTGGCCGGACTCCTCGAGGATCGCGTGGGCCTCACCGGCGCGCTCCAGCGGGATCCGATCCTGGATGACAGGGACCACGCGGCCCGCCTCGATCAGCGGCCACACATGCTCGCTCACGGCGGCCACGATCGCGGCCTTCTCGGACGCCGGCCGGGATCGCAGCGCGGTCGCGATGACCGCGCCCCGCTTGGCGAGCAGGGCGGCCAGGTTCAGCTCGGCCTTCACGCCGCCCTGCAGCCCGATGACGACGAGCCGCCCGTTGGTGGCGAGGGTCTTGACGTTGCGGTCCAGGTACTTGGCGCCGATCACGTCGAGGATCACGTCCGCGCCGCGCCCGTCCGTGGCGGCCTTGACCTCCTCGACGAAGTCGGCCTCCCGATAGTTGACGAGGATCTGCGCACCGAGGTCGGCGCACGCCTCCAGCTTGGCGGCGCTCCCCGCCGTGACCGCGACCGTCGCGCCCACCTCCCGGGCCAGCTGGATGGCCATCGTCCCGATCCCCGAAGCCCCCCCGTGGATCAGCACTACCTCGCCGGGCCGCAGGTGCGCCGTCATGAAGACGTTGGACCAGACCGTGGCGGTCACTTCCGGCAGGGCCGCCGCGTCGACGAGGCTTACGCCGGAGGGGATCGGCAGCACCTGCCCTGCCGGGACCGCGACCTTCTCCGCGTAGCCGCCGCTGGCCAGCAGCGCGCACACCTGCTGGCCGACGCTCCACCCGGTCACCGATGACCCGAGCGCCGCGATTGTCCCGCTGACCTCGAGGCCCGGCAGTTCGGACTCACCGGGAGGCGGCGGGTAGAAGCCGCGCCGCTGCAGCAGGTCGGCCCGGTTGACGCCGGCGGCGGCGACCTCGACCAGCACTTCGTCGTCTGCCGGGACCGGGTCGTCCACGTCCGCGAGCACCAGGGCGTCCAGCCCCTCGCCGGGGGTGGGGATCGTGATGGCCTTCATGGCCCCACCCTAGGTGCGCCCGGGGATCGGGGCGGGCCGACGCCTTCTCCCGGCCAGCGATCGCGACCCGCTGTCGGCGGCCGGTTGAGGGGCTGGTCGGGCGGCCCCGCGAGCCACTGCCTCGCCCGGGACAGGTCGGCCGGGGTGTCGAGGTCCCAGGCCGCCTCCGCTGGAACCGGGCGGGTCTTCACTCTCAACGTGCGCAACACCCGATGGACCCCGCGCCCTCTGGCCCGGCGCGGGTCCGCGGGGATGACGGCGCGCAAAGCGGCGGTACGGTACGCGGCGAGCAGCACTTGCCCCTCGCCGTCCACGTCGAGGGCCTGGACCCCGTCGACGTCGCCCGGCGCGCGCGCGAGCGCGTCGGCGAGATCCGCGGCGAGCGGCCCCGCGAACGGCAGGTCGCCCGCGAGGAGCAGCGTCACCCGGGAGTCGACCAGGAGGAGGCCGGCGGCGATCCCGGCGACCGGGCCGCCCCGAGGCGGGTCCTCGCAGGTCCAGTCGACCGGGCACGGCAGCGGCCGAGGTGTGCCGACGCACACGATCGGCCAGCCGTCGGGCAGTGCGGCCACGAGTCGCCCGAGCACGCTGCTGCCGCCCAGGTCCTGCGCGGTCTTGTCGACGCCGCCGTGGCGGGCGGAGGCCCCGCCGCACAGGACGAGCGCGGTCACGGCCGCGCGGTGCGGCGTCAGGGGATCAACCCGAGGTGCCGGGCGAACTCCCGGCGCCGCCGGTTCGTGGCGTGCGCCCCGTAGACGGCCCAGAGGATCCCGAGCATCCACAGGAACGCCAGACCGTCCGTGCCGGCGATGAACCCGACGGGGAGGAGCAGCACGATCAGCACCATCGCGCCGATGATCGTGCCGTAGAAGACCCCCAGCGGCGGCAGCAGCGCGGCCAGCACGCCCGCCAGAACCAGAGACTTGCGGGGGATCACGGCCTCGCCCTGACCGGGCGTGCGCGGGGGGTTGCCCGGTCCGTACGGGCTCCCGGGGGCGAAGATCGGGCCGCCGAAGGAGACGCGCCCGAACCCCACCCGGGGGTCTCCCGGCCGCCTGCCCTGTCGCGGGCCCGCGGAGCCCGTACCCCCGAGAACGACGCCCTCGATCGGCGCGCCGTCGTGCGACGAGACGCGATCCTGCGGGCCCTGTCCGTGCTGGTACGGGGGGACGGGGGACACGGGCTCGCGGTGGTTCTCGCGGGATGTCATGGAGCGGCTCCTCGATGCGCTAGACGGCGCGCGAAAGGCGTAGGACGTGCGCCTCGAGCGTGTCAACGCGTGCGGGGGGCAGATTGATCCCGCCTGCGCGTCGCAGTTCGCTGGGTACTGTGACCCCCATGACCGGGGCTCGCCCGCATCCGCCCGCGGGCCGCCGGATTCCCGTGACGCCCAACGTTCCTCCGCCGCGCCAGGTCGTCGCGACGATACGCCGCGGGCGACACCGCCAGGGCGCGGACGGTCGCCGCGGACTCTCTGGGGGCTGGGGCTGGGGCGGGGGCACGGCCGCGTGGCTGGCCGGCATCTGGGCGGCCCACCTTGTCTACTGGTTCGTGGTCTTCCGGTTCCACCTCGTGCAGGGGGATGACTACCTGAACGCGGCGATGTCCGGGCAGCCGGGCGGTCGCACGACGTTCGCGCAGTGGTGGTCGAACTACTGGCTCGACTACACGCAGGTGAACGGCCGGGCGACGGACGCGCTGGTCCGGGCGTTGCTCGCGCCGGGCCCGTGGCTGTGGCCCCTGCTCGCTCCGGTGCTGTTCACGCTCGTGGCGGTGCTGCTGTGGCGGTGGGCCGCCGACGGGGTCGGCCCGGGGAACGGCGGCTGGCGCAGCGTGCTGCCGGGTGCCGCGGGGGCCAGCTGGGCGCTGATCGCGCTCGCGACCCTGCCGGGGATCGGCGGGGACGCGCTCTTCTGGATGTCGTCAGCGGTGTCGTACGTGGTGCCGAGCGCGATCTCGCTCTTCGTGGGCCTACGCCTGGCCGCGTACCTGCGCGGCGAGCCGACCCGGACCGGACAGGCCGTGGCGACGGGCCTCGCGATCCTGGCCGCGCACCTGCTGCACGAGGTCAGCTCGTTCACGACCGCGGCGCTGGTGGCGTCCTGCTGGTTCCTCGGCGGGCGCGTCGGCGATCGGCGGCTCGTCGGCTGGACCTGCGTGTCGGCCGTGGGGCTGGCCGTCCAGCTGCTGGCGCCCGGGTTCTGGGCCCGGTTCGGGGTGTTCCGCGGCGCTAGAGGAGACCCGGGCGCGGTCGGATGGCTGCAGGCGGTCCCGACGGGCGCCCACCATCTGTGGCTGATCACCTGGCCCGTGCTGATCGCTCTCGTCGCCCTGGTCGGCGCGTTGCTCACGACCACCGCCGCTGCGGGGCGCCTGCCGGTCCGCTCGGCGAGGCTCGCGGCGGCGGTATGTGGCCTCGGCTGCACGCTGGCGGTCGCGGCGATGGTGCTGCGCGCCGCGCTCTTCCCGCCTGCGAGCGCCGAGGTGAGTCTCCCCCTGCAGGCGATGTCATGGCTGGCCGTGGCGCTCCTCGGCGGGGGCCTGGCCGCCGCCGCCCGGCTGCTTGCTGCCGACGGCTTCCGAGAATGCGCGCTCGCGCTGGTGGGCGCGGCCGGAGCTGCCCTGCTGCCGGTGGTGCTCGGGCTTGCCACCGTCCGCGCCTTCCTGCCGACTTTCCTGTGGCTGCTGGCCGCGACACTGGCCGCCGCCGGTGCGGCCCTGCAGCCCCGACGAGCCCCGCACACCCCGTACGGCTCGCACACGCCACACGGCCCGCGCACCCCGTACGGCTCGCACACCTCGCACGCTCGGCAGGGGGACCTTGCGGCGTCCGGGCCGGTCGCGCGGCGGGTCGCGATCGCGGCGCTCGCCTGCGGCTGCGCGATCGCCGTGCCCGCGTCCGCGCTAGTGCTGGCGGGCATGGCCGCCAACGCCAAACGCTGGCAACCCGCGGCGCTCCAACTGGAGGAGGCGGCCCGCGGCCAGCGGACCAGGGTGAGCCTGCCCGCGTCGTTCCCGCGCCCGGAGTACCTCTACGTGCGCGCCTTCGACGAGGCTCGATACGGGGGCTACCTGCGCCTCTATTACGGCCTCCCGGACGAGGTCGAGGTGACCTGGGCCTCCGGGCGGTAGGACGTCGCCGAACGGGTCCGGGTGACCGCGGCGACCGGGGTTCGCGTGCGTTTCCCGCCCGTGGGCGGGAGGTGGCGGTGGGCACCTGGGGTTTCGCGTACGGTTCCCGCCCGTGGGCGGGAGGTGGCGGTGGGCGCCTGGGGTTTTGCGTGCGTTTGCCGCCCGTGGGCGGGAGGTGGCAGGGACACTGTCCCTGAGGCAGGGGGCGCGCCGACGGGGGCCAGGCCGACGCCCGACGGATTTTACCTGTAGCACAATGAGCTTCCGTGGAGTGGCAGCCGTGGTAGGTCAGCTGGACGCGCAGAAGGCGGGAGCGTCGGCGGTCGACGTCGGCAGCCTGTTGCGCTACCTGGCGGTGGGCGTCTTCTCCTATGGGGTAAACGTCGCCTTGCTCATCGCCTTCGTCGAGGGGTTGGGTTGGAACCGCCCCTGGGTCGCGGCGCCGTCGGCGTTCCTTCTCACGTTCCTGGTGAGCTACACCCTGCAGAGGGTGGTCGCCTTCCGCTCCACGGCGAGCGTCGCGGGATCGCTCCTGCGGTACGCCGTCCTGGTGGGCCTCAACACGCTCGCGCAGGCGCTGCTGCACGCGCTCGCCGAACGCGCCGGCCTCGGGCTCGCGAGCAGCCAGCTGATCGCCACCGCGTTGACCACCGCCTGGAACTACCTGGCCTACCGCCACTGGGTCTACGCCGACACGACGCGCTCCCATGAGGGAGCGCCTCCATCCCCGTCCTCGTCGGAGGGGCCAGCGCGGTGAGCGGCGTCCCCCGCGTGTCGGTGATCGTCCCGGCCCGCGACTCCGAAGCGGTGCTGGCGCGTACGGTCGCGCGGCTGGCCGAGGCCCTGAATCCGGCCCAGAATCCGGGGCTGGATCCAGCGCAGAATCCGGGGCTCGATCCGGCGCAGAATCCGGGGCTCGATCCAGTCCTGAAGCCGACCCTGAACCTGGCCCTGAACCCGGCCTCGGATCGGGACCTGGACCCGCGCCGCGACGCGGCAGCACCGGCCGGGTCCGCGCCCGGCGAAGGCGGGGAGGGCGGGGAGATCCTCATCGTCGAGAACGCCTCGGTGGACGACACCTGGGAGGTGGCGTCGCGACTGGCCGACGCGGACGCGACCGTCCCGATCCGCGTCCTGCGCTCCGCCCCCGGGCTCGGCTGCGCCTACCGCGAGGGGCTACGCGCGGCACGCGGGGACGTGGCGCTGTTGACCGCCGACGACCTTCCCTTCGGGGTCAGCGACCTGGACTCCTGGCGACTGGCCGGCCGACCGCCGGGGGTGGTGGTGGGTTCTAAGGCGCACCCGGGCTCCCAGGTGCCGCGCCCGTGGGTGCGGCGCACGCTCACGGCGGCCTTCGCGCAGATGCGTCGCGGGCTGCTGGACCTGCACGTCGGCGACACTCAGGGCACCCTGATCGTCCCGACCGGCTGGGCTCGCGAGGTGCTTCCCATCCTGGTGGAGGGCGGCTACCTCTTCCCCACGGAGCTGATCTACGTCGCCACCGCGCAGGGGATCCCGATCACCGAGATCCCCGTACGGCTGGACGAGCGCCACGCGGAGTCGCCGACCCGTCTGCGGGCGCGCGACATCGCTCAGATGACCGCGGGTCTCCTCGCGATGCGGCGCCGACCCGTGGCTACAGGACCTTCGTGTCCTCGCGGCTGATCGTGGCGCCGTTCTCGTTCTGCTCGACGCGGTAGACGCTCGCGCCCTCCCGCTCGGCGTAGAAGCCTTGGACCACGCCGTCCACGTAGTGCACGGCCGCGTTGTTGTCCACGCCGTACCCGCTCGGCAGCTGGCCCGTGTCCACGTACTCCTTGAACCGGGGCTTCCGGTCGGCCTCGCCGTCGAAGTGCGGGCAGAACGAGCCGCCGACCAGGCCCAGCCCGAAGGGGAACGGAGACACCCCGGTGCCGTACCCGTCCGTGGTGCACGCTTCGTACCAGATGCACCCGCCCGCGCCCATGCCTGCCAGGACCACGTCGCGGCTCGGATCCGCGGCGATCTGCTGCAGCTTGTGACCGACGCCGTGCGCCTGCCACAGCGCCCAGAGGTTGACCGTGTTGCCCCCGCCCACGAGGAAGATGTCGACCTCGTCGAGGCGCGCCAGGGACTGCGCCGCACCCTCCCACAGCGTGAGCACGCTCGTGCGGGCGTGGGCGTTGCTGTAGGCGTTCATGAACCGTGACACGTACAGGCCGTGGTCCGCCGAGGCGGTCGGGACGAAGCACACCAGCGGGTTGGTGGCCCCGCTCAAGGACAGGATGTACCGGTCGAGGCTCGTCGCGGCGTATCCGTCCGAGGTCGAGAAGCCGCCGCCGCCCATCGCGACGATGTGTGTGGTCATGCGACCGACGCTATCGGGTCGTGGCGCGGCGTGGGGACTTGGGCGGGGCGGCGTGGCCCGCCCCACACCGGGGGAGCGCCCGCCGGCCCGTCGACGAGCCCGGCTCTCACCGCGGTTCGCCTCGTCAGCTCACGTCGTGGCGGCTTCAGCTCACGTCGTGCGGGTTGCCCGGCGCGTGCCGCCCGCTCACAGCGTCAGCTCACGTCGTCGGGGTTGCTCGGCGCGTGCCCGGTCGATTTCGTGTAGTACTGGGTCCACTGCCGAGAGGCCAGCATCCGGGCGAGCGCGATCACCGCCCCGGAGGCGCACGCCCACAGGACCGCCTCCCACAGCTCGGTGTCCGGGTCTTCCGGGTTGGCCGGCGGGTCGCTCGCCATGACCACCTTCCAGCCCTTCTCCGACGCCTGCCTCGCGGCGGCGGCCGCGGCGATGGCCGCCGCCATGCCGACCAGCTTGAACACCCTGTCGCTCACTGGTTGCGCTCCTTCGGTCTGCCCGGGCTCGGCGAGCCGGACAGTCCGCGAAGACGCCCGACCCCCGGCCGTCAGTCTGCCAGCCCGGCCCGGCGGCTGCCCCTCGGGTGACGGGACGTCAACGGCGGGGGTACGGTGGGGCCCACCTGACAGGGGAGCGCCGCAGGGCGCTGAGAGTGCGGCACCAGCCGCAGACCCTTGAACCTGATCCGGTTCGCACCGGCGGAGGAAGTCGAGGACACCGATGTCTGATCCCACGAGCGAGCGCGCCACCGCTACGGCGCCGTCCGCGGACCCGTCCCTGGCCCGGGGCGGCCCGACCGCCTGGCGCGCGGTGGACCTCGTCACCCTGTGCATCATCGGCGTAGCGATGGGCGTCGCGTTCTGGGGTTGGGACAACTCGCTCTACCAGGTGCTCAACGTCGCCTCCAAGGTGTTTCCGCCGTCGGGGCAGCTGATGCTCGGGGTCTGGTTGATCCCCGCGGTCGTGGGGGCCTTGATCGTGCGCCGGCCCGGGGCGGCCCTCCTCACCGAGATGGTCGCCGCCGCCGTCGAGAACCTGCTGGGCAACCAGTGGGGGACCGGCGTGCTGATCTCGGGGCTGCTGCAGGGGTTGGGCGTGGAACTCGCCGTGGCCCTGTTCGGCTGGCGCCGCTGGAAGCCCAGCGTGGCGATGCTCGCCGGCGCGTTGTCCGCCGTGGTCGCCGTGGTGGCGTACGAGTGGTGGACCTACGTGGCCTCGTACGGCTGGGACTGGAAGCTCATCTACCTCGCCTTCGGCGTGGTCTCCGGCGTCGTCGTCGCGGGGCTCGGGGGGTGGGCGCTGGTGCGGGCACTCGCGCGCACGGGCGCGCTGTCGGCGTTCCCGCCAGGGCACGAGCTGCTCGCGGCCCGCGCCCGCGGGCGCCGCTGAGGTGGGTTCGGGGGCCGACGACCGGCACGTCCGGGGGGCGAGGGCGCGCGACGTCGCGGTACGAGGCCTGCGCTGGACACCGCTCGGGGCCGCCCCCCCCGTCCTCGACGGCGTCGACCTGGAAGTGGGCGCGGGGGAACGGGTCCTGCTCGTCGGTGCCAGCGGCTCGGGCAAGTCGACCCTGCTGCGCGCGATCGCGGGCGTCCTGGACGCACTGGAGCCCGGGGACGTGGCCGGCGAGGTGCTCGTCGACGGCCGTCCCGCCCGCGGCGGCGACGGGCGCGTGGGGCTTCTGCTGCAGGACCCCGCCGACGCGCGGGTCGCGGGGACCGTCGGGCGCGACGTCGCGTTCGGCCCGGAGAACCTCGGGGTCCCTCGCGAGGAGATCCCGCGCCGCGTGGCGGCCGCCTTGGAAGCCGTGGAATTCCCGTACGGTCCCGCGCACCCCACCGTCGCCCTCTCCGGCGGCGAAGCGCAGCGCCTGGCCCTCGCGGGCGTCCTCGCCCTGCGACCGGGCGTCCTCCTGCTGGACGAGCCCACGTCGATGCTGGACGCCGCGTCCGCCGAGGGCGTGCGCGAGGCCGTCGCGGGGGCCCAGGAGGCGACCGGCGCGACGCTGATCGTCGTCGAGCACCGCCTGGACGGCTGGGTGGGCCGCGTGGACCGGTTGGTCGTGCTCGGCGCCGGCGGGCGGGTGGTCGCCGACGGGCCGGTACGGGAGGTGCTGGGCCGCCGTGGCGCGGAGCTGGCCGCCACCGGGGTGTGGGTCCCGGGCTTCGCCGCGCCGGACCCGCTCGACGTCCCCGCCGCCCTGTGCGCCCCGTGCGCCCCGGGCCTGGCCGGCGAGCTCGTGGCGGCCCGGGACGTCGACGTGATCCGGTCCTCCCGCAGGGGGCTGCGGGTCGTCCGGGGCGAGCGGGGCGCCGCCCGCGCGTTGGCGGGCGTTTCCGCCGCGGTCGACGCGGGCGCGCTGGTCGCGCTGCGGGGGCGCAGCGGGGCCGGCAAGTCCACCCTTCTCGGGGTGCTCGCCGGACTCGACGCGCCCACGCGCGGCGAGGTGCGGGTCCACGAGGGCCTCGGCGGCCCGCCGCTGCCGCTGCATCGCTGGCGCTCGCGGGAACTGGCCCGGGTGATCGGGTGGGTGCCGCAGCGCGCGGAGCAGGCGATCGTCTCGACCCCGACGGTGCGGGACTGTGTGCTCGCCACGCCGCGGGCGCTGGGGGAGTCGGAAGCGCTGGCCCGCGAGCGTGCTGACGGGCTGCTGGAGGTGCTGGGGCTGGGCCAGGCGGGGGACCGCCAGCCGTACCACCTGTCCGGCGGCGAACTGCGCCGCCTCGCGGTGGCGACCGGGCTGGCGCACGGTCCGGCGCTTCTCGCGCTGGACGAGCCCACGGTCGGACAGGACCGCCAGACCTGGTCGGCCGTCGCCGGGGCGGTGCGGGCCGCCCGAGCGGGCGGGGCGGGCGTGGTGGCGGCCACCCACGACGACCTGCTGACGTTGCTGGCCGACGACGTGGTCGCCCTGCGCGCGGGCCGACGCGAGCCCGCGGCCCCCGCGGGCGGGAGCGTGGGCGGGGGAATCCACGGGTGCGTCCCCGAAGGCGTGGGCGGCGAAGGCGTGCGCGGCGGCGTGCCCGAGGGCGCGGACGCGAAGTCCACGCTCGAGGGCGGGTGGGCCCCGTGACCGGGCGCGGCCCGTGGGGGATGGCGGCCCGGTGCGGTCCGCTCTCGCTGCTCGGCGGATCGTTCCTGTTGGTGCTGGGGGCGCTCGGGATCTCCGGCGTGGCGGTCGGGGCGATCGGGTGCGCGGCGGTGTGTGCGGCCCTGGTCGTCCTGGTGGGCCCGACCGGCTTCCCCCTGATCCGACTGGCCGCGCCAGGCATCGCGCTCGTGTCGATCGTGTGGTCCAACTGGCTGCTGTCGCCGGGTCGAGACTGGGCGCTCGGCTTCGAGGCCGGCCTCAAGGTGGCGTTCTTCGTCGTGCCGGGGGTGGTGCTCGCGTCCTATCTGGATCCGTTCACGGTCGGCGACCACCTCGGCCAACGGCTCCGCCTGCCCGGACGACCCGTCCTCGCCTTCGTGGCCGCGCTGCAGCGCTTCGAGGACCTCGGCACGATGTGGGACGAGCAGGTCCGCGCCCGGCGGGCGCGCGGACTGGGGCCTGGCCGCGGCGCGGCGTCCCAGATTCGGCACTACGCGGGCGGGGTGTTCACGCTCCTGGTGGAGGCCATCCGCGGCGCGGGCCGGATGACGGTCGGGATGGAGGCCCGCGGCTACACGGCGCCGCTGGCGACCGGGCGACCGCGGACCTGGGCGGAGCCGGCCCCCTGGCGGGGCGCGGACACCGCCCTGGTCACGCTGTGCGCCGCGCTGGCCGCCGTCCCGGTGACTCTCCGCCTGCTCGGCTGAGAACCGCCCACCGATCGGGAGAGCGCGCCCGCCACACCCGTACGCTCCACCGGCGCGCTCAGGCACCCACGCGCTTACGTTCTATCGGTGCGCTCACTCCACCGGCGCGCTCACCCCACCGGCGCGTTCAGGCCACCGGCGTGCTCACTCCTACTCGGCCTCGCGGAGGGCGTCCTCGTCGATGAGCTGCCCGGCGAGGTGGCCGGCGGAGTCGGAGAGCGTCATCACGCCCTTCGCGACGCCGTTCACGTGGCCGCCCACCCGCACCGTGTGATCCGGGGTGACCTCGAGCTCGACCACCGAGGGCCGCCCGACGCCGAAGCCCTGGACGACGTGGAAGGCGCCGGTCTGCCCGTGCGACGCCAGCCAGTGACCGAGGTCGCCCGCACCCGAACCGGTCGCCGCGACCTCCACCACACCGCCGCCGGGGCCGTAGAACATCCGCGAGTGGATCGTGCGGTCGTCCTCGAGCGCCCAGACCTGGACCTGCGGCTCGGTGTTGAGGAGCATCGCGTACGAGTGCAGCATGCGCGCGTCCATCCGCGCGCGCTGCACGTCCGCGGGGGTGGCCACCGGGAGGATGATCCCGGAGTGCCCGGAGTCGACCACCATCACGTCGTCGTTGAGGGACTCCAGCGGCAGGCCGACCAGCGAGGCCAAGATCTGCGGGCTGGAGTTGAGCTTGCGGGCCTCGGCCGGCCGGGCCGTGATCTGCCAGTTGTCGCCACCGGTCGGGCTGACCAGCGTGTCCCGCCCGGCGTCGGTCTCGACGTGCAGGACGAGGGCCGACCGCGGGTTGCCGTTGAGGTCGTTGACGACGTGCGCGGCCGCGAGGGCAGCGCTGGCGGCGAAGCGCTGCTCACCGTCGAAGGCGTAACAGCAGATCTCGGCGCCGTGGCGGGACGCAGAGTGCAGGAAGACGGTGTCGGTGTTGAACTGCTTCGCGATCGACCGCATCTGGTCGTCGTCGAGTGCGGACCCCTCCTCGATCACGCAGACGGGGTTGCCGGAGAACGTGTCCCGGCTCTCGGCGAAGACGTTGACGAGGCGATACGTGAGGTCCATTCCTGCAGCTTATTACCTCGCGGAGAACCTCCCTAGCCGACCGGTACTCCTGCGGCCTGGAAGCGGAAGTCGGGTTCGCGGGTGCCGACGCCCAGGAGGTGTTCGATGGCGGCGGCGCAGCGGGGGACGGCGTGGCCGTCGCCGTAGGGGTTGGTGGCGTTGGCCATGGCGGCGTAGGCGAGGTCGTCGTCGAGCAGGCGGCGTAGTTCGGTGTAGACGACGTCTTCGCGGGTGCCGACCAGGCGGGCGGTGCCGGCGTCGATGGCTTCGGGGCGTTCGGTGGTGTCGCGGGCGACCAGGACGGGCTTGCCGATGCCGGGGCCTTCTTCTTGCAGGCCACCGGAGTCCGAGACCACGATCCCCGCGCGAGCCAGCTCGCCGACGAAGGTGAGGTAGTCCATCGGGTCGTGGATGTCGACGTTGGGCAGGCCCTCCAGGATGGGCACCACGACCCGGCGTACGGCGGGGTTGAGGTGCAGGGGGACCACGAAGCGGACGTCGGGGGATTCGCGGGCGACCCGGGCCAGAGCGGCGGCGATGCCGGCCATGGTCTCGCCCAGGTTCTCCCGCCGGTGCAGGGTGACCAGGACCCGGCGCCGGTCGGCCTCGTCCAGGGCGGTGGGGTCCAGGCGGTCCACCACGTGGCGCAGGGCGTCGATGACGGTGTTGCCGGTGACCGCGATGCTGGCCGGATCGACGTGCTCGTCGAGCAGGGCCTCCCGGTTGCGGTCGGTGGGTGCCAGGTGCAGCGCGGCCAGGCGGGTGATGATCTGCCGGTTGGCTTCCTCGGGGAAGGGAGAGGCCAGGTTGTACGTACGCAGCCCGGCCTCCAGGTGGACCACCGGGACACCGGCGTAGAACGCGGCCTGGGCGGCGGCGTTGGCGGTCGAGGTGTCTCCGTGCACGACTACCGCGTCGGGCTTCTCGGCGTGCAGGACCGGGGTCAGGCGGGTCAGGGTCTTGGCCACGATCGACTCGATCCCCTGACCGGGTTCGAACAGCTCCAGGTCGTGCTCGGGGGTGATCCCGAACACCTCGTTGACCTGATCCAGCATCTGCCGGTGCTGCCCGGTCACGGTCGTGACCACCCGCACCTTCCCCCGGTCACGCAACCCCGTCACCAACGGCGCCGTCTTGATCGCCTCCGGCCGAGTCCCGTACACCAACATCACGCTCGGGCGGTCGTCATGGGGGTGGGCGGTGGATTCGTTACTCACTGTAGGGCGTCCTTTCGATTACGTCCTGCGGCGGGGTGCTCGGATGCCGCGGCCGGCGTCGCGACGCGACGCAGACCGGCGGCAAGGCGCACCATGAGATACATCGACAGCGCGAAGAGGATGATGACGAGGAGGGATCCGGCGTACTGATGGCCGAACACGAAGCCGCCCTCACCGTAGGCCCGCCAGAGCGCCACCAGTAGCGCGAACCGGAGCTGATTGGCCGCGACGGCCACGGCCAGGCCGAGCGCGACCCCGGCGAGCACCCGCGGGAGCGGGCAGCGCCGCAACCACGCGACGAGGGCGCCGCCCGCGAGGAGCAGCGGGACGAGGAGCACCCCCGTCGAGCAGAGCAGCGTGAGACGCATGCCGAGCAGGGCCGGGCTGCCGATCCCCGTCCACACGACGTCCTGCGCGGCCCCCACGCCGGACCCGAACACGAGACGCAGGGCGCGCGCGGACCATGCGGCCTCGAGCGGGACGACGGCGGGCCAGGCCACGGCCAGGACGAGCCCCGCCCCGGCGAGCGCCGCGGCGACCAGGAGTCGCCCGGCGCGGGCGGCGGGCCCCGGGAGGCCTGCGCCCGAAAGAGCAGGTACGGGTGCGGGCGCGGCGCTCATCGCAGCCCTCCTACGTTGGCCAGCTCACCAGAAGGGCCCGCGGCGCGGGTCGGCACGGTCGGCGCGCTGGTGGCCGGGGCCGGGTCGGCGTGCCGGGCGGTCTTCTCCCAGCCGTTGCGGCCGCGGAGGAGCCGCACGGTGGCGGAGATCACGTACACCTGCGGCAGGTACGAGTAGAGCCAGTAGAGGAGCCCGTACGCGAGGACGCGGACCAGGCCCATCCCCCGCTGCCGCGCGTACACGAAGCCCCACGAGGCGAACGGCAGGATGCCCGTGAGAAGCGTGAGCGGCAGGATCCAGGACGCGTCGGCGAGGTAGGCGACGAGGTCCGGGGAGGACTGCAGACCGAGGTACAAGGCGCCGCCCAGCACGACGGGCCACACGACCAGCCCGAGCAGTTCCTGGAAGGGCGTCGAGAGGAAGTAGGCCATCTCCAGGGTGCCGGCGGGCGTGATGTGCGGGCTCAGCGCCGCGTCCTTGAGGTAACGGGTGCACTGCATGCCGCCCTGGCACCAGCGGGTGCGCTGGCGCACGAGGGCGCGCAGCGTGAAGACCGCCTCCTGGCTCACGACGGCCTCGTGGAGGTAACGGGTCTGATACCCCGCGAGCATCAGATGCAGGGAGAGCTCGTAGTCCTCCAGCAGAGACCCGTGCCACGGGTCGCCCGCCTGCTCGCCGATGGCGTCGAGGGCCGAGAGACGGCTGAACTGGCCGTTGCCCCCCAGTCCCACCGACAGCGTGCGCCCCCGCAGGATCTGCATCGCGGCGATCGTGGTGGCGAACTCGGCGTCCTGCAGATCGCGTAGGAGGCGGCCGAAGGGGCCGATCCCCGCGGGCGGCGCGAACATGCGCACCTGGCACTGGGCCGCCCCGACGGCGGGATCGGCGAAGGCGCCGGGACCCGCGGCGTACGCCATCGCGTCGGGGGCCAGCACCCCGTCGGCGTCGAGGACCGCGACGATGACGCGGGAGTGGTCGCTACCCTTCGGCAGCCAGGCGACCAGCGCGCGATTGGCGGCGTTCAGGGCGTCCCCCTTGCCGGTCTGGGCGTCGGGCAGGACGCGACGCACCAGGTGGACCTGCGGGTCCTCGATCGCGATCGCCGCGACCACGCGGGACGTGGCGTCCTCGCTGGCGTCGTCGACCACCCACACGTGCGCTGCCGGGAAGCTTTCCCGCAGCCGGGCGAGCGAGCCGCCGATCACCGCCTGCTCGTTGCGGCAGGGCACGAACACGTGCCACTGGAAGTCCGCGGCGTCGCCGGTGGGGCCGGGGCGGTGCCGCAGGAACGGCACCAGGATCAGCGCGACGTAGAGCAGGAACGAGGTGAGCAGGACGAAGGCCAGCGCCTGGAGATAGACGAGGGCGGTCACATCGAGCCTTTCCGGGTGAAACCCCTCGCCGCGGCGATGGGGTGTGGGCTGGGTGGCGAAGGAGGAGGGGTACGAAGGGCCGCTGGGCGCCCTCGCCCCGGGGCGCGGTCTCTCGGCCCGGCCGGCCAGAGGGGCACTGGCCGGGCCGAGAGCCGGTCAACGCTGGCGAGACTTGACCGCGCGCAGCAGCAGCACGCCGGTCCCGATCAGGGCGAGTCCCACGGCGGCGAGCAGCAGGAGCGCCGCGCCGGTGACCGGCAGCGAGCCGGTCCCGGCGACCGGGACGACGGTCGCGCCCGCGGCGGTGGCTCCGCCGGTGAGGGCCCGCCCGGGGGTGATGCCGCCGGCGTACATCAGCGCGTCTCCTCCCGGCGGCGGCGCAGCGTGGAGAGGATTCCGAACGCTGCGAGACCGGCGACGCCGGTGGCGGCGAGCACGGACGGGTCGGCCACCGGGATGTCCTGCACGGGCGCGGTGTGGTCGGCCCCGCAGGTGACGATCCCGAGCTTCACGTCCCCGGTGACCGGCCCGGAGCCGAGCAGGCCGCGGTCCGCAACGTTGTAATAGGCGTGCATGCCCACGACCTGCAACTGCCCGTTGGCCAGCGTGGTCTGCTCGTTCCAGACGACCTTCATCTCCCAGTTCGGCAGCTTCTGGGTCGTCCCGGCGGGCCGGTTCTTCGCGAAGTACATGGTCGTGCCGGGTGTCGGCGTCTGGTTGATGCCCGCGGGCACCGAGCCGGAGATCCGTACCGATCCGCTCGGGGTTCCGGAGGCGTCGGAGACGCACTGCACCTGGAGCGTGGCCGAGCTCGCGGAGTACGTGGGGATGCCGGTCACGCCGGTCACCGGGGCGTCCAGGCGCACGGAAGCCGTGGTGGCGTAGGGATTGTCCCCGAGCTGCGTGGCCTGACCGTACTGCAGTCCGGTGGAGATGTTCGCCCTCCCGGAGACCGTCAGGCCCACGCTCGGGACGCTGTCGGAGGCCTGCGGGTTCGTGACGCTGTGGTAGTTGACCGGCGTGCCGACGGGCGAGACGCTCAGCGGCTGCGCCTGGACGGCGATCTCCCAGCCGCGGGCGGTGGCCGCCCCCGGGCCGGGCGTGGCGGCGAACGCGCTCGGCGCGAGCGCAAGCCCCCCGGCGAGCGTCAGGGCCGCGGCTCCCCCGAGCCGCGAGATGGTGCGTGTCATGGATCTCTCCCCAGATGCGACAGGTGACGCGTGGGATGAACGTCCAGCGGCGATCGAGGAGAGGAGCGGCCCGTGCGGGCCGGAGGAGGGGCGATGCGTCGAGGAATCTCTTCCCCACGTCGTGTGGTGATACCGGCGCGGCGGGACCAGCCGGGTCATGCGGGCACGACATCGGCCGGGAGTTGCCTCCCGGGATGTCGTGCTTCTTTCCCCCGCGGAATCTCCTCACCTGACCGACTGTCTCGAATCCCCATTCGGGACAGTTGCCGATCGCGCGTGAGCGCGGTCGGGGACGATCTGTGCGAGCGGTGTTCCGCCTCTTGAGTGTGACATAGCGTGAAGAACTTGTACAGTCGACCAGAACGATTGACCGGCATCTGGACGGTGTTCGATGTCCGCCTCGAAAAGTCGTTCGAATCGCCCCGGAAAACCATTGCCCTGAGTGTTTTTCGAATGTTCGAACGCGTCGAGCGCGTCTCTGCCGTCGAGCGCCGTCCCTGCATGCGACGACGTCCCTGCACACGACGAGGCGCGCGCCTCCCGGTCCCCTACCGAGTGGCGCGCGCCTCGTTTGGCTGTCGATCCGTCGACGACGCGTTTCGGGCCGTTCCCCAACAGTCCGAAGCGCTTTCCGTGTGTATCCCCAGTGCCCGCACTCCGCGCCATCCTGGCCCTGCGGAGTTGGGCCTTCTTTCCCCATGGTCGGCCGTGGTTCCCCGATGGCTCGATAGATCCATACTCGGACGTTCGACTTGATATGTCCAGCCAGTTCCAGCCGACCCCATCAACAATCCGCCACGCGTGCGGGAATATCGCGGCCGCACCGAGGAATTCGGACGAGCGTCCTTGAATGAGGCACTGAAGGACCGACGTGGACAAGCCCCCTCTTAGGGGGTGGCGGCGCCTCTCGTGGGTGCGGCGGGCGTCCTCAGCGCAACACGGGGTTGTACTTCAGGGAGTTGGGGGTGCAGGCGCACTCGATGGCGATCGCGATGTCCGGCGCGATGAGGCCCTCCCCGCGCAGCTCCTGCAGCCGTGGCACGACCCGGTCCCGCAGGGTCCACGGGTCGATCGTGTTGAGGTAGATCTTCGTACCGCCCTCGAAGCCGGCGAGGGTGGACACCCGCCACTTCAGCACCAACCGCCAGGGCATCGGCATGTCCACGTCGATCGGCTGGTGCTGCCATTCCTCGTTGCTGGGGATTTCGGCGCCGGTCGCCGCGTGGCAGGCGTGGGCCAGATCGCTGACCCCGCGGATCTCGGCGGAGGAATGCTCCCACGGCCGGCAGTTGCGGCTCTTGCTGTAGACCTCCAGCGACGGGTAGCGGTGCCCGAACCCGGCGAACGCGATGGCGTACTCGTTCTCGGCGACCACGAGGTTGTGATACCCGGCGTAGTCGACCGCCAGCTCGTTGTACATGTTCGGGTTCGTGCGCAGGCGTTGCAGCTCCAGCTCGGCCTGGACGCCGCGGTCGTCGATCGCGACCAGCTGCTTGTGCAGGTGGTCGAACGAGGCCCCGGCCGGCTTCATCCAGTTCTGGAAGACGGCCACGTACCGGGCGTACCGGTTGGTGGAGTACAGGTCGCGCAGGGCGTCGACCGTGAAGAGCGTGTACTGGTAGTGCTCCTCGGGCGTGAGCGTCCCCGACGAGCAGACCTGGTCCTCGTGCGTGGCGCCGTCCACGTAGTGCCGACGGCCCACGATCACGTCGTGGCCGCCGCCGAAGAACCCCGAGCCGAGCGCCAGCTGCTCGTCCTCGCTGAGGGCCCGCCACGCCTCCTCCGTCTTGCCCGCGGCGCCCCAGCGCTGCCGGACGACGCGCAGCACGTGGGTGCGCCCGGCCTCCGTGGCCAGGTAGGCCTCCCGCGCGGCCTCGGCCCGCGGCGGCATCTCGTACCCGTAGTTGGCGTGCCAGTAGTCGAACGACAGGATCTCGAACAGGTTGGGGATTCGCCGGAACTCGGCCACTTCGTCGAACAGATGGGCGGCCTGCACGCGGCGCAGGAAGTGCCACCCGTCGGGGCGGCGCACGACGCGGGACTTCTCGGGCGGGGTCTCCAGGTAGCGGGACTCGCAGAAGGCGCAGTACCGGCCGTGCTGGGACAGGTCCAGGGGCCGCGGGTCGGCGGGCATCGCCCCGAGCGGGCGGTTCCCGCGGCCGGGGACCGTCCACACCTCGGTGCCGCTGAACGGGTTGATCTGCTTGATCGTCCCGTCGGCCATCCTCATCAGCGGGTTGGCCTGGGGCGCGTGTGGCTGCAGCACGAGGGAAGCCTAAATCGGACCGTGGAGCGGCACGAACGAAGCCGGAATCTCCCGGCGGCGCGACACGGGGGTGTCCGCGTCAGAGGCGCAGGTCGGCCCGGTGCTCGCCGTGCGCGTCGAGCCAGGCCACCGCCTGGGTCATGACCTCACCGGAGTACGGGTTGGTGAAGCCCGGACGTCCCGAGTTCGCGCGGTCCAGCTGCTCGGCCGCGTTGCGCAGGTAGACGGACGTGACCGGCTGGGACCGCGCCAGCTCGCCGGTGCGGCGGTCGAGCGCCAGCTGGAGGGCGAACGCGCTGGCGGAGCCGGGCCGGTCGGTGAAGTCGGGCTCGATCGTCTCCCCGGTCACCGCCGCGAGCATCGCCTTGTCCGAGTCCGTCAGGTAGCGGAAGTCGTTGAGGACCGAGAACTGCTGGGCCGCGGGCGGCCCGCTCTGGACCGCTCCGGCCCGTCGGGCCGCGCCGGCGTGCGCCGGGGCGTCCTGGGGCCGGTCGGAGGTGAGCGGGACCAGCGGGGTCACCGGGCCGCCGGTGGGTTGCGGGGCGTGCGCCGGGCCGTTCGCCGGCCCGGGGGGCGGGATGGACGGAATCTGCATGCTGCTCTCCGGAAGGGGTCGCGGATGAGGTCTGGCGGCTGACCCATCGGCGGATTTCATTGAGAATAAAGCGAACTGATGTTTCTGGGCAACGGTCGCGAGGTCGCTAGGCGCCCGGTCGCGCCGCGGGGGAGTGCCGGTCGGAGCGCGGGGACGGCCGGTCGCGACGCGACGGAGGACCGCGGGTCGCAGCGCGAGGGAGGGCCGCGGGTCAGCCGACTTGTACGCCGAGGAGGTGCCCGATGGCCCAGGTCACCGTCATCGCCAGCGCGCCGCCGACCAGCACCCGGGTGATCGCGGTCCGGACGGGCGCGCCGCCGAGCCGGGCCGACACCAGCCCGGTAATCGCCAACGCCATCAGCACGACCGCGAACGCCACCGGGATGCGCGCCGGCCCCGCGGGGGTCAGCAGGATCGCAGCCACGGGCAGCAGCGCCCCGAGGGTGAACGAGACGGCCGACGACCCGGCCGCCTGCCACGGGCTCGTCAGCTCCTCGGGGTCGATCCCGAGCTCGATGTCCAGGTGGGCGGCCAGCGCATCGTGGGCAGTGAGCTCGGTCGCGACGGCCCGCGCGGTCGGCTCGGTCAGGCCCTTGCGCAGGTAGAGCCCGATCAGCTCGTCGTGCTCGCTCTCCGGCATGTGCGTCAGCTCGGCCCGCTCCTGGGCGATGAGGGCCCGCTCGGTATCGCGCTGCGTGGAGACCGAGACGTACTCGCCGAGCGCCATCGACACCGCGCCCGACGCGAGGCCGGCGACCCCGGCGGTGAGGATCGCCGGGGTGTTGGTGGGGTCGACTGCCGCCACGCCGACCACCAGGCCGGCGGTGGAGACGATGCCGTCGTTGGCGCCGAGGACGCCGGCGCGGAGCCAGTTCAGCTTGCCCGCCGAATGGCCCGCGTGCGGCTCGTACTCCACGGGGTGGCCGTACCTGCGTCGGGGACGTGCGTGCCGCGCGGACCCACCGGTGCTGTGGGGAGCCGCCTGCCGCGCGGACCCGCCGCCGTCGGCCGGGGGAATCGCCTGCCGCGAGTCGTCGTCGTGGGCCATGGCGCCGATGCTGCCACCCACAGCGGCCAGGGTGGGCGGCGGGGACGAGGGCGGCCGGAGCGGGGGGCTCGGCCATAATGGGGCCGCCATGACCACCCCGCGCCCCGCCGGCCAGTCCGCGACCAGCGCCCAGGACCCCCGGATCCCCCGCGAGGTCTGGGTGCTGGTGGTGGCCGCCTTCTGCGTGGCGATCGGGTACGGGATCGTCGCCCCGGTCCTGCCCGCCTACGCGGCGAGCTTCGACGTGTCGATCCAGGCGGCGTCGGCGATCGTCAGCGTCTTCGCCGCCATGCGCCTTCTGTTCGCCCCGTCGGCGGGCGCTCTCGTGGGGCGCCTGGGGGAGCGGGCCGTCTACCTCGGCGGGCTGTTGATCGTGGCGCTCTCGACGGGGCTGTGCGCGTTCGTCACCAGCTACCCGCAGCTGCTCATCGCCCGCGGCGCCGGCGGCATCGGCTCGACGATGTTCACGGTCTCGGCGATGGCGTTGCTGACGCGCGTGTCCCCGCCGACGCTTCGCGGCCGGATCGCCAGCCTGTACGGGGCGGGCTTCCTCGTCGGGACCATCGCCGGTCCGGTGCTGGGCGGCCTGCTCTCCGGGCTGGGCTACCGGGTGCCGTTCCTGGTGTACGCGGCCACGCTCCTGGTCGCCGCGGCGGTGGTCGCGGTGTTCCTGTCCGGGGCGACGCTGCGCGCCGAGGCCGGCGGCGAGGTCCGGCCCGTGATGGCTCTCCGCGAGGCCTTCGCGGACTCCGCGTACCGCGCGCTGCTCGTCGCCGCGTTCTGCAACGGCTGGGCCAACTTCGGCATCCGCGTCTCGCTGCTCCCGCTGTTCGCGGCGGCCGTGCCCGGGCTGGGCGTGGCGTGGGCGGGGATCGCCTTGACGGTCTTCGGCATCGGCAACGCGCTCGCCCTGAGCGTGGCGGGCCGCGCGGTGGACCGGTTGGGACGCAAGCCACTGATCGTCGGTGGGCTGCTCGTGAGCGGGTTGGGGACCGCGGCGGTCGGGTTCGCGCACAACGCGGTGGCGCTCATGATCGTCTCGGCGCTGGGCGGGATCGGCGCGGGCGTGCTGAACCCCGCCCAGCAGGCCTGCGCCGCCGACGTGGTGGGCCAGGAACGCAACGGCGGGAAGGTGCTGGCGACCTTTCAGATGTTTTCCGACGCGGGCGCGATCGCCGGGCCGGTCGTGGCGGGCGGGATCGCCGACGTCTTGGGCTACGGGTGGGCGTTCGGCGTGAGCGGGGCGCTGCTGCTGCTCGGGGCCCTGGCCTGGATCCCGGCCCGCGAGACGATCCCGCGCGATCCACCGCCGGCCGAGGACGTCGGCGAGGAACCGCCCGGCCAGGTCGAGACCCGCGCCCAAGGGGTCACCGGCCCGGAGCCCGCCCCGTGACCGGCCCGGTGACGGGCGCGGACGCAGGCTGGGAGGCGGACGCGGATCCGGGCCGAGGGGCCGACGCGGATCCGGGCCGAGGGACGGGCGTGGATCCGAGCCGAGGGATGGACGTCGGCGGGCCGGTGTCCTCGTGGGAGCCCGGTCGCCGGAGCGTGGTGCTGCTGAACGTCGGCGGGTTGCTCCTGACCGTCGTCGGTGTCGCGGCGTTCCTCGGGCTGTTTGCGGTGACCGGCGGCGGCGGAACGATCCAGCTGTCCGGTGGGGAACTCCTGGCGGCGGTGGGCGGGCTCCTGGCGGTCTGCGTCGTCGCCGGGATCGTCCACGAGGGCATCCACGGCCTGGCCATGCGGCCGTTCGGCGCGCGTCCGGTCTACTCGGCGGGGGTGATCCACCGGGTGATGCCGTACCTGTCGTGCAGCGCCCCCGGTCATCTCTTCCGCCCGGCCCCGTACGTGTGGATCGCCCTAGCCCCGATGATCGTGCTGTCCGCGGCGTTCGGAGCGCTGACGGTGTGGGCGCCGTGGGGCGGACTGTGGGCCCTCGCCGGGGGCATCCACCTCGGCGGGTGCATCGGCGACGTCGCGATGAGCGCGGTGGTCCTGCGGCGGGGGCGCGGTCGCCTCGTGGAAGACACCGGAGCCGGGCTGCGGATCTGGCCGGCGTCCGCCGCGGGCTGGCGGGCGTCGGCCGCGGGGTAGGGCGTGCGCGGCGGGACATAAGGCTCGGGTGACTCACGTCGTGGTGGGGTCGCTCACCTCGTGGTGGGGTCGCTCACCTGGTACGGGTGTGTCGTCCCACGTCGAGGTGGGTTACCCCTTGACTATGTCACCCAGGAGGCCTTCCGCGCAGGTCAGGACGGCTCGCAGGTCGAGGCCGTAGCGGGGCGCCTCGGTCGCCGCGTACTCCTCGACCCGCCCCGCCCCGCGCTGCCACAACTCGCGGGCGCCGCCCCGATTGCCCCGCGCCGCGTGGGTGAGGGCGACGCAGATCTGGGCGAGGCCCTGCCAGAGCGGGCGCTCCTCCTCCGGCGCGGCTTTCCACCGCGCTTCGAGCACCTCGTGTGCCCCGAAGGCCCGCCCCTGGCCGACGAGTTCGCGGGCTAGCGCGATCGTCTCGAGCGGGGGGAGCGGCTCCTCGGGGACCGGTTCGACACCGGGGGATCCGTACGGCAGCGGACGACCCAGCGCGTCCCGGGGGCGCTGCTGTTTGGCCCGGCCGTCGGGGTCGCGGTCGCGAACGCCAGTCATCGCGTCAGGGTAGGCCGTTCGCGAGGTGCCCGCCCGTCAGCGCCGGGTCGTGGCCGTAGCTGCGGGACTTGTCGCCCGCGCGGTCGGGGTCGCCGCGCCGGGGGTCACCGTGACGAGCGCCGCCGTGGACTCGCCCACGTCGTACGCGTCGATCAGCCACGGCCGGGGGCCATCGCCCTTGACGAGCGCCAGCTTGTAGGTCCGCTTGAGCACGTACGGCGCGGGCCGGCCGGCGGCGTCCACCATGTGCGTCACCACGCCGGTCTCGAAGCCGAGCCCCATCCGGTCCACGCCGTCCGCGCCCTTGGCGGTCCAGGTGACCGGAGGCCCCGCCTCGAACTTGCTCGCCTTGGCGGTGGCCGACGGGTCGAACCGGAGCTGGCCGTTGTCCCACGCCAACCGGGTCAGCGCGGACAGGCGGCGGCCCTCGTCGGAGCCGGGGTTCTGGGAGGCGACGAGCGCCGCCACGTCCTTGTCGTACGCCGCGGCCAGGTCCTCGCTCAGGTGGGCCCGCATCGGGGCGAAGTCCGTCGCCGCGTAGGGCTGCCCGGCCGCGCGACGCACGGCCAGGTCGGTGAACGACTGGTCGCGGAGCACCCCGGCCACGTAGCAGTAGGCGTCCCCGACGGTCTGGGCCCCGAATACTGCCGCGGCGGCGTCGCCCGGCTTCAGCGTCCCGGCGATGTCCTGGCCGGAGCAGGCCGGCGCCACGGCCGGCGCGCCGCCGTCCGGGGCCGGGGAGTCGGCGCTGGGCTGGTCGGGGTCCGGCGAGGCGGCGCCGGTCGGCGCGGCGCTCTGCTCGGCGCCGGGCGGCTGGGTCAGCAACGCGCCGATGTGCGGGATCGAGAGCGCCGTACCGCCCCCGATCACGAGCAGGGCAGCGACCGCGAACGCCCGGTGACGCCACGGGTTCTCGCGGCCCGCGCCGGTCGACCGGGAGGTCGGGCGCCCGGCCGGGGGGCGGCTCGCTGTGCGTCGTCGGCGCCGCGCCGCGCGGGTATCGCCCGCGGGTGTGCTTGCGGACGTGATTGCGGGTGTCGCCGCGCGCGTCGAGGGGCTGGCGGACTGGGCCGCGGGCCCGGACCCGGCACCTGTCCCCGCGGACGCGTCCGGGCCCGCGGTGATCTGCTTGCGGCGCAGGGTGCCCGCGTCGGCCTGCTGTCGCGCTGCGGCGCGGGCCGCGGCGACCCGGGCGGCGGCGAGCGCGTCGGCGGTCGGGGTGCGGCTCGCGGTGCCGCTGGTGGTCGCGGGATCGGACGGGCGGCCGGTGTCCGTACGGGATCCCGGGGCGGGCGTCGACCGTGAGGCCGCGCCCCGAGCGGAGGAACGAAGGCGCGCCGCCGCGACCTGGGCGGCGAGCAGCTGGAGCGCCGCCGCAGCCGCGGCAGGATCGTCGTCGGCCGCGATGTCGGCGAGCGGGGCGACGTTCGGCTTGCGGCGCGCCGAGCGCGGGCTGTAGGTCCCGTCGTCCGCGGGGGTATTCGTGCTGATGCCCATGTTGACGTCCGCGCTGATGCCCGTGCTCACACCCGTACTAACGCCCGTGCTAGCGCCCTTGGTGACGTCCGCACCGACGTCCGCGCTGACGTCCCCCACGCTCCCCGGGCGGGGACTCGCTGGGTTGGCAGTCGCCGGGTTGGCGATGGCGGGGTTGGCGGTGGCCGGGTTGGCGGTGGCCGGGTTGGCGGGTGTGGGCTCGCCCGCCGCGGGGTCGGCGGGTGGGGGGTCGGTCAGGCTCGACGGGCGTCGCAGCGAGGGCCGCGGCAGGGGCGGGCGCGCCGGGGCGGCCTCGGTCGGCGCATCGGCCGCGTCGCCCGCAGGGGCCGACGCGTCCGGGAGGCGCCGGCTCACGTCATAGGGATCCGTCGTCTGGAACGACCGCGCGCGCGCCGCTTCCTCGCGGGCCGCTTCGGCGGCCAGGCGCCGACGTCGGCGCTCCGCGCGGGTCTCCCCGGCGTACGGATCGGGCTGCTCGCTCATCCTCCACTCCTGCGCGTCGGTCGGGGCCACCGGCGCTGCGAGTTCCCATCGGCCGCGGGGAGTTCCCCCTGAGCTCAGAGCTCCTGGTCCTCGGCGGCGCCCGGGCGCCGCGGGGCGGCGAGCCCGCCGGCCACGGCGGCGAATCCGTCCGCGAGGTCGGCGCGGAGGGTGGCGTCCGGCACGTCGTCGCTCCGCGTCGCCCGGTGGGCCAGGACGGCGCGTACGACGGCGAAGGCGACGGAGACGACGAGCTGCGGGTACGGGTCGTCGTCGGCGTCGATCCCGAGCCGGTCCCCGATCGCGTGGGCGAGGCGGTCCTGCGCCTCCAGGGTGAGGCCGTGGATGCCCGCCGACAGCTCGGGGTGCTCGCTCAGCAGCCGGCGGTGCAGGCGGCGCTGTTCCGGGCCGCTTCCCCGGCCCCGGAGCCGGTCGGTCAGGACCGCCTCCAGCGAGGCCCACGGATCCTCGTCGGGGGGGCGCCGCGTCAGCGCGGTGGCGAGCGCCTCGGGCAGGTCCGGCGTAGCCCCCGTGATCGCGGCGTCCTTGGTGGGGAAGTAGTTGAAGAAGGTGCGCGGCGACACGCCCGCCGCCGCCGCGATCTGCTCCACCGTCACGTGCGCGGGCCCCCGCTCGGTGGCGAGGTGGATGGCCGCGGCGTGCAGCCGGGCCTGGGTGTCCCGCTTCTTGCGCTCGCGCAGGCCGAGCTCGCCTCGTGCGGGGGGCTCATCGACCGCGGAGTCCGTCACGGTGAGGGAGTCTAGTGGGAATTCATGCATACTCTGCAATGTTGCGGACAATGCAAAAACGTTTGATGACGGACCCGCGGAAGTAGAGGCAGTATGAGCGCGATGACCGCCCCGGAGGCGACCAGAGACGAAGTGGCCGCGTACTCGCTGTCCCCCGAGCACCGCCGGGTCTTCATCGGCCTGATGCTGGGCATGTTCGTGGCCTCCATCAGCCAGACCATCGTCGGCCCCGCGATGCCGCGCATCGTCGCCGAGCTCGGCGGCATGGACCACTACAGCTGGATCGCGACGGCCGCGATGCTGGTCAGCGCGATCACCGTGCCGATCGTCGGCAAGCTCTCGGACCTGTACGGCCGACGGGGCTTCTACCTCGCGGGCATCGTCGTGTTCATGGTCGGCTCGCTGGTGGCCGGCCTCGCCCAGAACTTCGCCACGCTGGTGGCCGCCCGGGCGATCCAGGGGTTGGGGATGGGCACGCTCATGCCGCTGTCCCAGACGATCATCGGCGACATCATCCCGCCGCGGCAGCGAGGGCGATACCAGGGCTTCATGGGCGCGGTCTTCGGCGTCACGTCGGTGGCGGGCCCGCTCGCCGGCGGCGTCATCACCGACAGCTGGGGGTGGCGCTGGCTGTTCTTTGTGGCGATCCCGTTCGGCGCCGTCGCGCTGGCCGTGATCTGGCGCTTCCTGCACGTCCCGCACGAGCGGCGCGAGGCCCGGCTGGACATCGGCGGGATTCTCACGCTCTCGGCCGGCCTGACCCTCGTGTTGCTCGCCACGACGTTCGGCGGGTCGACGTACCCCTGGAGGTCTGCCGAGATCGGCCTCATGTACGGCGTGGGCACGGTGCTCCTCGTCGTGTTCGTGCTGATCCAACGGCGGGTGGACGAGCCCGTGCTCCCGTTGCGGCTCTTCCGCAGCGGCATCTTCTCGATGTCGGTGATCGCCTCGTTCCTGATCGCGATGATGATGTTCGGCGCGATCATCTACATCCCGGTCTTCGCCCAGGGCGTGATCGGGGTGGACGCGACGAACTCCGGCCTGATCCTCATGCCGTTGATGCTCGCGCTGGTGGTCTTCGGGGTCCTCGGCGGGATGCTGATCACCCGCACGGGCCGCTACAAGGAGCTGTGCGTGGTCGGGGTGCTGATCATGGGCGCGGGCTACTTCCTGCTGACCAGGATGGGCGCGGCCACGACCCAGACCGAGCTCACCGCGGCCATGGCGGTCCTCGGCATCGGGCTCGGTTGCTGCATGCAGGTCTACACGCTGATCGTGCAGAACGGCGCGATGCGGGCCGACCTGGGCGTCGCGACCGCGGCCGTGCAGTTCTTCCGCAACGTGGGCTCGACGGTGGGCATCGCCGCGTTCGGCACGATCATGACCACCCGCCTGCCCGGAGCGGTCGCCGCGCACCTGCCGGCGGAGGCGGCCGAGGCGATGCCCGCGGACGGGGTGGACGCGGGCAGCGTGCTGGACCCGGCGGCCCTGGCGCACCTGCCCGCCCCTCTCGTGGAGGCAGTGCGGCACGGGTTGGCCGACTCTTTGCACGCGGTCTTCATCGCGGGGCTGCCGCTGGCGTTGCTCGCGCTGATCGCCACGCTGGGGATCAAGGCCGTGCCGCTGCGCGACACCGTGCACACCCCGGAGGAACAGGGCCGGGAGATGCTCGACGCCATGGGGTCGTCCAGCGGGCGGGACTTGACCGTTCCGCTGGGGCGCGGCTCGGTGCACTCCCGCACCAAGGAGCGGATCCTCGGCGTGGAGCTGGCGCTGCTGGCCGACCAGGCGCGGCTGCCGGACCGCCCGCTGCTGCACCGCGCGGTCACCGACCTGGGGTCCGGAGACTTCGAGCGGGGCCACGCGCTGCTGGAGCGCACCTCGCTCCTGCTGACGACCGAGGACCCGCAGGTGGCGGCGGATGCGGAGACCTTCGCGGCGGAGGTGCAGGTCGCCGGCGAGCGGCCCGGCGGCGCGCTGTCGCCGGAGCTGCGTCGAACCCTCGCCACGGCCGTGACGTCCCTGGACGAGCAGAAGGTGCTGTCCACGATTGAGCCCCCGGCGCTGCAGCGCAACGAGGCGGTGGACTTCAAGAGCCTGTTCTCGGTGAGCGTGGACCTGACCGCCGCGTTCCTGGTAGACCTCGGCAGAGCGGATCAGGTCGGCCTGAAGCAAGGGGGCGTGGCCCAGCGCTGCGTGGCGGAATCCCCTGGAGACGTACCAGCGCAGGACTAAGACGGCCGCCCGTACATTTCCCGCCCATGGGCGGCAAGTTGCCCGGCTCACCAGCGCCTCGCGTAC
>JBDIAS010000002.1:0-60180 GCA_039812465.1 Austwickia sp. | reverse complement strand
CGTGAGATGTCCGCTTTTTCGTAGCCCGGGACGGCCCCGGGGACACGGCGCGAGGTGAGACCCGATGGGTGAGAAGACGATCGAATGCCTCATGGAGGCGTTCGCCGGCGAGTCGCAGGCGAACCGGAAGTACCTGCTCTACGCGAAGCAGGCCGAGAAGGAAGGCAAGCTCAACGCCGCGCGTCTGTTCCGGGCCGCCGCCGAAGCGGAGACCATCCACGCCCATCGCGAGTTCGAGCTGGCCGGCAAGGTCGGCAGCACCGCGGACAACCTGCGGGACGCGATCGGCGGCGAGACGTACGAGCGGGACACCATGTACCCGGACTTCGCCGACGTCGCCGAGAGTGAGCAGGAGGCGCGGGTCTCCCGGCTGTTCCGCCAGATCGCGCAGGTCGAAGGCGTGCACGCCAAGCTCTACGAGGAAGCGCTCGAAGCGCTGGAGAGCGACACCGGGGAACTGGTCTTCTACGTGTGCCCGATCTGCGGATACGTCGAGGCCGGGCGACCCGACCGCTGCCCGATCTGCAACGCGCGCGGGGAGACGTTCCTCGAAGTGGCGTGACGTCCACGCGCAGAGAGGACCCCTGCGCGAAGGAAATGGGACTCCGGAAACGGTGAGGGGCCGACCGCGTGAGCGGATCGGCCCTTCCCCTGTGCGCCGGTCGGGCTAGAGTGTCGGGCACGACGCGGGGTGCCGGTGGCGCGGCGCGACCTCTCGACGAGGGACCTCCATAGAGACCTCTCCGCGAGAGACCTCTCCACGAGAGGGGCAGCGCAGCGCACCTGCTGAGATCACACCCGTCGACCTGATCTAGCTCGCACTAGCGTAGGGACGTCGCCGTGCCGGACCACACCAGTTCCACCGCCCCCTCCCCCGCCGTCACCCCGCAGGACTGCGCGGACGCGCTCGCGGCGCTCCAGGAGAGCGGACCCCTCGTCCAGTGCCTGACCAACATCGTGGTCGCCAACTGGACCGCCAACGTGCTGCTCGCCGTGGGGGCCGCGCCCGCGATGGTGGACAACCCGCGCGAGGCCGGCCTCTTCGCGGGCGTCGCGAACGGCGTGCTCGTCAACCTGGGCACGCCGTACGAGGACACGACCCAAGGCATGACCGCCGCCGTGCGCGGAGCCCTCGCCGCCGGCACACCCTGGGTCCTCGACCCGGTCGCCGCCGGCGGCCTGCCCTGGCGCACGGAACACGGCCGCGGGCTGCTCGAGCTCGGATCGCCGGTCATCATCCGCGGCAACGCCTCCGAGATCCTGGGCCTTGCGGGCGGCGCCGGCGGACGGGGCGTGGACTCCTCGGACATCCCCGACGCCGTGGCGCAGAGCGCGCGGGACCTCGCCGTCGCCCGGGGCTGTGTCGTCGCCGTGAGCGGCGAGCGCGATCTGATCACCGACGGCGAGCGCGTGGTACGGGTGCGCGGCGGCCACCTGTGGATGACCCGGGTGACCGGGGTCGGCTGCTCGCTGGGGGCGCTGATGGCCGCCTTCGCGGCCGCGTCCGACCCGCTGGTCGCGGCCGTCGCGGCCACCTCGACGCTGTGCGCCGCCGCCGAGGACGCGGCGCGCATGAGCCGCGGGCTCGGCACGTTCGCCGTCTCGCTGCTGGACGAACTGACCCAGTTCACGCCCGAACGGCTCGCCGAGCGGGCTCACCTGGCCGGCGAGGGAAAAGATGAGTGACCTGGGCGAGTGGGGCGCCAGCGCGGCCCCGGCCGGGCCCGCACCGACGGCGCGGCCACCGCTGGACCTGCGCGTCTACCTAGTCACCGACACCCGCCAATGCGCGTCGATCGGCGTCCCGGAGACCGTGCGCCAAGCGGTGGCCGCCGGGGTCACCGCCGTTCAGCTGCGCGACCCTGACGCCGACGACGAGGAGTTCATCGCTCTCGGCCGACAGCTCGTCGCCGTGTTGCTGGGCACGGGCGTACCGCTCATCGTCAACGATCGCGTGGAGCTCGTCCGCGCGATCGGCGCGCAGGGCGCTCACGTGGGACAAAGCGACCTGGACGTGGTGCGGGCCCGCCGGATGCTGGGTGAGGACGACGTCCTGGGATTGTCCGTCCACTCGCTCGACGAGCTCGACGACGCGCGCATCCACCTGGACATGATCGACTACCTGGGCATCGGGCCGCTGCACCCCACCCTGAGCAAGCCCGACCACCGCGACGTCCGCGGGCTGGACCACCTGCGCCTGCTCGCCGCCGCGAGCCCGTGGCCCTGCGTCGCGATCGGCGGGGTCAAGGCCGCCGACGCGGCGGACCTGCGCGCCGCCGGGCTGGAGGGCATGGCGGTCATCTCGGCGATCTGTGGCCAGGACGACGTGGCGGGCGCGACCCGCGAGCTCGTCGACGCCTGGGAGGCCGCCGCGCCGAGGGAGGACTACCGATGACCCCGCCGCCCGTCGCGCTCACGATCGCCGGCTCCGACCCCTCCGGCGGGGCCGGGATCCAGGCCGACCTCAAGACGTTCAGCGCGCTGGGCGCGTTCGGGACGTCGGTGCTGACGGCCCTGACGGCCCAGGCCACGACGGGCGTCACCGGCGTGCACGAGGTGCCGGTGGACTTCGTACGCCTCCAACTGGACACGCTGCTGGCCGACGTGCGGGTCGACGCGGTCAAGGTCGGGATGCTCGGGTCGAGCGCGCTGGCCGAACTGGTCGGGGAGTACCTGGCCGGGGCGCTCGCCGGCACGTTCCGGGTGCTCGATCCCGTGATGGTGGCGACCTCGGGATCCCGGCTGCTCGCCGACGACGCCGTCGACGCGGTCCGCGCGATCCTGCCCTTCGCCGACGTCATCACCCCGAACCTGCCCGAGGCGGCCGTGCTGACCGGCGACGAGGTGGCGACCTCCGTGGCCGCGATGCGGGCCCAGGCCCAACGGCTGCGCGACGACCACGGCGCCCGGGCGGTCCTGCTGAAGGGCGGCCATCTGGCGCAGGAGGACGACGCGGTCGACCTGTGGTGGGACGCCGACGGGGAGCGGCTCTTCCGCGCCGAGCGCATCCCCACCGTCAACTCGCACGGCACCGGCTGCACGCTGTCCTCCGCGCTGGCCGCGCTGCGGCCCCAGCGTGCTGACTGGCCCACCGCCGTGGGTGAGGCCAAGGCGTGGCTGACCGAGGCGCTGCGGCACGCCGACGAGCTCGACATCGGCGCCGGCCACGGCCCCGTACATCACTTCCACGAATTCACCGACCGATGGGACTCGACGTGACCGACCAGCCCGCCGCTGACACCGCCCCCGCCGACGAGACCGCCGTCGTCGACGGGACCGCCGACGTCGACCCGGTGAACCCCGCGGACGCCGACGCCACCCACCTCGACTGGCCCACCCCGCGCGACTGCGGCTCGCCGAGCTTCAGCTGCCGGGTGTGGACGGAGGCGAAGCCGATCCGCGCCGCGATCCTGGACCACCCGTTCGTGACCGACCTGACGCTCGGCACGCTGGACCGCGACGTCTTCCTCGGCTACATCGCCCAGGACGCGTTCTACCTCGACGCGTACGCGCGCGCCATGGCCGCCGCGGCGTCGCAAGCGACGACCGCCGAGGACATCGTCTTCTGGTCGTCCAACGCCCGCGACGCGATCATCGTCGAGCGTGAGCTGCACGCGAGCCGGGTGACCGACTTCAACGTCGTGCCGTCCCCGACGACCACCGGCTACACCTCGTACCTGCTCTCGCTCGCCGCGGGCGGCTCGTACCCGGTCCTCGCCACGGGGGTCCTGCCGTGTTTCTGGGTGTACGAGTACGTGGGCGCAAGTATCAAGGAGCAGGTGCTGCACCGGGCGGGCGCGTCCGCTGACGACCCGGACGCGGTGGCGCAGGCCCTGGCCGAGCACACGTACGGGGACTGGATCGGCATGTACGGCGACGCCGCGTTCCGCGAGGCGACCACCGCGGCGATCCACGTGGTCGACCGGCTGGCCGACGAGGCCGACCTTCGGACGCGGGCGAGGATGCGCGAGGCGTTCCTGACCGCGTGCCGCTACGAGTGGCTGTTCTGGGACGCGGCCTACCGTCGCGAGGCGTGGCCCGTCTGAGCGCGATGCCCGTTGGAGCACGGTCCCGTTTCGATCGCGGTCTCGGCGTCGACACATCCGCCGGATGCGCGCGTCGGGCCGTCGGCCCGTCGGCGTAGCGTGTCGCACGTGAGCGCACCGCCTCCGCCTTCGGCGCCCTCGGCACCGCCGGTCGAGGAACTCCCGGACAACCCGTGGCCCGCCCTGTGGGCCCTGGTCCTGGGGTTCTTCATGATCCTCATCGACACCACGATCGTCTCCATCGCGACGCCCGCGCTGACGAGGGCGTTCAACGCCGACATCACGACCGTGCTGTGGGTGACGAGTTCGTACCTGCTCGCGTACGCCGTACCGCTGCTCGTCACCGGGCGCCTCGGTGACCGCATCGGGCCGAAGAAGGTCTACCTGGCCGGGCTCGTGGTGTTCACCGGCGCCTCGCTGTGGTGCGGCCTGGTCCACTCGATCGAGATGCTGATCCTGGCCCGGGCCGTGCAGGGACTCGGCGCGTCCATGATGACGCCGCAGACCATGTCCGTGATCACGCGGACGTTTCCGGCGCACCGGCGGGGTCAGGCGATGGCGCTGTGGGGCGCCACCGCAGGGGTGGCCACCCTCGTCGGTCCCATCCTGGGCGGCGTGCTGATCGACGCCCTCGGCTGGGAGTGGATCTTCTTCGTGAACGTGCCGGTCGGGGTGATCGCGTTCGTCCTCGCCTGGCGCCTCGTCCCCACACTGCAGACCCATTCGCACTCGTTCGACTGGATCGGGGTCGCGCTGTCCGGGGTCGGGATGTTCTGCGGCGTGTTCGGGATCCAGGAGGGCGAGACCTACCAGTGGGGGCAGATCACCGGGCCCATCTCCGTGCCGCTGCTCCTCGGCGTCGGCGCCCTGCTGCTCGTGGTGTTCGTGTGGTGGCAGTCGAGAGTGAAGCGCGAGCCGCTGGTCCCCCTCGGCTTGTTCCGCGACCGCAACTTCTCGCTGGCCAACATCGCCATCCTGACCGTGGGCCTGGCGATCACGTCGATGATGTTCCCGTTCACGATCTACGCCCAGACCGTGCGCGGGCTGACTCCCACGCAGGCGGCGCTGCTCTTCGCCCCGCAGGCCGTGATGTCGATCCTGCTGGCCCGACCGGTCGGTCGCCTGGTCGACCAGACGCACCCCCGCATCCTGGCCGGGGTCGGGATGCTGGGCCTGAGCCTGACCGTCGTGCTGCTGGCCGCCTTGATGACACCCGGCTCCCCGACCTGGCAACTCCTCGCCGCCGCCGCGCTCTTCGGGGTGGCCAGCAGCTTCGTCTGGGGCCCGCTGACCACCACCGCGAACCGGAACCTCGCGATGCACCAGGCCGGCGCCGGCTCCGGGGTCTACAACACGACTCGCCAGATGGGGGCCGTAGTGGGGAGCGCCGCGATCGCGGCCCTGATGACCGCGCGGATGGGCGCGCACCTGCCGGGGGCGTCGGCCGCGGGCATGCACTCTGCCGAGGGGGCGACGCTCCCGCCGCAGGTGGCGGAGGCGCTGGCCAGGGCGCTGGCCGAGTCGATGCTGCTGCCCGCGTTGGTGGTGCTGGTCGGCTGGGCGGCCGTTCTCTGGTTCGAGGCGCCGCGCCACCTGTCGCCAGGCTCGAGGGCGTCGACGGCCTCCGGTGGCCGGAGCCCAGCTCATCCCCTGGCCGACGGCCAGGCCGCCGCCCGCCCGATCCCCGCAGATCCCGGCACTCCCGTCCACCACACCTAGCTGCGTGCGCCTCTGGCCTCTCGGCGAGCGATCACCACGAGACAATGCGCGGGGCCGGAAGCCCACGCATGGAGTCATCGACCGTCACGAGTGAGGCCACTTCGAGCGTCGCTTGGGCCACGAGGAGCCGGTCGAACGGGTCGCGATGCGCCCACGGCATGCTTCCCGCCAGCCTCGCGTGGGCGCTGGATACGGCGAGCTGTTCTGCCCCTATCCCGGCGACGCGCTCATCCCAGGATTCGACGAGGCCTTGGGCGAAGAGCTTGCCGACTCGGATCTTCGTGGCGATCTCCAGCGCGCTCACGGCTGAAACCAGGAGGACATTCGCACGATCCTCGAGCTGAGCCCGCACTGCGCCATCGATGCGGTCGGGCGCCGTCAGGATCCACAACAGGACATGGGTGTCGAGCAGGAACGTCACTCCCACTCCGACAGCTCCTCGTCGGATAGCGGCGCGTCGAAATCGTCCGGCACCACGAAGTCCATCCCCCCGAAAACCCGGGCAGGAGGGCCGTCGATGGGTACCAACCGCAGCACCGGCCGCCCCGCCCGCGCGATGATCACCTCTTCACCCGCCTCAGCCCTCGCGATGAGTGCGGACAGGTGCGTCTTCGCCTCCTGAACATTGACCGTAGCCATCGCGAAAGTCTTCCACAGCCAGACCAAGCTGACCAACCGTGGGTCAGGCCGCTGGTCGAGATGAACGAGGGACGACGCCGCCTCCTGCGCCGGCGGCACGGCTCCCCGGGTCGCCACCGGCCTACTCCCGATCTCGTCCTACTCGATGACCTCGGCGTCGATGATGTCGTCGTCTCCGTCAGGGTCCGCATCCTCCGAACCGTCGAAGGCCCACTGCACACCCCGGCGGGGCGTCACCAGCATCAGTTCGTCGGCGGCAGCGTCGCGGTCGACCAGCACCGCGTCGCCGTCGCGGACGTCGCCCGCCAGCAGCGCCTTCGCCAGGCGGTCGCCGATCTCGGTCTGCACCAGGCGGCGCAGCGGCCGTGCGCCGTAGGCCGGGTCGTACCCGGTCAGCGACAGCCACTCACGCGCCGCGTCCGTGACCTTCAGCTCGATCCGGCGGTCGGCCAGCCGCTTCGTCAGGGCCGCGACCAACAGGTCCACGATCCGGCTCAGTTCGGCGGTCGTCAGCGGGTCGAAGACCACGGTCTCGTCCAGCCGGTTCAGGAACTCCGGCTTGAACGCCGCCCGCACCGCGCGCATCACCGCGTCCTTCTTGGCCGCCTCGTCGAGCATGGGGTCGATCAGGTACTGCGAGCCCAAGTTCGACGTCATCACGAGGATCACGTTGCGGAAGTCCACCGTGCGGCCCTGGCCGTCGGTCAGCCGTCCGTCGTCGAGCACCTGCAGCAGGATGTCGAAGGTCTCCGGGTGGGCCTTCTCGACCTCGTCCAGGAGGACGACGCTGTACGGACGGCGGCGCACCGCTTCGGTGAGCTGCCCGCCCTCGTCGTAACCGACGTAGCCCGGCGGCGCCCCGATCAGCCGCGCGACGGCGTGCCGCTCGGAGTACTCGCTCATGTCGATCCGGACCATCGCCCGCTCGTCGTCGAAGAGGAAGTCCGCGAGCGCCTTGGCCAGCTCGGTCTTGCCGACGCCGGTCGGGCCGAGGAACAGGAACGATCCGGTCGGCCGGTCGGGGTCGGCGATCCCGGCGCGCGAGCGGCGCACGGCATCGGACACCGCACGGACGGCCTCGGCCTGGCCGATCAGCCGCCGACCGATCCACTCCTCCATGCGCAGGAGCTTCTCGGTCTCGCCCTCCAGGAGGCGGCCGGCGGGGATGCCGGTCCAGCTGGAGATGACGTCGGCGATGTCGTCGGCGCCGACCTCCTCCTTCACCATGGGCCCGCCCTCGGCGATCTGCCGCTCGGCGGACGCCGCCTCCTCGATCTCCTTCTCGAGCGCGGGGATCTCCCCGTAGAGCAGCCGGGACGCGCCCGCGAAGTCGCCCTCCCGCTGCAGCTTCTCGGAGCGGATCCGCAGCTCGTCGAGCTGCGCCTTGAGGTCGCCGACCCGGTTCAGACCAGCCTTCTCCATCTCCCAGCGGGAGGTGAGGGCGGCCAGCTCGTCCTGACGGGACGCCAGGTCGGCGCGGAGCCGATGCAGCCGCTCGCGGGAGGCCTCGTCGGTCTCCCGGGACAGGTGCAGCTCCTCCATCTTCATCCGGTCGACCTGGCGCGAGAGGGCGTCGATCTCGACCGGGGAGGAGTCGATCTCCATCCGCAGCCGGGAGGCCGCCTCGTCGATCAGGTCGATGGCCTTGTCGGGCAGCTGCCGGGACTGGATGTACCGGTCCGACAGGGTCGCCGCCGCGACCAGCGCGGAGTCGGCGATGGCCACCTTGTGGTGCGCCTCGTACCGCTCCTTCAGCCCGCGCAAGATCGCGATCGTGTCCTCGACGCTGGGCTCGCCCACGTACACCTGCTGGAACCGGCGCTCCAGCGCTGCGTCCTTCTCGATGTGCTTGCGGTACTCGTCCAGCGTCGTCGCGCCGACCAGCCGCAGCTCCCCGCGGGCCAGCAGCGGCTTGATCATGTTGCCGGCGTCCATCGAGCCCTCGCCGGTCGCACCCGCGCCGACGATCGTGTGCAGCTCGTCGATGAACGTGACGACCTTGCCGTCGGACTCCTGGATCTCGGTCAGGACGGCCTTGAGCCGCTCCTCGAACTCGCCGCGGTACTTCGCGCCGGCCACCATCGCAGCCAGGTCGAGCGCGATGAGCCGCTTGTCCCGCAGAGACTCGGGCACGTCGCCCGCGACCATCCGCTGCGCGAGGCCCTCCACGACGGCGGTCTTGCCGACGCCGGGCTCGCCGATGAGGACCGGGTTGTTCTTGGTGCGCCGCGACAGCACTTGGATGACGCGGCGGATCTCGGCGTCGCGGCCGATCACCGGGTCGAGCTTGCCCTCGCGTGCGGCGAGGGTCAGGTCGGTCCCGTACTTGGCCAGCGCGTTGAAGGTGTCCTCGGGGTTCTCCGAATCCACCTTGCCGCCTCCCCGCATCCGCGGGATCTGCTGGTCGATGGCGTCCGCGTCCAGCCCGAACCCCCCGGTGCGGGCGATCGCCAGCAGCAGGTGGTCGGTCGAAACGTACGTGTCCCCCATCGCCTCCATCACCTGGCGGGCCTGCTCGAGGACCGCGGAGAACGCGCGACTCGGCGAGGCCTGCGTGACGGTGGAGCCGCTGACCTTCGGCAGCTTGGCCAGCTCCGCCTCGGCGGCGCGCCGGGCGGCCAGCAGGGAGCTCCCGGTGGCGTCCAGCAGCGGGCCGGTGGTGGTCTCGGGCTGCTCGGTGAGCGCCAGCAGGAGGTGCGCGGGCTCCACGTGGGGATGCCCGGCCGCAGCGGCGATCCGGGCGGCTGCCGCGAACGCCTCCTGCGCCTTGGTCGTGAGCTGAAGGGCCATGCACTACTCCTGTTCTTGATCGCTTCTCGCCGCGGGCCGGACAGAATCGTCCCGGCTCTGACACCAACATCAACGCTCGACAAAGTTGAGTCTATTCCGCTCAACTAACGGTTACCCGTCGGCGGAGTAGCAACGCCGGGTCAACTCGAGAAACGCCGCGACGTAGGTCGGCATCGCCACGCGTCGGTGGTGCACCAGGTAGAGGTACCGGTAGCGGTCCACGTGCTCGGGCAGCGGCTTGGCCAGGATCTCCCCCCGCGCGACCGCGTCCTTCGCCGCGATCCCGGACACGAACGAGACCCCGACGCCCTGCGCGACCAGGCGCTTGATCACCTCCACGTCGTTGATCGTGGCCACCGCGTCGAGGTCGTCCTCGGCGACGCCGAGTTCCTCCAGCACGATGTCCATGTGCTTGCGGCTGCCCGACCCGGACTCCCGCACGATGATCGGCTCGCGGACGGCCTGCGCGATCGCGTCCCGCTGGCGCAGCATGGCGCGGTAGTGCGAGGTGTGCGGCGTGATGAGCATGATCTCGTCGCGATAGAACGGTACGAACTCGCAGGCGTCGTGGTCCACGCGCATCCCCACGATCCCCACGTCCACGGCGAACCGCAGGACCTTGTCGATGACGGCGGCGCTGTTGCCCTCGTCGGCCCGCAGCCGGATGTCGGGGCGCTCCTTGCGGAAGGTGGCGATCAGCTCCGGCAGCACGTAGCCGGCCGGGATCGTCGAGACGCCAAGCCGGATGGTCTGCGCCTTCTCGGCGAAGAACGAACCGATCAGCTGCCGCCGCTGGTCGAGGAGGTCGACGGCGGCTTGATAGAGGCGGTGTCCGTCGTCGGTGATCGAGAACTCCCGCGTCGAGCGGATGATGAGCGCGGTGTCGAGCTCCTCCTCCAGCTGGCGCACGTGCTGGCTTACCGTCGGTTGGCTCACGCCCAGTCGCTCCGCCGCGCGTGAGAACCCCATCGACTCGATGACGGCCGCGAAGACCTCGAGCGCTCGGAAGTCCATCCCTCCCCCTCGCTTGGGTTGCGTCGTGCGGCCGGGCGGAAGTCCCGCGCGTCGTGACAGGCCCTACGGATTCCTCGGGCGCCGCGGTGACAGGCCGTACGGATCCCCTCGGGCGCCGCTTCGCCGATCCTCCCGCATCGGCGGCGCCCCCACCAGCACGACGCACGACGTGCCGGAAAAACGCGACGGCGCCGCCGTCACCCTGGCGGGACGGCGGCGCCGATGGCGCGAAGGAGCCCGCGCGCTAGGCCAGGCCCATGGCCGTGGGCAGCCACAGCGACAGCGGCGGCACGAACACGACGATGAACAGACCCACGATGATCGCCACCAGGAACCACGCGAGCTTGGCGACCACCGGCTCGATGCGCAGGCCGGCCACGCGGGACCCGATGAACAGCACGTTGCCGACCGGGGGCGTGATCACGCCGACGCACAGGCTGTAGACGATCATCGTGCCGAAGTGCAGCGGGTCGACCCCGAAGGTCGTCACGATCGGCAGGAAGATCGGCGTGAAGATGAGGATCGCCGGGGTCGGGTCCATGAACGTCCCGACCAGCAGCAGGATCACCATCATGATGATGAGGATGACGGTCGAGTTGCTCGACAGGCCGAGCAGCGCGTCGCTGACCAGGTCCGGGATGTGGCTGAACGACATCACGAAGGACAGCGCCGTCGACACACCGACGAGGAGCATCACGATCGCGGTCGTCCGCGCGGCATTGATCAGGATGCCGGGCAGGTCGGCGACCTTGATCGCGCGGTAGGCGAAGCCGAGCACGAGGCAGTACACGACGGCGATGGCCGAGGACTCGGTGGCCGTGAAGTAGCCGGCGAGGATACCGCCGACGACGATCACGATCATCAGCAGCGACGGGAACGCCCGCCACAGCGTGAGCATGGCCTGGCCGAACGTGGGGTGCATCGCGTCGCGGGCGCCGCTGTACTTCCTTCCCAGCACCGCCACGACGATCATGCAGGCGACCAACCAGACGACGCCCGGCCCGACGCCGGCCATGAAGAGCGCCGCGATCGAGGTGCTGGACACCAGGGAGTACACGATGAACGTGTTGCTCGGCGGCATCAGCATGCCGGACGGGGCGGAGGCGACGTTGACGGCCGCCGCGAAGTTGCGGTCGTAACCCTCCTCGCGCATCCGCGGGGTCATGACCGTGCCGACCGCGGCGGCGGCGGCGACGGCCGCGCCCGACACCGCGCCGAACATGCCGTTGGCGACGACGTTGGTCTGGGCCAGCGAGTTGGGCATGCGCCCGACGAGCACCTTCGCGGCGTCGATGAGTCTGCCGGCGATGCCGCCGTTATTCATCAGGACGCCCGCGAGGACGAAGAATGGGATCGCGAGCAGGGTGAAGCTGTTGATGCCCGTGAACATCTTCTGCGCGCTGGCGAGCGCGGCCTTGTCGAAGTCGAGCAGGATGAAGGCCGCCGCGAAGCTGGACAGCCCGATGCCGACCGCGATCGGCACGGCGAGGATGATGCAGACGACGATGCCGAGGCCCAGGACCAGGGCGGCGAGTGCGACGGGGTCCATGGCTCAGCTCCTCGGGTCGGGACGGTCGGTCGGATCCGCCGGCGGTGACCCAGGCGGCGCCTCCGGTGACGGCTCTCGCGGCCCCTCCGGGTGCGCGGACGGGGGCGGCCCCTCCCGGGTCGCCTCCAGCGACTCGTCGGTCTCCACCGTCACGCGGCCCTCGAGATACTGCGCCGCGTCCTCCTCGATCTCCTCGGCGAAGGGAGTCACCCGGCCGGCGAGCACGTCGAAGATGTTGTTGATGGCGTAGATCGCGATGAGAACGCCCGTGACGGGCATCACGAGGTACATCTGCCCGAGCGTGAACGGCAGCGCCTGCAAGCTCTGGTTCCAGGCGCCCTGCCCGGCGCGGATGCCGCCGAAGACGAGGACGACGAGCGCGAACACGGTGATCAGCACCTGGATGAGCACGCGGTCGGCCTTCTGCGCACCCACTGGCAGCTTGCGGGCGACGAAGTCCACCGCGATGTGACCGCGCTCGGAGAACACCAGCGCGGTGGCGAAGAGGCCCAGCCAGACGAAGACGTACCGGGAGACCTCCTCCGTCCACGCGGCCGGCGAGTTCAGGACCTGCCGGGCGATGACCTGCCAGACCACGACGACCACGAGGAGCGCGAACAGCACCACGCACGCGGTGGACAGGACCTTGTCGAGGACTTTCGTGAGCGCCTTCACTGCCCGGCCGCCTTCCTGGTGTCCGCGTAGATCTGTTTCTGCACGTCGCTGCGCAGGAACGACTCCGCGACCGGCTTCAGCTTCGCGTCGAACGGGGCGGTGTCGATCTGGGCGAACGTCGCCCCGCCCTTCGTCGCACCATCGATGGCCTCCTGCGTCGCCTTGGCCCACAGGTCGTTGAACTCGTGGTAGGTCGTCGTCCACTCACGGTCGAAGAACGCCTTATCCTCCGGCGACATCTTCAGCAGGCTGTCGGTGTTGCTGACCAGGTAGTCGAGCCCGACGAGGTGCTTGGTGTACGTGTAGAACGGCGCCACCTCGAAGTGCTTCTGGGTGAAGTAGGAGACCTCGTTGTTCTCCGCTCCGTCGAGCACGCCGGACTGCATCGCGGTGTAGACCTCGCCGTAGGCCATCGGCGTCGCCGACCCGCCCATCGCGTCGATCGTGGCCAGCATGACCGGGCTCTCCTGCACGCGGATCTTCTTGCCCGCGAGGTCGGCGGGGGTGTTCACCGCGGATTTCGTGTAGAGGTTCCGCTCGCCCTGGGTGAACCCCCCCAGGACCGTGAGGCGGTTGCTCTCCTCCAGAGAGGTGAACAACCCACCCGTGATGGCCGGGTCGTTGATGACCTTCGTCTGGTGCTCCACCGAGTCGAAGACCGCCGGCAGGTTGAACACCTGGAAGTCCTTGTTGATGTTCTCCAGCTGGGTCCCGGAGATGATCGCCAGGTCGACGATCCCGTTGCGCATCAGGTTGAGGATCTCCTGCTGGGCCCCCAGGACCTCGTTGGGGAAGATGTCGATCGTGTAGCGGCCGTCCGTCGCCTCCTCCAGCCGCTCGCTGAAGCTTGACAATGCGACGTACGAGGGGTGCTTCTCGGTCTGGTTCAGGGCGAGGCGCAGGATTGTCTTCTGCTGCCCCGAGTCTCCTGTCGAGCCTCCTCCGCAGCCAGCGGTCGGCCCGGCCAGGGTCACCGCGGCCAGGAGCGCGATTGCTGATCGTCTCAAGGCGGGTCCTTCCACCGTTGCCGCGCGCTGGCCTCACTGCCGGCGCACCATGGCGCAATCTAACGGTGAAACTGCTGTGAAGGCGACGTGAACGCGCCGAAAAAGGGTCACGAAACGGCAACCGAGACCCGCACTTGACGGCCTACAGGGTCCAGGACCGCCTGAGCCAGGAGTCAAGAGGCGGGTCGAACGCGATCAGGACGAACGCGATCAGGGGCGACGCGGAGCGGCGGGCGGGTCCGGTGGGACGTCGCGGCGCGGCGCGTCCGCGGGCGTGGCGCCGGCAGGGCGGGACCCGTCGACGCGCGAGCCGTCCACGGGGGGCGCGTCGTACGTGGCGTCGTGGCCGGAGTCATGCGCCGAGTCATACGCCGCGTCGTGCCCGTGTTTGCGCGCGGCCGTGCGCCGGATCTCCTCCTCGCGGCCGGATTCCCTGCGGCGGTCGGCCTCGACGCGCAGCTTCGCGTCCCGGATCCGCTCCTCCTCGCGGTGGCGCTCGGCCTCCTGCGCCTCGCCCCGGGTCTGCCCGAGCCGCGCCCTGGTCTCCGCCAGCTGCTTCTCCTGCGCCCGCGCGTCACGCTCCAGCTGCTTGCGCTCGCGGCGGCGGTCCATCGAGCGGCGGGTGCCGGAGCGAGCCAGCCAGAGCCCCAGCCCGAGCAGGGCCACCACGATCATCCCGGAGACGAACAGGACGGCCGGCGTGACGTTGACCGCCATCGGGCCGAGCGAGAACGCGATCGTCGCGTTGTTCGACGTGGTCATCCACAGTCCGCCGAGGCCCGCGAGCACCGACAACAGAATGATGATGATGCCCAGCAGGATCATGTCTCGCCTCCAGAGTGCGCACAGCCGGGACGAGACCTCGCAGCGCTCGCTGACGCGGGTGTACGGGCCGTCCGGCTGGGACATTACCCGTCGCGCGGACCGAGGAAACCCTGTCCTGGGGAGGCGCCGAGTGGCGACATCGGGAGCGTCAGCGCTTGACGCGAGCGTTGCCCTCCCAGATCGCCCAGACCTGCTCCTCGTCTGCGGGCGCGCCGTAATCGTGCAGCGAGGTCGCCGCCAGCGCCCCGGTCGCCCAGCCGAACTGGGCGCACTGCTCGACGGGCCAGCCCTTGAGGATCCCGTACAACAGGCCCCCCACCGAGCCGTCACCGCCGCCGATCCGGTCGATCACGTCGATGTCGCGCAGCGGGCAGACGACGAACTCGTCGTCGTTCCACAGGATCATGCCCCACTTGTGGTGGTTGGCCGAGATGACCTCGCGCAGGGAGGTGCCGATGTAGTGGGCCTGCGGGAACGCCGCCTTGATCCGCCCAATCATCTCCTTGAAGTCGGCGATCTGCTCGTCGATCGAGTTCCCGCCGGCCTCCGGGCCCTCGACGCCCAGGCAGAGCTGGAAGTCCTCCTCGTTGCCGTAGAGCACGTCGCAGACCTCGGCGATCTCGTGGAAGGCGGTGCTCAGCTCCTCCTCGCGGCCCGCCCAGAACGAGGCGCGGTGGTTCAGGTCCATCGTGACCCTGGTGCCGTGCGCCTTGGCCGCCTTCGCCAGCTCCACGCAGAACCGCGAGGTCTTCGGCGACAGCGCCGCGATGACCCCCGACATGTGCAGGATCTTGACGCCCTCGTCGCCGAACAGGCGCTCCAGGTCGAACTGGTCCACCGACAGCTCGCGACCGACCTCGCCGGAGCGATCGTTCCAGACCCGCGGGCCGCGCCCGCCGTAGCCGGAATCGGCGATGTTGAACTGGTGCCGGAGCCCCCACGCGTCGCCCTGCGGCAGGTCGGGGCCCTCATACTCCAGGAAGCGGCTCCGCAGGTTCGACTTGATCATCGCCGAGATCGGCGAGCCCTCGACGAAGGTCGTGAGCACCTTGGCGGGCTCCCCCAGGTACGACACCACGCTCGCCACGTTGGTCTCGGCACTGGTCACCTGCATCATGAACCGGTCCGCGGTGTGCACGCTCTGCCGGTCCACCGGGGTGATCCGCACGCCCATGCTCGTCGGGACGACGAGCGACCACCGGGCGTCCTCGCGCAGCTGCATTGTTCAGGCTCCCTTCGCCATCGACTCCAGTTCGCGGGCTTGCTCGAGGACCGTCGCCTCGACCGCCGCGTCGTCCACCTTCAAGAACCGCAGCACGCCGCGCACGCCCTCTTCGAGGGTGCCGGAGGCCGCCGCCGTCACCTCGTCCGCGAGCGCGTCGTTGACCGGCGCGCCGAGCCCGCGCAAGTGCAGCGTCCAGGCGGCGATCGCGCGGGTCGCGCCCGTCGGCATCTGTCCGGCCGCGCGGTCGGCGAGCAGCGCGGGAACGTGCCGGATCGCGATCTTCTGCGAGCCGTCGGCGGCGATCTGCGCGAGGAGGTGGCGGATGTTGGGGTTCTCGTACCGGTCGATCAGGGCCGTGCGGTAGGCGGTGATCTCCTCCTGCGGCAGCGGCAGGTGGCGCTGCGCCACGTCCCACCACTCTTCCACCCAGCCGCGGATCCGCTCGTCGCCGATCGCGTCGAAGACGGTCTCCCGCCCCAGCAGGGGGCCGGTGTAGGCCATCAGCGAGTGTGAGCCGTTGAGCAGCCAGAGCTTGCGCTCCTCGAAGGGGCGGATGTCGGCGACGAACCGCGCCCCCGCCTTCTCCCAGGCCGGTCGCCCGGCGACGAACTCGCCCTGCAGCACCCATTCCTCGAACGGTTCGGTGACCACTGCCGCGGGGTCGGCGACGCCCGTCTGCGCGAGCAGCGCGGCACGGTCTTCGTCGGTGGTCCGGGGCGTGATCCGGTCGACCATGGTGGTGACGAACGAGCAGTGGTCCGCAATCCAGCCCCCGAGCGTCGGGTCCACCTGCGCCGCGAGGTCGGTGATCACGCGCTGCACCATCAGGCCGTTGTCCGGCACGTTGTCGCACGGCACGAAGGTGATCGCGCCGGCGCCGGCAGCCCGCCGGGCCAGCAGGCCGGCGACGAACTTGCCCGGGGCCGTGACGACGTCGCCGCCCAACGGGTCGGCCTGCAGCGCCGCGAGGTCGGCGGCGACCTTCTCGTCGGCCAGGTTCAGGGCGCCCTGGGCGTCTCGTACGTAGCCGGCCTCGGTCACCGTGCTGGTGACGACCGCGAGGTCAGGGCTGGCGAAGTACGCGCGCAGGGCCGCGACGTCCGGGCCGGCGTGCACGGCCGAGATCGAGGAGATCACCACGTTTTCGGTGCGGTCCGCGTGCTTGATGACCAACGTGTAGAGGCCGTCCTGCGGCGCCAGCTCGTCCGCGATCGCCGCGGATCGGCCGGTGAAGGCCGCGTAGCCCCACTCCTGCTCCGACCCCGGCCCCGACGTCTCTGCGTTCGACGTCTCCGCGTTCGACATCTCTGTGTAATAGGCCTGGTGGGCCCGGAAGAAGTTGCCGACGCCGAGGTGCAGCAGCTTGACCGGCGCCTTCGGGCGGCCGTCGCCGCCCGCGCGGGAGAGCCGCCGACCCGCGCCACCCGGGGCCTGGTCTGCCGGAGCGTTCACAGCTGGAACACCTTCCTCGGGTTGTCCGCGACGAGGGCGTGGGCGACCTGAACCGCCTCATCCTCGCCCAGTCGATGCTCGACGACCAACTCTGCCAGGTGCACGCAGTCGAGCCGCCGCGACATGTCGTGCCGGGCCGGGATCGAGCAGAAGGCGCGGGTGTCGTCGATGAAGCCGGAGGTCCGGTAGAAGCCCGCGGCCTCCGTCACCGCCTTGCGGAACCGCTTGATCGCGTCGGGCGCGTCGATGAACCACCACGGCACCCCGACGTAGAAGTTGCGGTAGAACGCGGCGAGCGGCCCCAGCTCACGGCTGAAGAGGGTCTCGTCCATCGTGAACACCACGAGGTTGAACGTGCCCGTGTTGCCGTAGCGCGACAGCATCGGCTGCAGCGCGTTGACCGCCTCGACCGCGATCGGGATGTCCGCGCCCACGTCCGGGCCGTACGTCCGGTGCGTCGCCGGGTCGTGGTTGCGCGCGACGGCCGGGTGCAGGGTCATGGTCAGGCCGTCGTCGGCCGCCATCCGGGCCTGCTCGGTGAGCATGTGCCGCTGCAGCGCGGTGCACTCCTCCGGCGTCGCCAAACCGGCCCGCGCAGCGCGGAAGATCCGCTCCGCCTCTCCGGTCTCGAGGACGTCGGTCCGCAGGTCGCGGTGGCTGTGGTCGGTCGACACCGCGCCGTGCGCCTTGAAGAAGGCCCGGCGGTTCTCCATGGCCGCGACCCAGTCCCCGTAGCTGTCGATGGAGATCCCGGAGGCCTGCGCGAGGGCGTCGGTGGAGTCGTTCCAATCGCGGCGGGCGGGTTCGAGGTACTTGTCCGGGCGCAGGGTCGGGGCCACCCGCCGGGTGAACGTGGGGTCCTGCGCGATCTTGACGTGGTGCTCGAGCGAGTCGCAGGGGTCGTCCGTGGTGGCGATGAACTCGATATCGAAGGAGTCCATGAGGGCTCGCGGGCGGGAACTGGGCCGGGCGATCCACTCGGCGACGATGTCGTACAGCTCGTCCGCGTTCTGGGCGCTCGGGGTCGCGGTGATGCCGAAGATGTCGACCAGCTCGCTCTCCAGCCAGTACCGCACGGGCGTCCCGGCGTAGAGGTACCAGTGCTCGCACAGGGTGCGCCAGGCCTTCCGGGAGGCGGCCTCGTCGAGGTCGCCCTGCCCGACGCCGAGCGTGGACAGCTCGACGCCCGCGGCGTGCAGGTGCCGGTTCACGTAGTGGTCCGGCGTGATCAGCAGCGAGGCCGGGTCCCGGAAGGGCACGTCGTCGGCGATCCACACCGGCGGCACGTGTCCGTGCGGGCTGATGATCGGAAGGTCCTTGACCTGGTCGTACAGCCGCCGGCACACGTTGCGGGTCGACGGTTCGGCCGGGAACAGGCGGTCGGGGTGCACACTCAGAGGCGTCGGCATGTCGCCATCTTCCGCAACGAGGCCCGCCTCGACAATCGGTTGCCAGCAGTTGTTACACGACAGCGGCTGCTACACGAGAGCGGCCAACGCGTCGTGGCCCGGCCGCGATGGGTGGGGAAACAGATGGCAACAGCTGGGCGTTCGAACGCTCCGGTGGTGACCTTGAGGAACCTCTCACCCCTGTGACGCCAAGGCGCCCTCACCAGGAAACACGCCGGAGAACCCCGGCTCGGACGAAGGAGTCCGTGATGCCATCCCCCGCACCCATCGCCGTCTCGACGGCGCCGCTCCCGCGGTCGCGCGTCGTCTCGTACGCGCTCGGAGACGTCGCCAACAACGTGTCGTTCATGATGACGTCGATGTTCCTCATGGCGTACATGACGGACATCGCCGGCGTCCCGGCCGCCATGGCCGGCACCATCTACGGCGTCACGAAGATCTGGGCCGGGTGCACCGACCTCTTCGCCGGCAACACCGTGGGCCGTCGGGACACCAAGTACGGGCGGCTGCGCCCCTGGCTGCTCTGGGTCAGCCCCTTCCTGGCCATCTCGCTGGTCTTGCTGTTCAGCACCCCCGCCGGGCTCACGGGCATGCAGGCGTTCGTCTGGATCCTGCTGTTCGACGCGGCCTTCCAGCTGTGCTACTCGTTCGTGAACATCCCCTACGGCTCGCTCTCGGCCGCGATGACCCAGGACGCCGTCGACCGGTCCCGCCTGGCCGGCGCCCGGTCGATCGCCTCGTCGGTCACCGGCGTGCTCCTCGCCGTCGTGCTCTCCCCGCAGTTCCAGAACACCAAGGCCGACGACATCCGGCTGAAGTTCACGATCGCCACGCTGGCGCTCGCGGCCGTCGCGCTGGTCCTGTACTACCTGTGCTTCCGCGGCTGCAAGGAGGTCATCCCGCGCTCCCCCGGCCAGATCACGCTGCGCAAGACGCTGGCGATGGTCGGTGCGAACCGGCCGCTCGTGGTCCTGTGCCTGGGCGCGTTCTTCCTCCTCGCGGCGGCGTTCACGATGAACGCGGTGATGATGTATTACGCACGCAACGTCCTCGGCGGCGCCAGCAACTTCATCTGGCTGCAGATCGCCCAGACGATCGGGACCGTGGCCATCGCCTCGGCAGTCCCCGCCATCACGATCAAGTTCGGCAAGCGGGTCGGCTACGTCGCGCTCGCCTGCGTCACGATCGTCGGCTTCCTCCTGATGGGCCTCTCCTCGGGCCTGGCGATGGCCCTCGTCGCGTTCCTCGTCTACGGCGTCGGCTTCGGCGGCACCAACGCGCTCATGTTCTCCATGCAGGCCGATACGGTCGACTACGGCGAGTGGCAGTCCGGCACCCGCGCCGAGGGCGGCGCCTATTCAATCCTGTCCTTCATCCGCAAGTGCGGACAGGGCGTCGGCGGCTTCGTCGGCGGCGGTGTGATCGCGGCCTTCGGGTACGTGGGTGGCGCGGCCGCCCAGTCGGCCGAGGCGATCCAGGGCATCAAGGTCGCCACCGGGTTCGTCCCGGCGGGCCTGTGCGTCCTCGCCGCCATCGTGATCTTTTTCTACCCGCTGACCGCCGACCAGCACCGCGGCATCGTGGCCGACCTCAACGAGCGCCGCGCCCAGCGCGCCGCGGGTGAGGCGAAGCTCGGCGCGACCGGCCCGGTGGTCACGGTCAACGAGCAGTACGGCGCCGGCGCGGCCACCGTCGCCCAGCGGGTCGCCGAGCGACTCGAGGTGCCCTACATCGGCTCTCGGTTCAGCTCCGAAGCGCTCGAGCAGCTCGAGCGCGATCAGAGCGCGGAGGTCGAGCAGGACGTCGCGGTCAGCCGCTTCCTGCGCTCGCTGTCCCGGACGGGCGTCGACGCCGACGCCTCCATCGCCGCGGACGCCGAGACCGACAGCGCGATCGTGCTGCAGAACACCTCTGAGGTCGTCACCGCGGTGCGGGACGGCGGGGTGCTCGTCGGACGCGACGGGGTCGCCGTGCTCACGGCCATGCCGAAGGCGGTGCACGTGCGCCTCGTCGGCTCCCCCGACTCGCGGATCACCCGGGCGATGGAGTCCGGGATCAGCCGGCAGGTGGCCGCCGAGCGACTGGAGCGCGAGGATGCCATGCGTACGGCGATGTCGCTGCGGCTCATGAAGTACGACCCGACCGACGCCGCCCAGTACAACCTGGTGATCGACACCGGCCAGGTGAGCCTCGACGACGCCGTCGAGCAGATCCTCGAGGCGGTGGCGTCCACGCGCGGCTGACGCCCCCGCGGCGACGGCGGCATCGCCCGCACTCGCTACGGCGCCGACCATGGCACCTCCGTGGTCGGCGCCGTACCGTCGGACCCGTACCCTCCCACCCAACCAGGAGCGCCCATGTCCCCCTCAGCCGACGCGTCACGCATCCCCTGCCGCACGATCGGCGGCGCGGACCAGCACGTCTCCGACGAGGCGCTGGACGCGTTCGTCGCGGAGGGCCTGGCCGACGTCGACGTCGACGGCAAGAACGTGGTCCTCGTCATCCCCGACGGGACGCGCTCCTGCCCGCTGCCGTTGCTCGTCGGGACGATGCACCGCCACCTCATCGGGCGGGTGGGCGCCCTGACCGCGGTGATCGCGCTCGGCACGCACAGCTATATGGAGCCCCACGAGATCGACCGGATGCTCGGCGTCGGCGGGGTGGGGCCCGACGGCCGGCCCCAGCCCGCCACCCTCGCCGACGCCTACCCGGGACTGCTCGTGGTGAACCACGAGTGGGCCGACCCGGACATGCTCGTCAGCGTGGGCCGGATCAGCGCGGAACGCATCGGTGAGCTGTCCGGCGGACGGCTGCATCGCGAGGCGAATGTGCTCATCAACCGCCGCGTCGTGGAGGCCGACGTGTGCATCGTGGTCGGGCCGGTGTTCCCGCACGAGGTCGTCGGCATCTCCGGGGGCAACAAGTACTTCATCCCGGGGTGCGCCTCCCAGGACATGATCGACATGACCCACTGGGTCGGCGCGCTCATCACCAGCGCGCAGATCATCGGCACCACGGGTATCACCCCGGTGCGGGCGATGATCAACGAGGGCTCGGCGCTCATCCCCACGCAGCGGCTGGCCCTGTGTTGCGTCGTGGAGTCCGGCTCCGGGCTGCTGGAGGCCGCCGCCCTCGGCACCACGGAGGACGCCTGGGCGGCCACCGCGGAGATCGCGGCGCAGACGCACGTGAAGTACGTCGACACGCCGTTCCAGCGGGTGATCTCGTGCATGCCCACTCGTTACGACGACATCTGGACGGCGGCCAAGGGGTTCTACAAGCTGGAGCCCGCGGTCGCCGAGGGCGGCGAGGTCGTGATCTACGCGCCGCACGTCACCGAGGTCAGCGAGACCCACCACGAGATCTACGAGATCGGCTACCACTGCCGCGACTACTTCGTGAAGCAGTGGGACACCTTCAAGCACGTCCACTGGGGCGTCCTCGCCCACTCCACGCACCTGCGCGGCATGGGCACGTACGACGCGGCGACCGGCGAGGAGCGGCTGCGCGTGCGCGTCACCCTGGCCACCCAGATCCCCCGTGAGGTGTGCGAGTCGATCAACCTCGGTTACCTGGACCCCGACACCGTGGACCTCGACGCGCTGGCCGCCGAGCCGGGCACGGTCGTGATCCCCAACGCCGGAGAGGTCCTCTATCGGGTGAAGGGCGGCTGACCCGGGCTCAGGGCGACTGACCCGGGCTCACGGGGAGGCTGACCCCGGCTCACGGGGGCGGCGGCCCGGTGGACTCGCGCACGATCAGCCGGCAGGGGATCACCGTGGGCCCCTTGCCATGAGGGGTGGCGCCCCTACCGAGCGCGATGACGTTGCGCATCGCGGCCTCACCGAGGGACACCAGCGGCGAGGCGACCGTCGTCAGCCCCGGCGTGACCAGGGAGGACGCGACCGTGTTGTCGAAGCCGATGACGCTGACCTGCCCGGGGACCTCCACCCCGCGCGCGGAGCCCGCGGATCACGCCGATCGCGATCATGTCGTTGTAGCACAGGACGGCCGTGGCCCGTTTGGCGATGACGGAGATCGCGGCCTTCCCGCCGCCGGGAACCGTCGGCGGGACCGGTCCGATCCGCTGGTCGTGCAGGTCGAGCCCCAGCTCCAGGGAAGCTTCGCGGAGCGCCCGCCACCGTGCCCCGTCCACCCAGGACGCCTCCGGGCCATCGACGTAACAGACCTTTCGGTGCCCGAGGGAGGCCAGGTGCTCCACGGCGCGACGCACCGCCCGGTCGGTGTCGGGGATGACGCTGTTCAGGCCCGGGACCGGCCGGTTGAGGACCACGACCGGCACGTTCCGGCCGATGGAGCGCAGGTCCGTGTCGGACAGGCGCGTGCTGGCGATCACGATGCCGTCGACCACGGGCAGGGCCCGCTTGAGTGACTCGCGCTCGGTCTGCTCGCACTCGTCCGCGTCGGTGAGCACGAGCGTGAACCCCGCCTCGGCCGCGGCCCGCTCGCCCCCGCGGATGATCGGGAAGTAGAAGGGGTTGGTGATGTCCGAGACGGCCATCCCGATGAGCTGCGTGCGCGTGGGGGCCGGGGGCGGGAAGATCTCTTCGCTGCGGTAGCCGAGGTCGGCGGCGATCTGCCGGACGTGCTGGGCGGTCCGCGCGCTGACCCGGCCGGGGCGCGAGAAGGCGCGAGAGACGGTCGACGGGCTCACTCCCGCCACCTTGGCGACGTCGTAGATCGTCACCCCCCGCCCCGGAGGTTCCCGAGGTGCCGTCTCCATGCGCCAGACCCTACCCGCCCGCGCGTCGGCGGCGGGGGTACGCGTTGGCCCCGGCCACCACCCCAGGCCGCAGCAACAGATGGCAATTCGTTGCCGCGTCGGAACCCGCCTGGCTCAATGGGGCAATCGGCACGGCGGCCGCGGGAGCACGCGGTCCCGATCCCGACGGACGCAGGAGTGTGATCCCCCCGATGCTTCGCCCTATCGATTCCGCCACCCGGAGCAGAATCCGCCTCGACGGCCTCTGGGACTTCCGCCTCGACACCGACGGTGACGCGGACGCCTCGACGTGGGCGAGCGGCCGGCTGCCGCGCTCCCGGTCGATGGCGGTGCCCGCCTCGTACAACGACATCCTCACCGACCTGACCGAGCGCGAGTTCGTCGGGGACGCGTACTACCAGCGCACCGTGCGGGTGCCGCACGGGTGGGACGGGCAGCAGATCGTCCTGTACGTCGAGTCGGCGACCCACCACGCCACGGTCTGGGTCGACGGCCGCGAGGTCGCCCGGCACTCCGGCGGCTACCTGCCCTTCGAGATCGACCTCACCGGCTTCGTCACCCCCGGCGAGGAGTTCCGCCTCACGATCGCGGTCAACAACGAGCTGACCTTCCAGACCATCCCGCCCGGGGTCGTGGAAGACGGCGCCTCCGGGCGCCGCCAGGTCTACTGGCACGACTTCTTCAACTACGCCGGCCTGCACCGCAGCGTCTGGTTGGCGGCGCGCGCCCCGGCCCACATCGAGGACGTGCGCGTCGTCACGGGTTTCTCGGGCAACACCGGGAGCGTGTCGTACGAGGTGAGCTGCGTGGACGCCGAGGGCCTGGCCGTCAGGGCGACGCTGCGGGACGAGGAGGGGACCGTCGTGGCCGACGGCGAGGGCGGCTCCGGTGAGCTCACCGTCCCCGACGTGCGCCTGTGGAAGCCGGGCGCGGGGTACCTGTACGACTTGCACCTGCAGCTCGTCGACGCCACCGGCGAGGTCGTGGACGACTACCGCACGGCGGTCGGCGTGCGCACCGTGCGCGTCGACGGCGCCCGCTTCCTCATCAACGACCAGCCGTTCTATTTCACCGGCTTCGGCATGCACGAGGACCACGTCACGATCGGCAAGGGCCACCACGACGGCCTGATGCTGGCCGACTTCGAGCGGCTGCAGTGGGTGGGCGCCAACAGCTTCCGTACCTCGCACTACCCGTACAGCGAGGACGTCATGGACTACGCCGACCGGGCGGGCATCGTGGTCATCGACGAGACGCCCGCGGTGGGCCTGAACATGGGGCTCGGCGGCGGGATCTTCGGCGGCCAGGGATACACGACCTTCACCCCCGAAACGGTGAACGAGACGACCCAGCAGGTGCACGCCCAGGAGATCCGCGACCTCATCGCCCGCGACAAGAACCACCCCTGCGTCGTGCTCTGGTCGATCGCCAACGAGCCGGAGACCCACACGCAGGCCGCGGAGGACTACTTCCGGCCACTGTTCGACGTGGCGCGCGAGGCGGACCCGACCCGGCCGGTCGGCTTCGTCAACGTCATGCTCGCCCCGCACGGCGAGTGCCGGGTGAGCCAGTTCGGCGACGTGCTGATGATCAACCGGTACTACGGCTGGTACGTCTTCACCGGCGACCTCGTCGGCGCCGAGCAGGCGTGGCGCGAGGAGATGGGCCGCTGGGCCACCGAGGGCAAGCCGATCATCGTCACCGAGTACGGGGCGGACACGCTCGCCGGCCTGCACCAGCTGCCGGCCCGGCCGTGGAGCGAGGAGTACCAGTCCGCCTACCTGGAGATGAACCACCGCGTCTTCGACTCCTTCGAGGAAGTCGTCGGCGAACACGTCTGGAACTTCGCCGACTTCGCGACCTCGTCCGGGATCGCCCGGGTCGACGGCAACAAGAAGGGCGTGTTCACGCGGGATCGCCAGCCGAAGGCCGCCGCGCACCTGCTGCGCCGCCGGTGGTCAGCCCTGCGCGAGGGGCCCGGCTGACCCACGACAGCCCACGATTTCGCACGCGACAAGGGAGTTGAATCATGGTTGACCTGACGGCCACACCCTTCCACCTGGACGCAGAGAGCGTCGCCTGGGTCGAGGAGACCATCGCGGGCATGAGCGACGAGGAGAAGATCGGCCAGCTCTTCGTCAACATGGACAGCTCGCGCGACCCCGACTACCTCAAGGGCGTGCTGGACCAGTTCCACATCGCGGCGGTGCGCTACAACCCGGGGACCGCCGATGAGGTCTACGAGCAGAACAAGGTCCTGCAGGAGCACTCGGCGATCCCGATGCTGATCGCCTCCAACACCGAGGCCGGCGGCAACGGGGCCTGCACGGACGGAACGTACGTCGGCTGGGAGGTGAAGATCGCCGCCACCGGCGACCCGCAGCTCGCCTACGAGCTCGGCCGCATCTCCGGGATCGAGGCCAGCGCGATCGGCTGCAACTGGAGCTTCGCGCCGATCGTCGACATCAACCGCAACTGGCGCAACCCGATCATCTCCCGGCGCACCTGGGGCGGGAACGCGGATCAGGTGCTCGAGTACTCGCTGGAGTACATGCGGGGCATCCGCGAGTCGGGGATCGCCCCGGCGGCCAAGCACTTCCCGGGCGACGGCATCGACGAGCGCGACCAGCACCTCTCCTCGGCGCCGAACTGGCTCTCGACGCAGGAGTGGGACGCCACCTTCGGGAAGGTCTACGCGGGTCTGATCGCGGCCGGCCTGCCGAGCATCATGGCGGGCCACATCGCGTTGCCCTCCTATCAGAAGCACTTCAACCCGGGGATGCACGACGACGAGATCCTCCCGGCCACCCTCAGCAAGGAGCTCCTCACCGACCTGTTGCGCGGGCAGCTCGGCTTCAACGGCGTGGTCGTCACCGACGCGTCGCACATGGTCGGCATGACCGGCGTGATGGCGCGCCGCGACATCCTCCCGACCGCCATCGAGGCCGGCTGCGACCTGTTCCTCTTCTTCAACGACCCGGAGGAGGACTTCGCCTGGATGATGGAGGGCTGGAAGTCCGGCAAGCTCTCCGACCAGCGCCTGCACGAGGCGCTGCGGCGCACCCTCGGCCTCAAGGCCATGCTGGGGCTGCACCGGAAGGCCAGGACCGACATCCTCCCGCCGAAGGCGGAGGCCATGGCCCGGATCGGCACGCCCGAGCACCGCGCCGTCGCCGCCCGGGTGGCGGACCAGGGCATCACGCTGGTGAAGAACACGCAGGACGCGCTGCCGATCTCCCCGGAGAAGTACCGGCGGATCCTCGTCGTCCCGATCGGCGGCCCGCCGAACCCCATGGCCACCGCGCTGCACGGCAGCGGCGGACTGCCCGCGGACAAGGTCGTCGCTCGGCTGAAGGAGCGCGGCTACGAGGTCACGCGGTACGAGACCGTGCTGGACAAGACCAAGGGCAAGTCCGAGGACGAGGTCGCGGCCGTCGTCATGAACGCGTACGCGGGCAAGCTGCCGATCTCCGAGCTCACCGACCATTACGACCTGGTCATCTCGGTCGCCCAGGTGGACGGCCTGATGCAGCCGATCGAGCGGGTGTACTGGCCGGCCACGAAGGGCACGTACGACATCCCGTGGTTCGTCCACGAGATCCCCACGATCGTGGTCTCCACCGCGAGCCCCCACCTCCTGCCGGACATCCCGCAGGTGAAGACGTACATCAACTGCTACGACGACAAGGACGTCACGCTCGACGCCCTGATCGACAAGCTCGAGGGGCGCTCGCAGTTCTGCGGCACCCCGACCACCGAGGTGTTCGGCGGGCTCGCCGACACCCACTGCTGAAAGGGTGAGCGCGCGATGACCGCCACCAACCCCTCCGGTGCGAATCCCTCGAGCATGCCGCCGGCGGCGCAGGTGCTCGTCGACTTCCAGCCGGCGCACGCGTACTTCGTCGGGATCGACTCCGACGGCTGCGCCTTCGACGCGATGGAGATCAAGCACCAGGAGTGCTTCACGCCCAACACCATCAAGTGGTGGGACTTGCAGGCTGTCTCCAAGTACGCCCGTGAGACCGCCCTGTTCGTCAACCTGTACTCCACCACCCGCGGGCTCAACCGTTGGGTCGCTCTTAAGCGGGTCTTCGACCTGCTCCGCGACCGTCCGGAGGTGAAAGCGCGGGGCGTGCAGGTTCCCGCTGGCGAGGATCTCCAGGCGTTCCTCGACTCCGGCTATCCGCTCTCCGACCTGGGCATCCAGCAGTGGGCGAGCGAGCACCCCAGCCCGGAGATGGAGAAGTGCCTGCTGTGGGGCGCCGGCGTCAACGCGACGATCGCCGACATGGTCAGGGGCGTGCCGCCGTTCCCCGGCGTGCTGGACACCCTCGCGCTCATGAGCGGGCGGGCCGACCTCATGGTCGTCTCCGCCACCCCGCTGGAGGCGCTCGACCGGGAATGGAACGAGCACGGGCTGGCCCCGTACATGTCCGTCATCGCGGGGCAGGAGATGGGTTCCAAGGCGGAGCACGTGCGGTACGCGACCACGGGCAAGTACGACGCCGACACGGTCCTTCTCATCGGTGACGCCCCTGGTGACCGTGATGCGGCGCGAGAGGCCGGATGCCTCTACTACCCGATCAACCCGGGCGCCGAGGAGGCGTCGTGGAAGCGCCTGCACGACGAGGCGTTCGCGCGGTTCGTGGACGGCACCTACGCCGGGGACTACCAGGACGCGCTGATCGCCGAGTTCGAGACCTACCTCCCGGCCGACCCGCCCTGGCAGACCTGAGCGCACCGCTGGCAGACCTGAGCACCGCTGGCAGACCCGAGCACCGCCCTGACAGGCCCGAGCTCTGATTGCCACCGCAGGACACGACGGGAATGATGGACAGCCGGACGGGAACACCGTCGGCCCTGTGACGTAGCGACAGCCCTTCGACGCAACGACAGCAAGGAGCACCCCACGATGAGCACGGAAGGCCAGCCTCCCCTGGAGGAGAAGCCGCAGACCACCGACGAGACCCACGCGGCGCAGCAGGAGGCCGCGGCCGCGGAGGTCAAGGCCGCCACCGGCGAGCAGGTCGGCGGTCGCGAGGAGCACATCCCCGCGCCGGGATCGGCCCAGGTCGGCGTGATCGGGATGGCCGTGATGGGCAGCAGCCTCGCCCGCAACATGGCCCGCCACGGCTACCGCGTCGCGATCTTCAACCGGACCTTCGCCAAGACCGAGCAGGTCATGCGCGACCACGGCGGGGAGGGCGCGTTCTTCCCCTCCGAGAAGGTCGAGGACTTCGTGGCGTCGCTGGAGCGCCCGCGGCGGATCGTGATCATGGTGCAGGCCGGCAAGGGCACCGACGCCACGATCGACTCGCTGCTGCCGTTCCTGGACGAGGGCGACATCGTCGTCGACGGCGGCAACGCCTTCTACGAGGACACCCGCCGCCGCGAGGAGCGGCTGCGCGGGATGGGCTTCCACTTCGTCGGCGCCGGCATCTCCGGCGGCGAGGTCGGCGCGCTGGAGGGCCCGTCGATCATGCCCGGGGGCAGCAGGGAGAGCTACGAGGCGCTCGGCCCGATCTTGGAGGACATCTCCGCGCACGTCGGCGACGAGCCGTGCTGCACCTACATCGGCACCGACGGCGCCGGGCACTTCGTGAAGATGGTGCACAACGGCATCGAGTACGCCGACATGCAGTTCATCGGCGAGGCGTACGAGCTGCTCAAGGGCGCCGGGCTCACGACCGACGAGATGGCCGACGCGTTCGCCACCTGGAACACCGGCGACCTGGACTCCTACCTGATCGAGATCACCTCCGACGTGCTCCGGCAAAAGGACGCGACGACCGGCAAGCCGCTGGTCGACGTGATCGTCGACGCGGCGGGCATGAAGGGCACCGGGACCTGGACGGTCCAGTCCGCGCTCAACCTGGGCGTGCCGGTCAACGCGATCGCCGAGGCCGTGTTCGCGCGAGCGATCAGCTCCCACCCGGAGCTGCGCGCCGCCGCCCAGAATTCGCTGGAGGGCCCCGACCGCACGCTGGGCGACGTCGACGACCGGGCCGCGTTCGTCAACGACGTGCGTGACGCGCTGTGGTCCAGCAAGGTGGTGGCGTACGCGCAGGGACTGGACCTCATCCGGACGGCGGCCGCCGAATACGGCTGGGAGATCAACGTGGCCGAGGTCGCCAAGATCTGGCGCGACGGCTGCATCATCCGGGCCAAGCTGCTGGAGCGAATCCGCAGCGAGTATGCCGCGGGCAACCTCGTCACGCTGCTGGAGGCCCCGAGCATCAAGGCCGAGCTGGCCCGCTGCCAGGACGCCTGGCGTCGGGTGATCTCGCAGGCCACGCTCGCGGGGGTGCCGATCCCCGGGTTCTCCTCCGCCTTGTCGTATTACGACCAGGCCCGCGCGCCGCGACTCAACGCCGCCCTGACGCAGGGTCTGCGGGACTACTTCGGCGCGCACACCTACAAGCGCATCGACGCGAAGGGTGCCTTCCATACCCTCTGGTCGGGCGACAAGAGTGAGATCCGCACGGACGGAGACTCGCACTGACCCACCGGGAGGGCGCCGGCGCGTCGATGGACCAGACGTCGACCGAGCAGGTGCTGCGCAGGGCCGAGGAATCGATCGGAAAGCAACTGCGAGACGTACGTCGTCTCGGGGTCGCGTTCTCCGGAGGCGTCGACTCCTCGGCCCTGGCCGCCCTGGCCGTGCGCCTCCTCGGGCCGGAGCGCGTCGTGGCCGTGCTCGGCGTCTCGCCGAGCCTGGCCGCCGACGAACGCGCGGCCGCCCACGAGGTGGCCGCCGCCATCGGCGTACGGGTCGTGGAGCTGCACACCCGTGAGAACGAGGTCGCGGCGTACGCCGCGAACGGGCCCGACCGTTGCTTCCACTGCAAGAACGAGCTGTTCGCGCGGATCTCCGACGAGCTCGTGGCGGCCGAGGGCCTGGACGCGGTGGCCTACGGCGAGAACGCCGACGACGCCCTGCGCCCCGACCGGCCGGGCGCCGCGGCGGCGAGCGCCCACCGGGTCCTCCGCCCACTCGCGGAGGCCGGCCTGACCAAGGCCGACGTGCGGGCGATCGCCCGCCAGCTGAGGCTGCCGTGCGCCGACAAGCCCGCCGCCCCCTGCCTGGCCTCCCGGATTCCGCACTTCCACCTGGTCACGCCGGAGAAGCTGGGGCAGGTCGACCGCGCCGAGCGGGCGCTGCGGGAGCTCGGCTTCAGCGACGGGCGCGTGCGGCACCACGGCGACATCGCGCGCGTCGAGCTGCCCGTCGCCGAACTGGCGCGCGCGGCCACCGAGCCGACCCGCCGCGCCCTGGTGGACGCGCTGGTGGCGCAGGGGTTCCGGTACGTCACCCTGGACCTGGTCGGCATCCAGTCCGGGGCGTTCACGATGGACCAGCTACGGGCGGATCGTGGCTGACCCCGTGCCCGATTCACCTGACCCCGGGCGTGACGTACCTGGCCCGACCACGCACGAGGTCACCCGGCATCAGGCGCTGGGCGGGGACGCGGCGCTGGGCGGGGACGCGGCGAACTTCGACCTGGACCACGCCCGGGCGGCGCGGCGCGGGTTCCCCGAGGCCGTCTACTGCGAGGGCAAGACCCCCGCGCAGGTAGCCGCCATCGCCGCCGCGGTCCGCGACCGGCACGCGGGCCACCCTCGCCCCGCGACGCTGTTCACGCGGGCCGACCCCGCGCACGCGGCCGCCGTGCTCGAGGCGCTGCCGGAGGCCGCGTACGACGAGAGCGCCCGCCTCCTCGCCTGGCCGCCCGACCCGCCGGACCCCACCGGAGGCCTCGTGGTCATAGCCGCGGCGGGCACCTCGGACCTGCCGGTCGCCCGGGAAGCGCTGCTGACGGCCCGCTACCTCGGGCGGCCCGCGGAGCTGGTGATGGACGTGGGTGTCGCCGGGCTGCACCGGGTACTCGGGCGCCTCGACCTGCTCCGCTCGGCGCGAGCGATCGTGTGCGTGGCCGGCATGGACGGCGCGCTGCCCAGCGTGGTGGCGGGGCTGGTCGCGGCGCCGATCGTGGCGGTGCCGACGTCGGTGGGCTACGGCGCGGCGTTCGGGGGCGTGGCTCCGCTGCTGACCATGCTGAACGCGTGTGCGCCGGGGGTGGCCGTGGTCAACATCGACAACGGGTACGGCGCCGGGCACACCGCGGCCCAGATCGCCGCCCCCTGGTAGCCACCCGAGCGTCAGGCCGGGTCATCACAGGCCGGGTCATCACAGGCCGGGCCATCACAGGCCGGGCCATCACAGGCCGGGCCATCACACACGGCGCCGGGCAGCCAGCCTGACGCGTGAGCGGCCGCGCCGGCGGCGTCCAGGGCGTCCAGCACGGGACGCCCCGCCCGCGCGGCGAGGGTCGCGCAGTCCTCGTACTCCGGCGTCGCGTGCACGACGCGCCCCGCGCGCACCCCCAACTTGACCCTGACCAGCGCCTCCACCGGACCGGAGGGGCCGTCGAGGCGCACGCGTACCTCCCGGACAGCGCGTCGCAAGGCGGTGCGCTGGACCGCGTACTCCCGAAAGCCCAACGTCCCTGTCGCCGCCAGGACGTGCGCGCGCACCCGGTCGGCGGACGCGTCGCCCGGGTCGATGAGCGCGGTCAGCACCTGCGCGGGGCGTCCCTTCTTGCCGAGCGCCGGGACCAGCCACGCGTCCAGGGCTCCCGCGTCCAGGCATCCGCGCAGCACGCTCGGCCACGCCCGCGGGTCCAGATCGTCGACGGTGGTCTCGAGGACGATGAGGTGCCGTACGAGGTCCTCGGTGCCGCGTCTGGTCGGGTCGGTTTCCGCGGCCGCGCGGGCACCCGCGACCGACCCAGGCGCCTCACCGGCCGTCAAAGGGCCCAGGACGACCCGGGTCACGTTCGCCCAGCCGGGGGTGTCCTTCCGACCGGCGCCGACCCCGACCCGCTCGATGACAGTGGGTGGCCCCGCCGGGCCTGCGCTGTCCCGCTCAGCGTCCCGGGAGCAGGCGACATCCCAGGACTCCCCGTCGTCTCCGGCGCAGAGGGCGACCAGGAGAGCCACACCGGTGGGGGTAGCCAGCTCTCCGACGGGCTCGTACTCACCGCCCGCCGGCGCCTTCTCACCGCCCGCCGCCCTCTCGGCGTCGGGCGGCAGGGAGCGCGCCGTCATTGGCGAGCCGGCCAGCAGCTCTAAGACGGCGGGTCCCGGTACGGCCAGGAGCCCGTGCGCCGAGGTCACGGTGCCCTCGCCCAGGGTGACCGTCGAGGTGCGCAGCCGGTCGACGCCCAGGTCCTCCAGCGCGACGCAGACCCCCACCACGTCGCTGATCGAGTCCCACGACCCGACCTCGTGGAAGATCACGTCGTCGGCCAGGACGCCGTGCACCCGGCCCTCCGCGCGCGCCAGGCGCGAGAACACCGCGAGCGCGCGGTCACGGACCCGCGCGGGCAGCTCCGAAGCCCCGATCAGGTCGCGGATCGCCCGCCACGGCCGGTGGGCGGCGTCCGGCGCGGTCGGCACCACCTCCACGGCGGTCGCCCGCTGACCGCGCCGCGCGGTGGGCGTCACCTCGATCCGCACCGCGTCGCCCAGCACCGCCGCCACCCCGGCGCGCACGACGGCGACGTCCGCGCCGGCGTCGATCAGCGCGGCCAGCAGCATGTCCCCCGCGATCCCGAACGTGGCGTCGATCCACCCGACCCGCGCAGGGGTCCCGGCAGCGGTCGGCGGAACTGGTTCAGACACGTCACGAACCTGCCACGACGCCCCGAGAAGTCAAGCAGCGATCTCGGCGACCGCGGCGGCGGCACGACGTACGTCCTGCGGGGTGTTCCGGTGGGAGAAGCTGAACCGGACCATGCCTTGCTCGACCGTACGGAAGGCCCGGTGGACGCCCGGCGCGCAGTGGGCACCCGGCCGGGTGGCGATGCGGTGTTCGCGCATCAGGACGTCGCTGACCTCGGAAGAGTCCAGGTCGCCCACGGTCAGGGACACGATGCCGACCCGGAGCGGATCGTCGAAGTCCCCGTACGTGACGACGCCCGGCAGATCTCGCACCTGGTCGTGGAACGAGAGGGCCAGCGCGCGTTCGGCCTCCCCGATCGCCGACACGGGCTGGGACTGGACGTACTCGATTCCCGCCGTCAGGCCCGCCAGCCCGTGGGCGTTCTGCGTACCGGCCTCGAGTCGCTCCGGCATGCCGCGTGGCTGGTCGGGCTCGAAGCTGTGGATCCCCGTCCCGCCCCGCAGGAGGGGCTCGACCTCGACCTCCGGCGCGAGGACCAAGCCCCCGGTGCCCTGGGGGCCGAGCAAACCCTTGTGACCCGTGAAGCACAGGACGTCGACCGGGACGTCGGTGAGGTCGATCGGCAGGACCCCAGCGGTCTGGGCCGTGTCGAGCACCAACAGGGCCCCGTGCTCCCGGCACAGCCTGCTCACCTCGGCGATGGGCGTGACGTTGCCGGTGACGTTGGACGCATGGGTCAGCACCACGAGCTTCGTCTCGGGCCGGAACGCCGAGGCCAGCTCCTCCATCCGCAACCTGCCTCGCTCGTCGATCGGAACGACGGTGCACGTGACGCCCTCGCTGCACAGCGCGTGCAGCGGGCGCAGCACCGAGTTGTGTTCCATCGCCGAGGTGATGACGTGGTCGCCCGGGACGAGCAGCCCGCGCAGCGCCACGTTGAGAGCCTCGGTGACGTTCTTTGCGAACGCGACGCGGCCCGCCCCGGGACGGCCTCGCCCGGCTGGTGGCGCGCCGAAAAGTTCGGCGACCGCGCCCCGGGCGCGATGGAGGATCCGGCCGGCGTCGAGCGACGAGTCGTGCGCGCCTCGTCCGGCGTTGCCGAGCCCGCGCAGCGCGCCCGTGACCGCGTCGATGACCGCGTCCGGCTTCCAGTACGACGTCGCGGCGTTGTCCAGGTAGAGCAGTTCCGATATCGCGCGATCAGCGCACATCCAGCACCCCGCAATCCTGAGGCTCGATCCCGGCCTCGCTCAGCATCCGCACAAGGCCCTCCTGGGCCGCGACCGGCACCGCGTAGGCGATCCCGCACCCAGCGGACAGCGCCCGCGGCACCGGCATCAATCGTCCCTGCAGGCGGTGGCGCGACGCCAGGGCGTCGGTGTCCATCGCGTCGGCCGTGGTGTGGAAGCTCACGATGAACCGCGGCGTCCCGGTTCGCTTCACTCGACGGGTGCTGGCTGGGTCTGCCCTTCGGTCTTGGTCGTCGCGGTGGCGGCGCGTCCGCGCACGCCCATGGCTGCCACGGCGAAGAGCACCGCGATGCACACGAGCACCGCGACCTGTCCGGCCGCGGCAGGACCCCCGGCCACCGCCGCCGCGCCGCCCGTCGCCGCAGCCGCCGGGGCGGAGGCGAGCCCGAAATTGTGGGCGAAGGCGGCGCCGAAGAACATGCCGAGCACCGTGATGGCCGCGTCCGAGGAGCCGGAACCCGCGAGCACCAGCTGCCGCAGCGGGCACCCGCCGAGCAGGACCGCCGCGAAACCGACCACGTACAGGCCGAGGATGTTCCACAACGTCTCGGCGTGCGCGATCGGACCGAACGCCACCCACGCGAACCGGCCGGTGACGACGTTGAAGAGCAGCATCGCCAGGAAGAACCCGATGATGGGCATCGCGAGCGTGGCGTCCCGGAACAGGTAGATGTCGCGCAGCGACCCGCCGAAGCACATGCGGGTGCGGTGGGCGATCGCGCCGAACAGGACCCCGACCAGGAGCGACGCGGCGACAGGCGCAGAGAGGGAGCCCGGTCCCTTCTCGCTCACGACCAGGAGGGAGGTCGTCACGCTCGCGAGGAGGGCGACGCCGGCGAGAATGGGCAGGACCAGACCCACCTCGCGCCGCGTCGCGTACGAGCGACCGAGGCTGAAGCCCCGCTTCAGCATCAGCGTGCCCGTCAGGACCCCGGCCGCGAGGCCGACCAGGCCCACGTACGCGCTGAGGTCGCCCGCCGACATCCGCAGCACCATCCGGGTGGGGCAGCCGAGGAACACGAGGGCGCCGATCATCATGACCCCGCCGAGGAGGAACCGGATCATCGGTGACGAGCCGGCCACGGCGCGGTACTCCCGCGACGCCACGGCCGCGAGCAGCGCCCCCAGGAGGATGCCGACGATCTCAGGCCGGAGGTACGCGACGGTGGCGGTGGTATGGAACTTCAGGGCGCCGGCCGAATCGCGCAGGAAGCACGCGATGCACAGCGCCATGTTCCCGGGGTTTCCCGTCGCCGCGAGGACCGCCGTTCCGGCGCCCGCGACCAGACCGAGGATGAGAAGTGCCCGTTTGGTTGACCAGAAACTCACGGATCCACCCGCCCTGATAGGCAAAACCAGCTCATTCATAGGTTGCGCCTGTCAGGCTAGCTTCCTGCCGGATCGCGGGGTTCTGGTCCGACGAAACGCCCCTATGACCTCGCTCACGGACCTCGCTGATGCGCCCCGCTCACGCGCTTCGCTCACGGACCTCGCTCAGAGGCCTCGCTGACGAACCTCGCTCGGGTGCGGGTCAGTTCTCGCCACCCGCGCGCATCGCGCGCGCCTCCAGGGCCTTCGGCGACTCCGCGCGGCGGATCGTCCACCCGGCTCGGGCGACCAGCAGCGCCGCGAGCGCCCACCCGAGCCAGTGCGCCCACGTGGCGGGCGCGATGAAGATCAGCAGCATGGCGACGAGGGTCGGCAGCAGGTAACGGCACGCCCACACCACAAACCCGCCGAAGCTCGGCATCGCCACGCCCATGGACTCCGCGACGGACTTGACCATGAAGTTCGGCCCGTTGCCGATGTAGGTCATCGCGCCGCAGAACACGGCGCCGAGGCTGATCGCGACGAGGTACGCCTCCGGGACACCGGCCACCCGCGGCTCGCCCGGCAGCGTGCTCGCCATCTCGAAGAACGTGACGTAGGTGGGGGCGTTGTCGAGGACCGCGCTCAACGAGCCGGTGAACGCGAAGAACGTGACCTCGTTGAGCGGAAGGGACGGCGCCACCTGCCGCAGGACCTTCAGCGCGGGCACCATCGTCAGGAAGATCCCGATGAACAGGCAGGCCACCTCGACGATCGGCGCCCAGGTGAACTTGTTCAGCCCGAACCGGGCGTGCTTGTCGCCGAGGGTGAACGAGGCGGCCGCCGCGGACAGCATGACGATCTCTCGCCAGGGGATGTACGCGGCCGGCGAGGCATGGCCCTCCTCGATCGCGTGGAGGTCCAGCGAGGGGGCGAACGCCACCGCGGCGACGATCGCGGCGAGGAAGACCAGGTTGATCTTGCCGTGCAGACCGAGCGGCGTGATGCGGGTCTCGTCGCGGTAGATCGACGCGGGGTCCTCCCTCGCGTACATGACCCGGTCGAGCGCGTAGTAGGTGAGCAGCAGCAGCCCGTTGACGAACAGCCACTCGGGCAGAAGTTGGAAGGTCCACGTGAACGGCACGCCGCGCAGCATGCCGAGGAACAGCGGCGGGTCCCCGAGGGGCGTCAGCAGCCCGCCGCAGTTGGCCACGATCAGGATCGCGAAGACCACCGTGTGGACCTTGTGGGCGCGCTGGACGTTCGTGTTGAGCAGGGGGCGGATGAGCAGCATGGCCGCGCCCGTGGTCCCCACGAACGAGGCGATCCCCCCGCCGACCGCGAGGAACGTCGTGTTGCTGCGCGGGCTGGCGTGGATGTCACCCGAGAGGAAGATCCCGCCCGACACCACGAACAGCGCGAACAGCAGGCAGATGAACTGGGCGTACTCGACCAGCGCGTGGACGACGGCCGTCGGATCCCCGGCGGCGATCACCCAGACCGCGACGGGGAGGCCGAGCAGCAGCGCCACCGACAGCTGGAACCGCCACTGCTCCCAGCGGTGCGCCGTGGCCGGGTGAAGCGGCATGATCGCGATGCTCAACAGCATCAGCACGAACGGGATGACCGACCACCACGGGAACGTCATGTCGGCACCCTAGACGCCGGCCCCGCCTCCGGGGCGTCGATGGGCGGAGGGAGGAGTCGAGGAGGACGGGATCGCTCCGCACGCCTGCCGCGACGGCCGGTCCGGTGCGCGGCTCCCCCTCACGCGGCGCGGCGCGGCACCCCGGAGGAGACAGGGCGCGAGGGTGTGGCGCCGGCGAGGGGGCCGTGGTGGAGGCGGCGAGGGTTCATGTGGGTTCCTTCGGCAATTTCCGACCCCACCTTCGTACAACCGCAAAAGAATTCCTGCTCCGTCCACAGGGCGGTGGGCGCCTCGGGTCCCGGGGCGGCACCCGCGGGTCTCGCGGAGGCTCAGTGCCGGTGCCGGGTCGCGCCATCCTCGACGACGGGCCCCAACACGACGCGGACCACATTGGCCCAGCGTGGGAAGTCGTCGTGGCCCGCCCCGACCCCGACCGCCGCGACGCTGGGCAACGCGTCCGGGCCCCACGCCGGCCCGTCGGCCAGCGAGGTGAGCAGGGCCACGCCGGTCATCGTCGCGAGCTCGCCGACGGGGCGGTCGCCGCCGATCGTGCCGCCGCGGGTGGAGTGGATACCGACCGGCAGCGCCCGGGCGGCGACGTGGCTGCCCGACAACAGCTCCAGGGCCACCGATCCCGGGACCGCCGACACGCCGTGCTCCCCCACGTGGACCGTGCCCTCCTCCTCGGAGTGGTGGCACCGGTGGCTGTGCATGACGCCTTCGCCGAGCGCGACGTGCGAGGTGTGGAGCCGATGCACGCCCAGGTCCTCCAGGGCCGCGCACACCCCCACGATGTCGGCGATGCAGTCCCAGGCGCCCACCTCGTGGAACCGCACCTCGTCGGGGTGGATCCCCTGGGCGCGGGCCTCCGCGCGGGCCAAGCGTTCGAAGACGAAGAGCGAATGCGCCCGCACGCCCTCGGCGATCTCGGCCCCCTCCAGCAGCGCCCGGATGTCGCGCCACGCCCGGGCCGGCTGGTCGCGGTCGACCAGCCGGACGTCCACCATCGTGGCCCGCTGCCCCCGCCGGCTGACCGCCGAGCGGTCGATGCGCACCGCGTCGCCGATCACGGCCACCACGTTGCCCCGGACGAAGTCGATGTCCGCGCCGGCGTCGAGGAGTGCGGCCAGGAACATGTCCCCGGCGATCCCGAAGCCCGCGTCCACCCAGGCGGCCCGCGTCGCGGACGGCGCGTCAGTCAGCGTCAGCACACGAAGGAACCTAGCGAGGCCTCCGGTGATCCGCCAGCGCCTCCCGTCACGGCAGGCCCACGACCGGAGAGCCGGCGCGCAGGCTCCCCGCGGCTTTGCCACGATGTCCCCCATGAACGCCCGGGAGCCCGCCGACCCGCCGCACCAGGCGCTCGGTGCGATCCCGGCCGTGACCGGACACCGATGGGGCAGCCGCGCGTACCGTCGGATCACCGCGGCGCTCTTCCTCGCCGGGCTTGTCACCTTCGCCCTGCTCTACAGCACGCAGCCGATCCTGCCGCTGCTCGCGGCGCACTTCGGGGTCTCCGCCTCCAACAGCGCGCTCTCGGTGTCGGCCGCGACCCTCGGCATCGGCGTGGCGCTGCTCATCGCCGGGCCCGTCTCGGAGGTGGCGGGTCGCACCCGCCTCATGCTGGCCTCGCTGGTGGTCTCCCCCGTGCTCGGGGTGGCGATCGCGCTCGCGCCCAGCTGGCCCCTCCTCATCGGGCTGCGCGTCGTGCAGGGAGTCGCGCTCGCCGGGTTGCCGGCGGTCGCGATGGCCTACCTGACCGAGGAACTCGATCGATCGAGCCAGGCGCGCGCGGCGGGCGTGTACGTCGGTGGCACCGCGCTCGGCGCCATGCTGGGCCGCCTGCTCGTCGGGGCCGTCGCGGACCTGGCGGGGTGGCGCTGGGCGCTCGCGGCGGTCGCCGCCCTCGGCCTGCTCTGCGCGGTCGCGGTCGCCGCGGTCCTGCCGCGCAGCCGGGGCTTCCGGCCGGCGCCGCGGGGGCTGCCGCACCTGCTCGCACAGTCCCGGGCGATCCTGTCCGACCCGGCGCTGCTCGCCCTGTTCGGCATCGGGGGCGCCTCGCTGGGCTGCTTCGTCGCGGTGTTCAACGCGATCGGTTTCCGGCTGGAGTCCGCCCCCTACCACCTGTCTGTCGGCGTCGCCGGGCTCGTCTACCTCTCCTACAGCCTCGGGTCGGTCGCCTCGCCGCGGGCCGGGGCGCTCGCGACGCGGTACGGGCACCGCGCGGTGACCCCGTGGGGCGCGCTGCTCATGCTGGCCGGCGTGGCGTTGACGCTCGCTGCCCCGCTGCCCCTCCTGGCGTTCGGGCTGTGCGTGCTCACGGTGGGGTTCTTCGCGGTCCACGGGGTGGCCAGCGGGTGGGTCGCGGCGCGGGCGTCCGTCGGCGTGGGCGGCACCGGGCAGGCCTCGAGCTGGTACCTGTTCTGCTACTACCTGGGGAGTTCGGTCTTCGGCGCCCTCGGCGGCCTGGCCTGGCAGGGCGGCGCGTGGCCCGCCGTCGCGGCGCTCTCCGCGGGCCTGGCCCTCGTGGTAGGCGCCTTGACGCTGTGGCTGCGCCGCATCCCGAGCCTGAAGGAACCGCGTCGCGACGTGCCCGGCCCGCCGGGGTTCTAGTACCGGGGTTCTCGTGCCGGGGGTCTCGTGCGGCGCTAGGCGCGGCTGGCTCGCGAGGCGTCACGCGCCATGCCGGCGTCGGGCTCCATGTCGGCGTCGGGGTCCACGCCGGCGTCGGCGTCCATGCCGGCGTCGGGCTCCATGCCGGCGGCCGACTGGGCCGCCAGGCCCTGGCGCGTGGCCCCCTCCACCAGGAGGGCGTCGCCGCTCGACTCGTGGGCGGGCAGCGTGCACCGGAAGCAGGTGCCGCCACCCGGCCGGGCGGTCGCCCAGATCCGCCCGCCGTGCCGCTCGACGATGCGGCGGCAGATGGCGAGGCCGAGGCCGGTGCCCGCGTACCCCGCGGCGTGCTCGGCGACGCGGTGGAACTCCTCGAAGACCCGCTCCTCCTCCCCGGGAGGCAGCCCGATACCCCGGTCCACGACGCTGAGGAGCACCTGGTCCCCGTCGATCCGCTCGGCGGTGACCTCGATCATCGGCCGATCCCCGGTGGGCGTGTACTTCACCGCATTGCCCACCAGGTTCGTCACCACCTGGCGCAACGCGGCGGGATCCGCGTCGACCCACACGGGCGCGCTGACGGTCACGACCGGGGCCGCCGCCAGGTCCTGACGGTCCCGTTGGCCGTCGGCGACATCCTCCACCAGCCTCTGGAGGTGCACGGGCGCCGTGGTGAGGTCCCCGCCGCGGGCGACGGAGTAGGCGAGGAGATCCTCGATGAGCTGGTTCATCCGCGCTCCCGCGGCGGTGATGCGCCCGAGCATCTGACCGTACTGCCCGTCCTCGCCCAGCTCCTCGCTCAGGACCTCGGCCCAGGACACCATCGCCCCCAGAGGGTTGCGCAGGTCGTGCGCCACCACCCCCGCGAACCGGCTGAGTTCCTCCGTGCGCCGCCTCTCATCGGTCACGTCCTGCAGGACGACGACCGCCTGGGTCTCCTCCGACAGCGACAAGCCGTGGGCGGTCAGCGCGAGGACGCCGCAGTCGGGCGACGCGCCCTCGTCGTCCGCCTCCTGTCCGCGCACGCATCGGGCCGAGACGTCCTGCCGGACCTCCTCGTGCGCGACGAAGACCCGGTTGAGGGGTCGGGGGTGCTCGTACGAGGGGTCGAACAGGGCACTCGGCACCGTCGTGCCGCTCGACCCCAGTCGCGTCAGCATCGCTGCGCCCGTCGCGTTGCTCATGGTGACCGCGCCGTCGTCCTGCACCAGCAGTACGCCGTCCCTCAGCGAGGCGACGAGGCGCTCCAGCAGTTCCGCGTGGTGCATCGACGCGAGGCGGTGGGCCTCCACCGTGGCGGTGAGGCGCATGCGCGCCTCGCGATCCAGGACCAACGTCATGGCGACCATCGACAGGACGAGCACGACGCCCTGGACGAGGACCACGCGGGTCCCGCCGGGGAACTCCTGGAGAGGGCCTTCGCCGAGGACCGTGACCGCGATGGTGAGAAGGCTGACGCTCACCGTGTGCGCGGCGGTGGTCCGTACGTCGCACCGCAGCGCGACGAACATGCTGACGGGCACGAGCAGGAAGAGCCACACCCCGTCCCAGGCGAGCGCATAGACGAACCCGTACGCGAGGAGGCTGAGCACGCAGGCCGCGCTCACCGCGCGCGGCCCCGGCTTCGGCAGCACGCCGGGGCCGCGCGAGGCGAGGCGGAAGGCCACGATCCCGACGAGCACGATGCTGATCACGTTGCGCAGCACCCACTGAGCGACGACCCCCGGGTGGGCCTGCAGCAGGAGCATCGGCCCTCCCGCGCCCAGGGGGGCGGTGACGATCGAGGCGAGCACGGCCGCCGCGACGAGGTGGTAGAGCCGAAGCGGCGAGACGAGGCGAGACCCTTCGGTGCCGGGACCGCGTACGTAGATCGCCGCGGCCACCACGCCGAGGATCGTGTTGGCCACGCCGTAGAGGACGGCCATCACCGGCGGGCTTCCGGTCAGGTAGGTCAGCCACGCGGTCAGGACGAGCGTGGCCACGATCGCGAGGTGGGACCCTCGCCAGCCGCGCCGCGCGTACCGGGCGAGCCACACCAGGGACACCCCGGCCGCCGGCCAGACCATGGCCATCGACTCACCGCTGGGCATGGTCAGGCGGCCGACCCAGATCGCGCACGCGTAGAGGAGCCCCATCGCCGGGTCCCACGCCGCCGGCTGTCGCAGGAGTCCACCGACGCGGCGGCCGGGTGCGCCGAGCCGACCGTACCGGGCACGCGCGAGCCGCGAAGCGATCCCGTGTCGCCGGACCGTCACCAGATCGGCACCCCCTGCTCCCACCTCAGGCCTGCCGCAGCGCGGCGACAGCATTCCTCGAACCCCTGTCGCCCGGTCGGCGACCGACCTGAGCGGTTGTGGTGGGCCGGGGTTTTGGGCCTTGGCGAACCGGGCCCCACCCCTTGTCCGCGCCGTGTCGTCCGATGGCCCCGGCCCGGCGGCAGATGGTACGCGGCAGGTGTTACGCGGCAGGGTGGTTTACCGGCAGGGATGGTTACTCTGGGCTGTGCCCCTCGCCCCCGCCCCGGCGGACCCCGAGCCCGCGATCGCGCCGCTGGCCGTGTGCGCGGCCCAGATCCGCGCGTCGAGCAGCCGGCAGGCGAACCTCGCGGCCCTCGACGCGGCCGCCGCCACCGCGGCCGCGAGCGGAGCGAGGCTGCTCGTCTTCCCCGAGGCCTCCATGGCCTGCTTCGGCACCGATCTCCGCGCGGTCGCCGAGCCGCTGGACGGGCCCTTCGCGCACGGCGTCCGCCGGATCGCCAGGGCGCGCGACGTGACGCTCGTCGTGGGCATGTTCGAGCCCTCCGGCGACGGCCGGGTCTACAACACGCTGCTGCTCACGGGCCCGGACGGCGAGGTCACCTATCGCAAGATCCACCTCTACGACGCCTTCGGCGCGCGCGAGTCCGACACGGTGGCTCCGGGCGACGACATCGTGACGACCCGGGTCGCCGGCCTCCGGGTGGGGCTGGCCACCTGCTACGACCTGCGCTTCGCCGACCAGTTCACCGCCCTCGGCCGGGCAGGCGCGCAGCTCGTCGTGGTGCCGGCCTCCTGGGGCGACGGCCCCGGCAAGTCCGAGCAATGGGATCTGCTGACCCGCGCCCGCGCGATGGACGCGCAGGCGTACGTCCTCGCCTGCGACCAAGCGTGGACGCCGCCGCGCGGCGCCGAGCCGCTCGGCATCGGGCGGACCGTCCTGACGGATCCCCTGGGCCGGGTGTGCGCGCGCCTCGGGCACGAAGAAGGCCTGCTCCACGCGTCGGTGGAGCCGGACGTCGTGGCCCGGGTCCGCGCGACCGTGCCCATCCTCTGAGCCCCATTCTCTGGAGCTTCATCCTCTGGGCCCCATGCTCTGGGCGTGATTCTCTGGGCCTCTCTGAGCGCTGGGCCTCCGGCGCAGGCGCCTCAGATGACGCCGAGCGCGAGCATCGCGTCCGCCACCTGGGTGAAGCCGGCGATGTTGGCCCCGGCCACGTAGTCACCCGGCATCCCGTACAGCTCGGCGGTCATCATGCAGGACCCGAAGATGCCCTTCATGATCTCCTGCAGGCGCTCGTCGGCGTACTCGAAGCTCCAGCTGTCCCGGGACGCGTTCTGCTGCATCTCCAGGGCCGAGGTGGACACGCCGCCCGCGTTGGCGGCCTTGCCCGGGGCGAAGTGCACGCCCGCCTCGCGCAGGATACGGATCCCGTCGGGCGTGGTCGGCATGTTGGCGCCTTCGGCGACGATCAGGCAGCCGTTCTTGACCAGCGCGAGCGCGCCGGTCCGGTCCAGCTCGTTCTCGGTGGCCGACGGCAGCGCCACCTCGCAGGGCACGTCCCACACGCGGCCGCCGGCGATGTACCGGGCGTCGGTGTGGGTGTCGGCGTACTCGCTGATCCGCCCGCGCCGCTGCTCCTTGAGCTCCTTCATCGAATCCAGGTCGACGCCGCGCTCGTGAACGATGTACCCGCCCGAGTCGGACATCGCGATGACACGACCGCCGAGCTCGATGACCTTCTGGGCGGCGTAGATCGCGACGTTGCCGGACCCGGACACGACGACGGGACGACCCTCGAAGGATGAGCCGAGCGCTCGCAGCATCTCGTCGGCGAAGTAGACGAGGCCGTAGCCCGTGGACTCCTTGCGCACCTGGGATCCTCCCCAGGTCAGCCCCTTGCCGGTCAGCACGCCGGCCTCGTACCGGTTCGTGATCCGCTTGTACTGCCCGAAGAGGTAACCGATCTCCCGGCCGCCGACGCCGATGTCGCCGGCGGGTACGTCGGTGTGCTCACCCAGGTGGCGGAACAGCTCGGTCATGAGCGACTGGCAGAACCGCATGATCTCGGCTTCAGACCTGCCCTTGGGGTCGAAGTCCGAGCCGCCCTTGCCGCCGCCGATCGGCATGCCGGTCAGGGCGTTCTTGAAGATCTGCTCGAAGCCGAGGAACTTGATGATCCCCAGGTAGACGCTCGGGTGGAAGCGCATCCCGCCCTTGTAGGGCCCGAGCGCGGAGTTGAACTCGACGCGGAAACCGCGGTTGATCTGCACCCGCCCGTTGTCGTCGACCCACGGCACGCGGAAGATGATCTGCCGCTCCGGCTCGCAAATGCGCTCGATGATCGAGGCCTGCGCGTACTCGGGCCGCTTCTCGACCACCGGGCCGAGGCTCTCCAGGACCTCCCAGACCGCCTGGTGAAACTCGCTCTCGCCGGGGTTGCGCTTCAGAACCGTGTCGTAGATGGGCCCCAGAGCGGGGTGCAAGCGTTCCATCGAATCCTTCTATCCATCGTCTCGCGCGACGCACGTCGCGTCCTGACGCACATCCTCTCGTGTCTTGCCCGCCCCGCTGTCATCGGGGGTTCGCGGAGACGAAGATGTGCGGTGGGCCACTCGACGCAGGTAGTGACGGCGCAGCGCAACCCCATGTAACGTATTCAATGCCAAGAGTCACCCTATCTACAACGAAAGGAGTGGGCTATGGCCCTCGCCGCGCGACTGAAGGATCTAGGCACGGAGACGGCGTTCGCCGTGTCGGCCACGGCTGCGGAGTGGGCCGCGAAGGGCAACACGGTCTACCCCTTCCACCTGGGCGACATCGACCTGCCCACCCCCTCCACGATCGTCGAAGGCATGAACAAGGCCATCGCCGACGGCAAGACCGGCTACTGCCCCGGGCCGGGCATCGGCCCGCTGCGGGAGGCGCTGGCGGCCGACACCAACCTGCGCCGCGGGACCGCCTACACCGCGGAGAACGTGATCGTGCAGCCGGGCGGCAAGCCCGTGATCAGCAAGTTCCTCCAGTGCGTGATGGACCCGGGCGATGAGGTGCTCTTCCCCAACCCGGGCTTCCCGATCTACGAGAGCTTCATCGAGTTCCTCGGCGGCGTGGGCAAGCCGTACGGCTACGTCCCGACCGACACCGGCTTCGCCCTCGACATGGACCGGATCAAGGCGTCCATCGGCCCGCGGACCAAGGCGATCATCTACAACGACCTGCAGAACCCGACCAGCGCGGAATCGCCCGACGAGGAGCGCGAGGCGATCGCGCGCCTGGCGATCGAGAACGACCTGTGGGTGCTGTCCGACGAGGCGTACTTCGAGACGCGCTATTCGGGTGTCTCGCAATCAATTTCGAGCCTAGACGGAATGCCGGACCGGACCGTCATCCTCTACACCTTCTCCAAGAAATTCGCGATGACGGGGTGGCGCCTCGGCGCCGGCATTGTGCCGGCCTCGCTCAGCAATTACTTCGGGACCCTCAACACCAACATCGAGTCCTGCACGGCGCACTTCGTCCAGTACGGCGGCCTGGCCGGCCTGGAGGGCGACCAGAGCGAGGTTGCTGCGATCGTCGACACCCTGCGGGGGCGCCGCGACGCCGCGTATGACGTCCTGTCCACGATCCCGGGTGTGAAGCTCGCCAAGCCGGAGAGCACGTTCTACCTCTTCCCGGACGTCACCGAGACGATGCAGCGCGTCGGCGCCACCAGCCTCGCGGACTTCGCCGAGCAGGCCCTGCACCAGACCGGCTGCTCGTTCTGCACACGCAACCACTTCGGGCGTCCGCTGCCTGGCGAGACCACGCAGTTCGTCCGGTTCGCCTACTCGGGCATCTCCGAGGACCGGATCCGCGAGGGTCTGGGCACGCTGAAGGGATGGGTGGAGTCGAAATGAACAGGATCCTGATCACGGGGCGCCTCCCGCAGTCGGCGATCGACGCCCTGAGCCACGCGCACGACGTGGACTACCGCGAGACGGACGATCCGATCCCCCGCAAGGAGCTGCTCCAGCGGGTGGCCGGCAAGGACGCGCTGGTTTGCCTCCTGACGGAGAAGGTGGACGCCGAACTCCTGGCAGCGGCAGGCCCCCAGCTGAAGATCGTCGCGAACGTGGCCGTGGGCTACAACAACATCGACGTGCCCGCCTTGGACGCGGCCGGGGTGATCGCCACGAACACCCCCGCCGTCCTCACGGAGGCCACGGCCGACCTGGCCTTCGGCGCGATCCTCACGGTGACCCGCCGCCTGTCGGAAGCCGAGCGGGTGATCCGTACCGGCCAGACCTGGCAGTGGGGCATGTTCTTCATGCTCGGTACGGGGTTGCAGGGCAAGATCCTCGGCGTGCTCGGCATGGGCGCGATCGGACAGGCGGTCGCCCGGCGGGCCAAGGCGTTCGGCATGGACATCGTCTACTCCGACGAGCGAGAACTCGACCCCGCCAAGGCGGCCGAGCTGGACGCCCGGCGGGTGGACCAGGACGAGCTGATCCGCACCGCCGACGTGATCACCCTGCACGCGCCGCTGACCCCGGCGACCGCGCACCTGATCGACGAGAAGGCGCTCGCGATGATGAAGCCGTCGGCGTACCTCATCAACACCTCGCGGGGACCGGTCGTCGACGAGGCCGCCCTGGCGCACGCGCTGGCCACCGGGCAGATCGCGGGCGCCGCGCTGGACGTCTTCGAGCACGAACCGCTGGTCAACCCCGAGCTGCTCAAGACCGACCGTGCGGTGCTGCTGCCGCACATCGGCTCCGCGACCGTGGAGACCCGCACGGCCATGGCCGACCTGGCGGCGCGCAACGTGCTCGAGGTGCTGGCCGGCGGGGAGGCGCTGACCCCGGTCACTGCCACGAGACGGCTTCCTTAAGGCGAGGATCAGCCCTTGTGGCGACCGCCTGGCTGCCACACGACGAGGGCTCGGGAGTTCTCCCGGACGGGGCGTTCCCCCGGCCGGACGGCCACCACGTCCCCGTACCTCCCCGCGGCGAACACGCGCGGGGAGGCGCCGCCGGCCTGGCGCAACCGATCCAGCTCGACGCCTAGGTCGCTCACCTGCCGGCGCAACGCTTCGATCTCGTCGCGCATCGTCATGATCCGGCGGATGCCCGCGAGGCTCACGCCCTCCTCCTGGGAGAGGCGCTGGACCTCGCGGAGCCTCGCCACGTCGCCGTGGCTGTAGCGGCGTCCGCCCCCGCGGGTCCGCTGCGGGGAGACGATGCCGAGGCGGTCGTACTGGCGCAGGGTCTGCGCGTGCATCCCCGCGAGCTCGGCGGCCACGGAGATCACGAAGACGGGGGCTTCCTCGTGAGGGACGAACGTTCCCTCCGCGAACGTGCCCTCGGCGAGCGAGAAGGCTCCGCTTCGGCGGGCCGGGCCACGTTCCGGTCCCGCCGGCGCGGCGCGGGTTGAGCCGCGTGCCGCGGGGGCGGAGCCGCGTGCGGCGGGGGCTGACGAGGGGGGACCTGCCCGCAGTGGGCGGTTGTCGCCGGCCACGTCAGTCACCCCTCGCCTTGCGGGCCAGCTCCTCCCGCGGGTCGATCTCCGCGTCGAGGCGCTGCAGCGTCTCCACGGCCGCCTTCGCCTCGTCGGTGAGCCGCTGCGGCACCATGACCTGCACCTTGGCGAGCAGGTCGCCGGCGCTGCCGTCCTTGCGGTGCACGCCGCGGCCGCGGACGCGCAGGACGCGGCCGGACGGTGTGCCGGGGGTGATCCTCACCTTGACCTGGCCGCCGTCCAGCGTGGGTACGCCGACGGTCGCGCCGAGCGCAGCCTCCGCGAACGTGACCGGCAGGTCGAGGGTCAGGTTGTCGCCGTCGCGGGAGAACACCGGGTGCGGCTTCACTGTGATCTTGAGCAGGAGGTCGCCGGGTTCGCTGGACGCGCCCATCGGCGGCTCGCCCTTGCCACGCAGCCGGATGGTCGCGCCGTCCTTGACGCCGGGCGGGATGCGCGCGGTGATGGACTTGCCCCCGACACCGCTCACGATCACCGTGTCGCCGGCGACCGCCTGGCGGAAGCTCAGCGAGGCGGTCGCGTGCAGATCACGTCCCTTGCGCGGGGTGCGTCGAGGCCCGGCACCCCCGGGGGGCCCGCCGAAACCCCCGAAGCCACCGCCGGAGCCGCCCGCCCCGAACATCCCCAACAGGTCCTCCAGGTCCGGCGCCTCCGAGGACGTCGTCCCGCCGAAGCCACCCGGCCCGCGGCTGTAGGTGTAGCTCCGTCCGCCGCCGCCCGCCGGGCCGCCACCGCCGCCGCCGCCGAAGAGGTTGCTGAACACGTCCTCGAAGCCGGCCGCGCCGCCCCCGCCGCCGGGCCCCCCGGCCGAGAAGCGGGCGCCGCCGCGGGACATGGCCCGCACGGCGTCGTACTGCTTGCGCTGCTCGTCATCGGACAGGACCGCGTAGGCCTCCCCGATCTCCTTGAACTTCTGCTCGGCCCCCTTGTCCCCCGGCCTGGCGTCCGGGTGCAGGTCGCGCGCGAGCTTGCGGTAGCGCTTCTTGATCGTCTTGGCGTCAGCGTCGGCCGGGACGCCGAGGATCGAGTAGAAGTCCTTCTCGAACCAGTCCTGGCTGGCCATCGTGCCTCCTTCGCTGATCGCTCAGTCGGAATGGGTAGGTGGGGGACGGACCCTCGACGGGGCCAGTCCTAGAGCGGATCGGCGACGGCCACGAGCGCCGCTCGGAGGACCTTGTCGCCGATCTTGTAGCCGGGCTGAAGGATCTGGACCACGGTGGTTTCCGTGGTGCCGGGCGCCAGCTCGGCGTGGGAGTGCATGACCGCCTCGTGCACGACCGGGTCGAAGGTCTCGCCCGGCTGGCCGTAGCGCTCGACGCCGTAACGGGACAGGGTCGTTTCTAGCTTCTCGGCGATCTTGGCGAACGGGCCGTCCAGCTCGCCGTGCTCGCGGGCCAATTGGATCTCGTCGAGCACCGGGAGGAGGGCCTCCACCATGCTGGCGATGGCCCGCTCGGACTCGACGGCGCGGTCGCGGTCGACGCGGCGCTTGTAGTTCACGTACTCGGCCTGGAGTCGCTGCAGATCCGCGAGCCGCTCCGCGGCCAGGCGGTCGGCGTCACCGTCCACCCCGTCGCCGGGGTTCTCGGCGGCCCCGAGCGGGCCTCCCGACGCGGACGCCGGGCCCTCGACGGGGTCGGCGCTCTCCGGCAGATCGTCCGCCGTGATGGGCTCACCGGATTCGTCCACGGTGACGCGCTCTCCGTCCTCGTCCTCGATCGGGTCCGCGGTCTGCGGATTCTTCACTCCGCCGGTGCTCGTCTGCACGTCCTGGTAGGCGGCCTTGGCGGCCGCAGCCTGGGCCGGGCTCGGCGGCACGTCGGCGGGGTTGCGGTGGTGGCGCCCCTCGTAGGCGCGGCCACCGTCGTGGGCGCCGACGCTGGGGTCGTCGGCGGCAGGGTGACCGGCCGCCCCGGACGGGGCCGCGCCGGGCGTGGTCGCTCCGTCGTTCTCGGTCATGTCGGCTCCTCTCGGCGGGCGGCGTGACGCGTCCGCCGGTCTGCATGGTCAGTGTGCCAAGTCAGTGGGCGGGAACGCTCGGGTGGGGTCGCGCCGCACGCGACCCCACCCGAGCCGAACCTCACTTGCGGGGGTCGTCGTCCTCGACCACCTCGGCGTCGACGACGTCGTCGTCGGCCGAACCCGCACCCTCACCGGCGGAGCCCGCGCCCGCGGCACCCGCGTCGCCGGCGCCTGCCGCGCCGTCCGCCGAGCTCTGCTCGGCCTGGGCCGCCGCGTACATGGCCGTCCCCATCTTCTGGGACTCCTCGTTGAGCTTGGTGACCTTGGCGTTCAGGTCCTCCACGCTCGCCGCGTCGTCGCCGGTCTTGGCCAGGGCCGCCTTGAGGTCCGCCAGCGCGTCCTCGACGGGCTTCTTGGTCTCGGCCGGGACCTTGTCGCCGGAGTCGGCGAGGAACTTGTCCGTCGAGTAGGCGAGCTGCTCCGCGGTGTTGCGGGCCTCGGCCTCCTCGCGGCGCTTCTTGTCCTCCTCGGCGTGCTGCTCGGCCTCGCGGACCATCCGGTCGATCTCCTCCTTCGGCAGGGCGGACCCGCCGGAGATCGTCATCGACTGCTCCTTGCCCGTGCCGCGGTCCTTCGCGGACACGTGCACGATGCCGTTGGCGTCGATGTCGAACGTGACCTCGATCTGCGGGATGCCCCGCGGCGCCGGCGCGATGCCGGTCAGCTCGAAGGTGCCCAGCGGCTTGTTGGCCGCGGCCAGCTCACGCTCGCCCTGGAACACCTGGATGAGCACCGACGGCTGGTTGTCCTCGGCGGTCGTGAAGACCTCCGAGCGCTTCGTCGGGATCGCCGTGTTGCGCTCGATGAGCTTGGTCATCAAGCCGCCCTTGGTCTCGATCCCGAGCGAGAGCGGGGTGACGTCGATGAGCAGGACGTCCTTGCGCTCGCCCTTGAGGACACCGGCCTGCAGGGCCGCGCCGACCGCCACGACCTCGTCCGGGTTCACGCCCTTGTTGGGATCCTTGCCGCCGGCGAGCTTCTTGACCAGCTCGGTGACGGCAGGCATCCGGGTCGAACCGCCGACGAGCACGATGTGGTCGATCTCGCTGACCGAAATGCCGGCGTCCTTGATGACCTGCTCGAACGGCGCCTTGCAGCGGTCCAGCAGATCCTGCGTCATCTGCTCGAACTGGACCCGGGTGATGGTCTCGTCGAGGTGGATCGGGCCGTTCTCGGACATCGAGAGGTACTGCAGGCTGATGTTGGTGCTCGTCGCGGTGGAGAGCTCCTTCTTGGCCTGCTCGGCGGCGTCGCGCAGCCGCTGCATCGCGATCTTGTCGGTGCTCAGGTCGACACCGGTCTGGTTCTTGACCGTGGTCAACAGGTGCTTGACGATCCGGTCGTCCCAGTCGTCGCCGCCGAGGCGGTTGTCACCATGGGTCGCGCGGACCTGGATCGTGGAGAAGCCGTCCTCCGGGTCCTTGCCGACCTCCAGGAGGGACACGTCGAACGTGCCGCCACCGAGGTCGAAGACGAGGATGAGCTCGTCCTCCTTGCCCTTGTCGAGCCCGTACGCGAGCGCCGCCGCGGTCGGCTCGTTGACGATCCGCAGGACGTTGAGGCCCGCGATCTCGCCGGCCTCCTTGGTGGCCTGACGCTCGGCGTCGTCGAAGTAGGCCGGGACGGTGATCACCGCGTCGGTCACGTTCTCGCCGAGGTAGGCTTCCGCGTCGCGCTTGAGCTTCATGAGGATGCGGGCGCTGATCTCCTGCGCCGTGTACTTCTTGCCGTCGATGTCCGGGCTGGCCCAGTCGGTGCCCATGTGGCGCTTGACCGAGCGCATGGTCCGGTCGACGTTGGTGACGGCCTGGCGCTTGGCGATCTCGCCGACGAGCACCTCGCCGTTCTTGGAGAACGCGACGACGGACGGCGTAGTGCGCCCACCCTCCGCGTTCGCGATGATGGTCGGCTCGTTGCCCTCCAGGACAGAGACGGCCGAGTTGGTGGTGCCGAGGTCGATACCGACTGCACGGGCCATGTGGTGTTGCTCCTTCGTCGTCATGGGTGCGAGGCCGCAAGGCCGTCGCGATGTCGCGGGTCTGGATGTCGCGTACTGCTGGATCGCGTACTGCTGGATGTCGCGGCCGATGGGCGTGAAGCCACTCGCTCGGGGTCACGCCGCTGAAGCCTGGGCGCATCCGTACGAGCGGCGTCGGAGGGGTGACCTTCACGCCCGTACGGATGCGCGGCGCGCACCCGATCGAGAGGCATCGCTCCCGGCCCGGCCGGGTTGATCCGTCTCGACTCAATCTCCGCCTCACCGCGTACGGTTGTCAACCCAGGGCTCCGCAAAGTTGAGTACACTTGACTCAACCTCGCCGGAGGTGACTTTGTTCCCGCCCAGCCGCGCAGGTCGATGGGCTCGCTGTAGGTTCCTGGCCAACTTGTCGGATTCCTGATTTCTTGTCGGTCGCGTGTCGGGTTCCTGGCATCTTGTCGGACGCGTCAGGCTGAAGCCGTGGAGCAACATGAGCTCCGATCGACGGAGCTGAAGTACTGCAGCGCGGACTGCGCCGAGGTCGTCACGAACCTGGCGGACGTCGAGGCGGGGCAGGTCGCGGGCGGGTCGCCGGTGCGTGAGTTCTCGTGGCGACCGCGGCAGGGCAACTACCCGGGGTGGCTGTGGACGGCCACGACGAGGACGCTGGTGGGATACGAGAGCCTGCTGGAGCGGGACCGGGTCCTGCTGGCCGATTTCGACCCGGCCGTGGCCGGGATTTCCAGTCAGCCGTTCTGGCTCAGCGGCCTGGACGACGGAGTGCCGCGCCGGCACGTCCCGGACTATCTCCTGACCGGTCGTGACGGCTCTGTGGTGGTGGTGGACGTCAAGCCGGCCCGCATGTGCGAGGAGCCCGACGTGGCGGTCGTCCTGGAGTGGACCGGTCGGCTGTGCCGGTCCCGTGGTTGGCGGTACGAGGTCTTTCACGGCGGCGACCCGGTCGTCATGGCGAACCTGAGGTTCCTGGCTCAGGGTCGGCGGTCGATGTTCTTGGACGAGGAGTGCGTCTCTGCCGTGGCCGGGGCCGGGAGATCTGGGATGACGCTTGGGCAGGTCGAGAGCTGCGTATCGGGCTTCGACCCCTTGGACGTCCGGGCGTCCGCGCTGGCCCTGCTGTGGCGACAGGTGTGGACGACAGATCTGTCCCAGCCCTTGTCGCGTGGGTCTCTCATCTCCATGTCCTCGAAGGAGGAATCATGTCTCGCGGCATCCTGACGCTTGAGGCCGGTTCGCGGTTCTGGTTCGAGGGAGAGGTGTGGGAGGTCGACACCTTCGTCGGGCACCAGGTGCGGCTGCGCCGGGGGGTGACGGTGCGCTCGGTGTCGACGTCGGCGCTGCTGGCAGCCGCCACCCCGCTCGACGACACGAACGAAGACCGGGATCAGGAAGGCGACCCGTTCACGCTCCCCGCGGTGGCTTTGGCCGCGCTGACCAGCAAGCAGCGACGTGAGGTCGAGCGGAAGGTCGAGGAGCTGCGCCCGCTGCTCGAGCCGGAGTCGGACGACCTCAGTCCCACCCAACGACTCGCCGCCCTAGCCAAAGAGCTGGGCTTGTCGGTGCGGACTCTGGAGCGGCGTCTGGCGCGCTTCGAGACTCGCGGCCCGGCCGGACTCGTGGACGAGCGGCTGCTGCAGGAGACCAGGCGCGGAGTTGACCCGGCCTGGGACAAAGCCTGCCGTCAGGTGCTGGACTCGTTCGTCCCGGAATCGACGCCCACCAGGAAGACGGTCATCGACAGGACGACCCGCGCGTTCTTGGAGGACCACCCGGACGGCACTCCTCCGTCGAAGAGCGTGGCGTACCTGCGGGTGAGCGAGCTTGCCAAGGGCCGGTACATCTTTGGCGACGCCAAGCAGCGGCGTTCGGTCGCCGAGCGGCCCGGTGGCCCGATGGGCCGGCTGCGAGCAACCCGCCCTGGGGAGTACTTCATCCTGGACTCCTACAAGTTGGATGTATTCGCCCTCGAGCCGGTCACCCATCGTTGGGTCAACACCGAACTGACAGCCGCGATGGACCTGTACGACCGCACACTCAAGGGGCTGCGGCTGCGGCCCGTCGCGGCGAAGTCCGCGGACGTCGCCAGCGTCCTGTTCCAGGCCATGACACCGCAACGCTGGGGGTACTTGCCGGACGCGCAGCAGGGCCCGTACTCCGGCATCCCGGAGGCGTTGTACGTCGGAGAGACGTGCATCGCACCGGACACGATCGTGATCGACCACGGGAAGATTTACCTGTCCGAGCACACGGCCAGCGTCTGCCGTCGTCTCGGGATCTCGATCCAGCCTGCACTGACCTACAAGCCGACGGATAAGGCTGTGCTGGAGCGGTTCTTCCGCACCGCACGGCAGGGGTTGCTGGACAAGCTGGAGGGCTACAAAGGCCCGGACATCGCCTCCCGCGGCAAGAACACCGAGGACCAAGCCTTCTACTACGTATCTGAGCTGGAGCAGATCCTGCGCGAGTGGGTCGGGCAGGTTTACCACCACACCCCGCACGACGGGCTGCCCAAGCCGGAGTCACCGCGGGAGTTCATGACTCCGGCGCAGGCTCATGCCCGCGGGATGGCCCAGTGCGGCCGGCTGCGCCTGCCGGTCAAGGCGGACCTTTTCTACGACTTCCTGCAGGTCCACTGGCGCAAGATCCACCACTACGGCGTCGAGGTCGCTAGCCAGCGTTACGACGGGCGGGGGCTGAACCTGTACCGCAACCAGAGCTCACCGTACGGCGGCGCGCACGCCGGCAAGTGGCCGATCCTGCTGGACGTCGACGACATCCGCCACGCCTACTTCCAGGACCCGGCCGACGGCTCCTGGCACCAGCTCCTCTGGGAGCACGCCGCCACCCTGACCGCCCCGTTCAGCCAGGACGCGGCCGACTTCACCCGGGCACTGAGCCGCCAGCAGGACCAGTTCGTCGACCCCGCCCAGGCGATCGAGGACCTGCTGGCCCGCTGGCAGGCCAAGGAGGTCACTACTCGGCGGGAGCGCAACCTCGCGGTCCGCCTCGCCGCTCAGCAAGCGGACCAGGCTCCCCATGTGCCGGGGATGACGCCGACCGATGAGGGCGCCGTCTCGGCCTCCGTGCCCGGGGTGATCGACTTCCTGCAGCACCGTTCCCGGCGAACCAAGGAACCGTTGCCGGACGACCTGGACGTCTTCGAGCGGTACTACGCCGAGCATCCCGAGGGAGGGCTGGAGGTGTTCGACGAATGACGAACCCGTGGGCGGCGTGGCTGGCCGAGTACGACACCGTCGGGTACCAGCTGGCGCGCAAGGCCGGGTGGGACAGGTTCGTCAACGCCGCCCCCCGGCCCCGGTTCGAGGTCCTCACCCGCCCCCAGATGCGGGCCCTGGATGAGGACACCCTGGCGGACTACCACGAGGCGCGGTGCGTGTGGAACGCGAACCCGCCGACGATCAAGACCCAGCAGCTCACCCGGGCCTTCCAGGTGCTGGAGCAGGTGATGGCCTCGGGCCGCCGGGACGGGGACAAGCTGCGCGGCTCAGCGGTCATCGACGCCGAACCCGGGCTGGGCAAGACCACGATCGCCACCCGGTTCGCCCGGCAGGTCCACCGTCGCGAGTACCGCCGCCACGGTCCGTTCACCGACGACGGCAGCCAACGCCTCCCGGTGGCGTTCGTCCCACTGGCTGCGGGGGTCACGCTCAAGGGCATCAACCAGCAGATCCTGGAGTTCTACGGCCACCCGGCCGCGACCCGCGCCAACCGGACCCAGCTGACCTCGCTGGCGGTCGACTGCGTCACGACCTGCCAGACCCGGCTGGTGGTGGTCGATGACCTGCACTTCGTCGACTTCCGGCACCGCAACGGCATCGAGGTGTCCAACCACCTCAAGAGCCTGGCCAACGCCCTGCCGGTCACGTTCTTGTACGTCGGGGTCAACCTGGCCGCCAAACGGTTCTTCGACGAAGGCCTGAGCGGCGAGCAGGCGATCTACGCCCAGACCTCCCGGCGGGCGACCCGGTGCCCGGTCACCCCGTTCAGCATCGACAATGACGCCGGCGCCCGGGCCTGGAGCGACCTGCTGGCCACCCTGGAGCGGCACCTGATCCTGGCCGAGGCCGAACCGGGCATGCTGGTGGCCCACGCCAAGGAGCTGCACCGGCGCACCCAGGGCCGGATCGCCTCGCTGACCAACCTCATCGACCGCGCCGCCTACATCGCCATCACCACCGGCACCGAGACCATCAGCACGCAGGTCCTGGACGCTGCCCTGGCCGACAATGCCGCCCAACGACTCGCCGGCACAGCCTGACCCCCACCGCCCAGACCGTGGGCGCGGCCTGCGGGGCGTGCCCGGCGGGTACGACCTGGACGGCCCGCCGATCCACGTCGCCCCGATCACCGGGGAGAGCGCGGTCTCCTGGTTGCGCCGCGCCGCAGTGCGCTACCAGATCAGTCCCCGCAACGTGCTGCGTGCCGGTGGCGCCCGCAGACAGGTCGCCTCCACGGCAGCCGCGACCCGCCGCGTGCTGGCGCCGTGGAACTCTCACACCACGCGCCTGGGCCTGACCGAGCAGGAACGGGCCAGCCTGCGGGCCCCGACACCACTGGGTGCCGCGTTGACGGCTCATGCCCGCCTCTACCAGCGGACGCAGGCGTGGCGCGAGGCATGGACCCAGACCCCGACCAGCCGTTACTGCCCGGCCTGCCTGGCCGACCCTGAGCCGTGGTGGCCCAAGGACTGGTCCAACCCGCTGCAGCCGACCTGCCTACGCCATGGCGTCCTGCTGCTGTCGGCCTGCCCGGCCTGCCAGGCCCTGCCCCACCAGTCCCCGACCTGGCTGGGTGAGCCGCTCCAGCTGTGGGCCTGCACCGCCCGCACCGACCGGCCACACTCCTCGCGGCGGCAGGTCCGGCCCTGGTGCGGGCACGACCTACGCACCGCCCCCACTCAGGAGGCTGAACCAGAGCAGCTGCGCGCCGCCCGGCTCCTGCTCGACCTCGCCACCGGTCCCGGCGGGCACGTCATCGAGATGTGCGGGATCAGCGTCACCACACGCATCGCGTTCGACGCCCTGATCGAACTGGCCGCTGTGGCGCTGCACCGGCGCGGCAGCCACGTCCAGGAACCGCCCGAAGACGTCGCCACCGCCCTGGCCGACACCCTCGACGTCCTGGAAGCCACCTGCCCCCAGCGCGCCGGGGAGCACCTGCAACGGCTACTGCGCCCCAGCAGCCGGCAGGCACCCATCACCCACACCCCAGCCACGGCCCAGGCGCCGAAGAACCCGCTGCTCGGTGCCCTGCAGCTGGGCCACCACGCCGGCGCGATGACCGCGGCCAGCCAGCTCACCTTCCGCACCGGCGCCCGCCACGGCCAGTACCCCACGCCGGTGGGCGCTTCCCGGGCTGTCCACCGTCATCTCCTGCTGCCCGAGCACCATCCAGACCTGCCGCGCCCCTCGACCGCGTGGATCCCGCAAGTCATCTGGCCCGGCACCCTCCCCGGCGCCGACGACCAGGACCCCGCCTGTCGTGCCGAGCTGTCCCTGCTGCTGGCCCGCCTGGGCTCCACCCGGCCCTGGGCAGCACTGGTCATCGAGCTCGGCCTGCCCCGCCAGTTCCACCACACCCTCATCGCCCGCACCCGCACCCGGCGCGCGAACGGCACCTGGCCCCACCTGCTGGCCCGGCTGGACGAGGTCCTGGAACAGCTGCGCGCGAAGCCGCCGTGGGTCAACTACCGCCACCGGCGCATCCTCGCCGACGACCTGCCCCTCCTGGCCCAGGCACTGACCCTCGCCCACACACGCCAGGAACCCCCCGGTGTGCCGGTGCAGCGGCGGTTCTGGGAGCTGTTCACCGAAGGTGACGCCCTCTACGCCCCCGGCCCCCTCACCATCGACCCCGACGGGCACGAACGATGGAGCCAGCAGCGTGGTGCCCTCGACGCCGAGCACAATGGCTGCTTCGAGGCAGCGTTCCAGATCTTGGACCGCTCCAGCCCCCTGCGGCTGGGCAGACCCCTGACCTGGCGGCCACCTTGAAGCACCCAGAACTTCACCTACCAACCCACCCCACCCGATGGCCCGGTCCTCAACATCGACCCTCTCCCCTACGTCCTGGCCAACGCCGCCCTCACCCTGGACGACCACCACGCCCCAGGCCGCTCAGCAACCGAAGCTGCGGTCATGACGCTGACCCGGCGCACCGGGAAACCCGGCGCACTCGCACCCCACGCCGCCGACCAGTGGGCCGACCTGGCCGCCGCCATCCACACCCACCTCACCGGCGACACACCCCCGGACCATCTCGACGTGCACGATCTCCCGGACCTGCCCCTCCTCGACCGCTACCAACGCTGCCTGCCCGCACACGCCGAACGCGCATGTCCCGACTGAGGACTGGACCACCCCGGACGTTCCTGCAGCCACCCGGAGCCCTACGCCATGCCAGGTCAGTATCAGATGAACGAACGGTGTCTCACCCCATCCTGACGCACAGGGGCGACGCTCCCGGCCCTCAGGACGCGCCAAGGTAGGCCGATTACCAACCCCCCGGGGTGCTCCTCCCCAACTGACGTCGATGGCCGCGAGCTCGTGTGCCGAGGAGGTCGCTGTGGTCTTTCGCTAGGTGCCCTGGGTTCGGTCGAGCGCTGCCTCGATGGCGGTCCGGAGGTTGCCGTTTTGTGCCCAGGTGAGTGCGGCAAGGACAGCGCCGACGGTTGCTCCGGCGTGAGCGAGCGCTTCGTCGTCGCTGAGCTCGGGATACGCAGATTGGACTGCTCGGGCAAGGGCGGGCACCTGAGAGAAGGCGTGCGTGGTCTGAGCGGCGACAAGCGCGGGTTCGCCCCTGACGAGCTCGAACCGCATGCGGGTCACGGGGTCATCGGCGGGCAAGGTCCAGCCGGGCTGCACCAGCAGCTCGAGTACGAGGGCACGCAGTGTCTGTCGCGGGGTGGACATTGCAGTGACGGGGCCAAGCCGTAGTGCCCACAGGTGGTCGTCGGCGAAGATGATCGAGCTCTTGGTCGGGAAATAGTTGAAGAGCGTGGCTGGGCTGACGCCGGCGGCCCGGGCGATCGCCGTGGTGGACGTAGCGTCATACCCCTGCTCATGCATGAGTCGGATTCCGGCCTCGATGATCGCTGCCCTAGTGCGAGCCTTCGTCGCTTCTCGTCGGCCAGTCATGCGGCCAGCATAGAACTTAGAGTGACTCCACCTTTATGTCAGCATGTACCCCATGTGCTCAGTTGCTTTGGTCGGTGGTGGCCCCGCCGGGATGTTCCTCGGACTGCTCCTCGCCCGTGCGGGCGTGGATGTGACTGTCATGGAAAAGTACCCCGACTTCTTAAGGGACTTCCGTGGGGACACGGTCCATCCCCCGACGATGCGTTTGCTGGACGACCTCGGCCTGGGCGAGAGCTTCCGCCAGATCCCGGCCGGTCGCATGACGACGATGAAGATGCGGATCGGCTCGCGCGACCTGACGATGGGCAACCTGGAGACGATGCCGGGCAAGTACCGGCACTTTGCGATGGTGCCGCAGTGGGACCTGCTGGACCTACTCGCACAAGCTGCCCGGGATGAGCCCTCTTTCACGCTTCGGATGTCCAGCGAGGTCACCGGACTGACCCGCGACTCTGACGGGCGGGTCGACGGGGTGATCTACCGCGACGACGCCGGAATGCACCGCCTGGGCTGTGACCTCGTCGTCGGGTGCGACGGCCGGCGGTCCGTGGTCCGACGAGCCGCTGGGCTCCAACTGGTCGAGTCCGACCTGCCTATGGACGTGTGGTGGGTCCGGGTCCCAATGGCCCCCTGGGACGACGACGGGAATGTGGTCTCGCGATTCGTCGACGGCCACGTGGTGGTCTCGATGGCCCGACACGGCTACCACCAGGTCGCCTACCTGCTGGCCAAGGGCACGGACGAGCAGCGACGCACCGGCGACGTCGCTGACTTCCGGGCGATCCTGGCCGAGCAGTTCGGCTGGTCCCCGGATCAGCTGGCCGGCATCCGTTCCTGGGATGATGTGAAGTTCCTCGACGCTCGGGCGGGGATGCTCACCCGCTGGTGGGCGCCGGGAGTGTTGTGCATCGGCGATGCTGCACACCCCATGTCCCCCGTCATGGGCGTCGGCATCAACCTCGCCGTCCAGGATGCCGTCGCCGCCGCCCGCATACTGACCCCACACCTCCTAGCTGGCGGCCTCACCGACCGCCACCTCGCCGCCGTGGAGCGGCGTCGCCGACGGCCGACCCGGATCACCCGCGCCATGCAGGACACCGAGCACGACAACCTCATCCGACCCGCCCTCGAGCACCGCATCAGCTCACGGCCCCTTCCCGCATTCGTCCGCATGATGCAGATTTCCCCACGGCTGTCAGGCCTGCTCACCTGGCTCCAAGCGACCGCCGTCGGACACGAACCAACCCCTGCCTTCGCACGCCAGCAGTGAGGTCGCTGCCCTTGTCCCGCTCTCGTCGCATCCACATAGTCTGCGCAACCCCCTGCCAAAGTCTCCGACGTGCAGGATCCACCAACCCGGTCGTGCAAGCTCAAGGTCGTGACCGGGGTGTCCGCGTCTGGCAAGTCTTAACTGACCTTCGACACCATTGCCGCGGAGTCCCGACGCCTGCTCGCTGCGACCTACCCCGCCTTCATGCAGAACCTCATGCCCCACCTGCCACGGCCGGACGTCGACGCCCCCGACGGGCTGTCCGCCTCGATTGTGGCCGATCAGACGCCCCTGGGCACCAACCCCGCTCCACCGTCGGCATCGCAACCGGCGCCTGGTCACTCCTGCGCCAGCTGTACGC
>JBDIAS010000001.1:0-84912 GCA_039812465.1 Austwickia sp. | reverse complement strand
GCTTGCCCCGCTTGGCGTCGATCGCGGCCTTCTTGTGCTTGGTCGTCGCCCACTTGGAGTGACCACTCATCGCCTGTGCTCTCCTTGCTGTTCGATCGCGTCCCTCGAAACTCGCGCCGCCCCGCCGTCCACGCGCGCCGCGGCCCACCGCGCCGTGCTTCCACCGCCGTGCTTCCACCACCGTGTTTCCCACCGCGACGTGCCGCGCGGGCGGGAGCGTCCCGCCGCGCTGGGCGCCACGGAATCGTCCGCGCACCTGGTCCACGCGGTGGGTCCACGTGGGCGGTCCACGGGGATGGTGCACGGGGGCTTGACCCCCGCGGATGGTGCGACCCGGTGGGTGCGACACGGTGGGCTTCGCGCTGGTCACGCCGTGATTCCGCCGTGCCCTGAGCGCGTGCCGTGCGTGCGCAACGTCCCATCCTACCGGTCGGTGATCAGGGCCACGAAGTGGGCGTGCAGCCGGCGGTCGCCGCCGACCTCGGGGTGAAACGCCGTCGCGAGCAGAGCGCCCTGTCGCACGGCGACGACGTCACCGGTCGCGGGGAGCCGAGCCAGGATCTCCACCGCGGGGCCGGTCTGCTCGACCCTGGGCGCGCGGATGAACACGCCGCGGAACGCCCGGCCCTCCTCCTCGCCCAGGGCGCGCTCGCCAGGAGCCGTCCGGCTGGCGTCCGTCCCGCTGTCGTCCGTCCCGTTCGGGACCCGATCGCCCGAGACTGTCCCGCTCGAGACCATCCCGCTCGGGACCCGCGGGCTCCAGGGCGGCTCGGTGACCCCCGCGATGGGCAGATCCACCTCGAAGCTGTCCACCTGTCGACCGAACGCGTTGCGGCGCACCGTCATGTCGATGCCGCCCAGGGTCTGTTGGCCGTCCGCCGCGCCGACAACCCGGTCCGCGAGCAGGATCATCCCGGCGCACGAGCCGAACGCCGGCATCCCGTCCGCGATCCGGGCCCGCACCGGATCGCGCAGGTCGAAGGCGCGTAGCAGCTTGTCGATCACCGTGGACTCCCCACCGGGGATGACCAGGCCCTGGACGGAATCCAGCTCCCGCGGACGGCGTACAGGAACCACCCGCGCACCGCAGCGCTCCAACGCCCGCGCGTGCTCGCGGACGTCTCCTTGGACGGCGAGGACGCCGACGGTCGGCGGGATCGTGGTGGCCACGGGCCCAGACCCTAGCGTCGCGCGCCGCATGGTGGGTCTCAGATCTTGACCCACGCGTGCCGCAAGCACATTCACCAATTCTCGATCTGAGATCACCGGTCGTGGATCCCGGCTCAGTTGATGGTGACGACGTGAACGGCCGGGTACCGCCCGGCGATCTTTCGGTCGAGGGTGGCGAACTGCATGCGTCCCGCGAGCGCGAACGCCGCGAGGTAGTCATCGGTCCACAGCTTGTGCGACAGCTCATCGCGCGCCGACAGACTCCGCCACAGCGGTTCCACCCCCTCGGGTTCCATGGAGAACGTGATCTGGGCGTCGGCCTCGAGGCGATCCATCACGTCCCAAGCAGCGACGCGCGTCAGCACGTCATCCCGCATGACCGTGCGGTTCGTCAAGAGCCTCAACAGCGACATCTGAGTGACCCGGCACATGACCAGACCGTCCTCAACCTGGGATTTCCAGCGGCACACCGCCTCACTGCGAGCGTGCGCTTCGTAGACCAAGGCCAGCCATGCGCCCACGTCAACCAGGATCATCTCGCGTAGCGCTCCGCATCGTCGGCGGCGAGCACCTCGTCGAGTTGGTCGTTGGTGAGATCGACCCCGACTCGCTGGGAACGGACGAGCGGATACTCGATCAGGCGCTCGCCCGGCCTGCCTACGGACCTCCCTACTTCGCGAGCGATCGCTCGCTCGAACAAGACCTTGAGGGACTCGCCAGCAGTGGCGGCTTTCGCTTTTGCCGCGCGCATGAGGGGGTCAGGGAGGTCGATTGTTGTGCGCATAAACGCACATTAACATAGCATCGACGAGCGAAGAGGATCTCCGGCAGGGACCAGAAGACGGGCCCAGCCACGGAATCTCGACGACCGCGACCACACCGTCTCGGAGCGCCCCACCAGGGCGGGAGCGCCGGCACACAACCCGTGCCGTTCACCCCACGCGGCCCAGGCTGGCGGCAAGCGCACGGGCGATGCGTCCGCCGATGACGTCGAGGCGGCCGAGGTCCTGCCACATGAACCGCACTACGTACCACCCGTCAGCGACCAGCGCCGCCTCTCGCTCCCGTTCGGCCCGGATGTCGGCCGGGCCGCCGTACTTGCCCACCCCGTCAAACTCCAACAACACCTTCGTGCCTTTGATGCGCAGGTCAGCGCGGTACGTGCGGCCCCGCACCCTGATCTTCTCCTGTGTGACCACGTCGTATCCGAGCCGGCGCACGTCGACGCGCAACAGGCTCTCTCCAGGAGACTCGCTGCCGGGGTCGAGCAACTCGATCCCGGCGTGGACCGCCGCGCGTCCGGAACAGTACCTGAACCGCTCGGCGGCCTCGATGAGCTCGGCCCGCGTGGTCAGCCCCCTCGCGAGGGCGGCGTCCCCAGCCACGACCAGCGCGCGGATGCCCCAGAGAAGGCCGACCTGGACCAGAGCCGCGGGCACATCCATCACGGGAGCCGCCCGGGGGCCGGGTCGACTCGAGCCGGGCGCGGGGTGCGCCGCGTCCGTACTCGGTCCGAGCGCCGGCAGCTGGGAGATCGCGGCGTGAATCACGTGGTCGCTGCGCCGGCGGTAACGACCACCGCGGTGGTACGTCAGATGGGCCAACGACAGATCGACCGCATGCAGAGGGAGACCGGCCAACGCCAGGGCGCCGTGGTGGCTCACGACGGCCCGCCCGCCGTAGCGCGCGACCACGGCGAGGCTCAACCGGCCGAGCCGTGCGGCGTCGTCGAGACGGGGGTCAGCCACGGCGTAGTAGCCGGTCGTGACGCGCTCCACCACGCCGCGGCGGAGCAGGCCGGCAAGCGCCTCGGGGCCGAGGCCGGCTGCCGCAGCGGCGCGGGAAGAGAGGAGAGGGTTCGCGGCCAGCAGTTCTTTGGCCAGTGCGTCGTGATCCATGGGGGCAGCTTGCGGGTACGAGCGCCACCCGGGCACTGTCCGGCACCTGGACTGTGGACTACCGGCTCCGGCGAGCCGACTGTGGAGGACGGGCGCCACGGACGCGCTGGGCCACCTGGCCGGGCCACACGGCGTACCCTCCGCGCCCGGACCGAACCCTCGCCGCCCCGGGTCGACTCCCACGGCCCCGGTGGAGCACGCGCCTCGCGGTCGGCCCGGCGCCGCGGTGAACCCTCCCCGCCCGGACCGAACCCTCGCCGCCTCGGCTGAACCCTCGCGACGACAAGAGCTCACCCGGAACCACGGGAGCTCACCCCGACGACCGAGAGCGCACCACCGCAGGACGACCGGCCCACGACGAGGGTTCACCCCATCCAAGGAGAGTCCACCCGACTCCGGGAGGGCTCACCGGGACCGCGAAGAGCCCAGCCGCATCCGTACACCCACCACCTCGCGACCCAACCACGCGGCGACCGGGGTCACCCCCAGCCGAGGCACCGAACCGCGCGACTCACGCCGGTGGCGAGCGCGCCAGGCGGGGACTACCAGCCGCGTTCGGCCAACCTGTGAGGGGCCGGGATCTCATCCACCGTGATCCCGACCATCGCCTCGCCCAGACCGCGCGACACGTCGGCGATCACGGACGGGTCGTCGTAGAACGTCGTCGCCTTCACGATCGCCGCCGCGCGCTTGGCCGGGTCGCCGGACTTGAAGATCCCGGAGCCGACGAAGACGCCCTCGGCCCCGAGCTGCATCATCATCGCCGCGTCGGCCGGCGTCGCGATCCCGCCGGCCGTGAACAGCACCACTGGCAGCTTGCCGGCCTCGGCGACCTCCTTGACCAGGTCGTACGGGGCTGCCAGCTCCTTGGCGGCCACGTACAGCTCGTCCGGCACCATGTTCTGCAGTCGGCGGATGGTCTTGCGCAGCGAGCGCATGTGGGTCGTCGCGTTCGACACGTCGCCGGTCCCGGCCTCGCCCTTGGAGCGGATCATGGCGGCGCCCTCGGTGATCCGGCGCAGCGCCTCGCCCAGGTTGGTGGCGCCGCACACGAACGGCACTGTGAACGCCCACTTGTCGATGTGGTTCTCGTAGTCGGCGGGCGTCAGCACCTCGGACTCATCGATGTAATCGACGCCCAGACTCTGCAGGACCTGCGCCTCGACGAAATGCCCGATGCGGGCCTTAGCCATCACTGGAATCGAGACCGCGTCGATGATCCCCGCGATCATGTCGGGGTCGCTCATGCGGGACACCCCGCCTTGGGCGCGAATGTCCGCCGGGACGCGCTCCAGCGCCATGACCGCGACCGCGCCGGCGTCCTCGGCGATCTTGGCCTGATCGGGCGTGACGACGTCCATGATGACGCCGCCCTTGAGCATCTCGGCCATGCCGCGCTTCACGCGGGAGGTGCCGGTGGTGGGGGTCTGCTGCTGCGTGGTCACGGTGCTGCCGTCGCCTTTCGCGGGTCCGGGTGTCTCTTGCGCCGGTGGAAGCCGGTACGGGATGTCGGGCCGGCCGATCGGGCCCGCGACCGCGTCTGCCGGCCGGAGGTCTCCTCCCCGGGCGGGGCGTCGCGGCGGGTCATCCCTCCGGCCGCCCGAGCATACCCACCGCCGACGTAGCCTGGAGGGCGGACCTGGGTGAACGTCATTCACCAAAGACCGCCCATTCCGGCTCCTGGCCCAGGTCCGAGCCTAGAGACCGGGGCACAGAGATCGGGTGTCGGACCGGAACGACCTACGGCACAACGGGTCACGGCATCGGGCGGTCCGAAACGCGCCGCGGCTCAGCGGCGCACGGACACGTCGTCGTCGAACTCGACCGTGCGCGGCAACTCGGTGTACCCGGCCAGCCGGAATCCCCGCACCAGCGGGTTGCGCCGCAGCCGCAGGACGTCGGTCACCGCGTCGTTGTGGAAACGGCGCGCCATCGCCACCCGCTGATGCGCGTCGTCCAGGCGGTGGGTCGCCTCGGTGGCAGCGTCGCCCGTCCCGACCCCGCCCGCCCCCGCAGCGCGCGGGACCACCAACCGGATCGCGTGCGTCAGCTCGCTCTCGATGGCCTCGCGCTCGGCCTGGTCGACCTCGCCGCCCTCCAGGGAGTCGGTGGCGGCCCCGGCGACGATCAGCGCCCCGGCGGGATCGAGCGCGCCGGAGTTGGCGAGCTCCAGCACGGATTCGGCCCGCCGGACGAGCTGCGCGTCCAGCGCGGCGTACGTACCTTCCATCCGCGTGTGCAATCGGTCCAGCCGCGCTGCCGTATAGGTCAGGTACCAGGCGAACGCGATCAACACCGCCACCACGAGGGTGACGATCTCCAGGACGCTCACGCCTGCCTCCTTCCTGGCCAGCGCCGGCGGGTGGCGCGCCGCACCCGCTCCCGCCACGACTGGCCCCGACGCCCATCCGGCGACGTCGGGCCGAGCTCCTCGGCCGACGTCCCGGCCAGCGCGAACGGCAGGACGTGCGGGATGACGCGCCCGTACCCCGGACCGGACCCCCGGGATTCCCGCCCCTCGACGGCATCCGTGCCCGCCGTCACCGTCTCGTAGACCGCGAGTACGTCCGCGGCCACGGTGGACCAGTCGTAGCGCTGCGCGTGCCGACGGGCCGCGTCGGCGAGTCGCGCCCGCCCGGCGGGGTCGGCCAGCAGCCCACCCAACCGGGACGCCAGCGCCGCAGCGTCCCCCACCGGGAACTGGACGCCGACGCGCCCGTCGTCGAGCACCCGAGTGAACGCCGGCAGGTCGCTGGCCACCACCGGCGCGCCCGCCGCCATGGCCTCCACCAGCACGATGCCGAAGCTTTCGCCGCCGGTGTGCGGGGCGACGTACGCGTCCACGCTGCGCAGCAGCGACTGCTTGTCCTCGTCGCTGATCCCGCCGAGAAACTCCAGGGCGGCGCGATCCGCCGCGGCCAGCCGGTCCCGGGCCGCCCCGCCGTCCCCGTGTCCCGCGATCAGGAGCCGCACGCCGGGATGCTGATCGCGCAGCGCCGGCACCGCCTCCAGCAGCACCGACAGCCCCTTGCGCGGCTCGTCCAGCCGCCCGAGGAAGGCCACGGTCGGCTGCGTCGGGGTCCCCCGCCAGTCCGGCCGCAGGCCCGCCTGCTCGAATCGATCCACGAACACCCCGTTCGGGATCACGACCGCATCGCCCCCGATGTGCGTGATAACGGTCTCCCGCGCCGCCTCGGACACGGCGATCCGACCGTGGATCTTCTCGATGCTGGAGCGCACGATCGGGTAGGCCGCCTGCATGGCCCGCGAGCGCACGAAGCTGGTGTGGAAGGTCGCGACCGTCGGGCCCTCGACCGCCCAGAGGGCCAGGATGGACAGGCTGGGCGCGATGGGTTCGTGGATGTGCACCACGTCGAACGCGCCGGTCTCCAGCCAGCGCGCCACCTTGCCCGCGGTGATCGGACCGAACGCGAGCCGGGCGACGGACCCGTTATAACGCACAGCGACCGTCTTGCCCGTCCCCACCACGTACGACGGCAGCGGGGTCTCCTCCTCCGCGGGCGCGAGGACGCTGACGTGGTGACCGCCGCAGATCAGGGCCTCGGCGAGATCGCGGACGTGGAACTGCACGCCGCCGGGCACGTCGAAGCTGTACGGGCACACGATCCCGACCCTCATGCGTCCCCCCGGGTCCCGCGTCCCTCTCGGGTCCCCCGACACTCCCGTATCCCCCGACCCTCTCGGCTCCCCTGACGCCCCCGCGTCCCGCGGCGTCCACGGTCTACCCGGCTCGCGGCGGGCAGCTCACTCGGGGCGTCATCCGTGAACACCCGCTGCATCATGTGCCAGTCGTACGTGTGTGAGCGCACCACGTCGCCGAGGACGTCCGCGCAGCGCTGGGTCATCGCCTCGGCCCGCTGCCGGCTCATCCCCTCCCCCGGGTCCTCCACCCGATCGTGGAAGGTGACCACGCTCCGGTACCCCCCGGGCAGCTCCGCTCGGGGAGCCGGTTCGTAGCGCACCGACACCGGGAACAGGGCCGCCCCCGTGGCCAGCGACAGCGCCGCGGGGCCGACCGCCATCCGGGCGGGTCGCCCGCAGAAGGTCACGCCCACCCCCTGGGCGGTCAGGTCCCGGTCGGCCAGGAGCGGCACCACCGCGCCGCCCGCGCGCACGGTCTCGCGCAGGAGGGGGAACGGCGGCGCGCCCCCCGTGAGCGGGAGCACCCGCATGCCGAGCCGCTCCCGGAAGTCCAGGAACTGCACGTAGAGTTCCTCCGGCCGCAGCCGCTCGGCGACGGTCGTGACCGGCCCGAACCGGATGCTCGACCAAGCCCCCGCCAGGTCCCAGTTGCCCAGGTGCCCGAGGAAGCACACGACCGAACGCCCCGCGGCCAGCTCGGCGCGGGCCGGGCCGGTGCCCACCTCCCGCACCGCGGCGACGATCTGCTCGGGGCTCAGCTCGGGAAGTCGGAAGGCCTCGCACCAGTACCTCAGGTACGAGCGCATCCCGGCGCGCACCATCTCCTCCAGCGCGGCGGGCTCGGCGTGGGGGTGCACGCGCGCGTAGTTGGCGCGCAGCCGCCGCACGTCGGTGGTGTCCCGCGCGTAGGCGGCGTCGGCGAGTCGTTCGAACAGCCCGTACGCCGCCCCCGGCGGCATCCCTCGTACGGCGTGCCAGCCGGCGCGGTAGGCGACCAGGCTCGCGCGGTCGGCGAGGCCGCTCACGGGGTCGAGAGGATGTGGCGGCGCACGGCCGTCATCCGTTGCAGGACGGTGACCGCGCTGGCGAGCGCGAGGAGCCCCAGGGTGATCGTCAGGACCAGGTCCGGGAGGCCGAAGATCCCGGTCAGGCCGGTCGCGACGAGCGTCACGACGAGGCGGTCGGCACGTTCGGCGATGCCCGTCTGCGCCGCGGTGATGCCGAGCCCCTCCGCGCGTGCCCGGGCGTAGCTGGTCACGAACCCGAAGACCAGGCACGCGAGGGCGAACCAGGCGGTGAGTTCCCCGCCGGGGCGGGCGGCGAAGCACAGCAGTAGCCCGCCGAACACGGCGCCGTCGCCGATCCGGTCGAGCGTGGAGTCGAGGAAGGCGCCCCAGCGGCTGGTCTGCCCCGACAGGCGAGCCATCGTGCCGTCGAGGGTGTCGGAGAAGACGAACAGGACGATGACGAGGGTGCCGGTCAGGAGCTCGTACCGGGGGAAGAACGCCAGCGCTCCGAAGCACACGCCGAGCGTTCCGAAGATGGTGACCATGTCCGGGGTGAGCCCCAGACGCAAAGCCACCCGGGCCACGGGGGTGAGGAGCCGGGTGACAAACGCGCGCGCGAATCGGTTCAGCATGGTGGGGCCAGCGTACTGACCCGCGGGCCGAGCCCCGCGTCCGCTCGAGGGCGTCGCGTCGCCGTCTGTGGTGCATCTGTCACGGAATCCTGGCTCGAAGAGCTTGTGAGCTGGCACTCATCCAGGCAGGGTGAGGAGGCATGAGCGGCAGACCATCATCCACCACGTCATCTCCGGTCGTGACGGCCCCGGAGCAGTTGCGCAACGTCGCCCTTGTCGGCCCTAGCGGGTCGGGGAAGACGCGGCTGTTCGACCACCTCGTCACGACCACCACCCCCGGCTACCGGCCTCCGGCGCGCGGGGACGAGCGATCGTCGCAGTTGCAGATCGCCGCGGTGTCCAGCGGAGACGTGGTGATCAACCTGATCGACACCCCGGGTTTCCCCGACTTCGTGGGAGATCTGCGGGCGGGCCTGCGCGCCGCGGACGCGGTGGTGTTCGTGGTGTCAGCCGCTGACGGCGTCGACGCGAGCACGCGGCGGCTCTGGCACGAGTGCGCCCAGATCTCCAAGCCGCGGGCGGTGGTGATCACCAAGCTGGACGCCGGCCGCGCCGACTTCGAGACGATCCTGGACGAGTGCCAGGACGCCTTCGGGGCGAGCGTGCTGCCCCTGGCCGTGCCGGAGCTGGGCAAGGAGGGCTCGCTGGACCGCACGATCGACCTGGTGCTGGGCGAGGTCCACGACTACACGGGCGAGGTGCGCACGGTCGCGAAGACCGGCCTGGAGCACGTGGCGCACTTCGACACCCACCAGGGTCCGCTCATGGAAGGCATCATCCAGGAGGCCGAGGACGATTCCCTGCTGGACCGTTACCTGGAGGGTGAGGAGATCCCGTTCGGGGTCGTCGAGGACGCGCTGCTCACCGCGCTGTCCCGGGCCACGTTCTTCCCCGTGCTCCCGGTCTCGGTGGCGACCGGAGCCGGACTGGACGTCCTCGCGCACCTCATCGAGCACGGTTTCCCGCCCCCCACCATGCGCCGCCTGCCCGCGGTCTACACGACGGCCGGCGCCGACGTGGCGGAGGTGCCGATCGGCGCCGACGAGCCTCTGCTCGCCGAGGTGATCAAGACCACCTCCGACGCCTACGTCGGCGCCGTCGCGGTGGTCCGGGTCTTCTCCGGCACCCTGCGCCCCGACTCGGCCGTGCACGTCTCCGGCCGCATGAGCGCTCTCGCGGGCCACGGCGTCGACGGCTACGAGGATCACGACGAGGACGTCCGCATCGGCCCGCTCAGCTCCCCGCTCGGGGACACCCTGCGCCCGAAGGATGAGGCCATCGCGGGAGACATCGCCGTCGTCGGCAAGCTGCCCGCGGCCCGCACCTCCGACACCCTCTCCGACAAGGAGACCCCGCGCGTCGTCAAGCCGTGGGACATGCCGGAGGCGCTGCTGCCAGCGGCCATCCGGGCCGCCACCCGCGCCGACGAGGACAAGCTGCCGAACGCCCTGCAGCGGCTCGCCGCGGGCGACCCCTCGCTGCGCGTGGAGCACAACGCGGAGACCTCGCAGGTCGTGCTCTGGACGATGGGGCAGACCCACCTCGACATGGTCCTCGATCGGCTCAAGAACGAGCTCAACGTCGACGTCGAGACCGAGCCCCTGAAGATCGCCCTGCGGGAGACCTTCATCGCGAGGTCCGGCGCCAAGGGTCGGCACGTCAAGCAGTCCGGCGGTCACGGCCAGTTCGCGGTCTGCGACATCGAGGTCGAGCCGGGCGAGCGCGGCAGCGGTTTCGAGTTCGTCGACAAGGTGGTCGGCGGGGCCGTGCCGCGCCAGTTCATCCCCTCGGTCGAGAAGGGCATCCGCGCTCAACTCGAGAAGGGGTGCATCGCCGGTTACCCGATGGTCGACGTGCGGGTCACGCTCTTCGACGGCAAGGCGCACTCGGTGGACTCCTCCGACGCCGCGTTCCAGGTGGCCGGCTCGCTCGCCATCAAGGAGGCGGCCGGAAAGCCCGGCGTCGCCACCCTGCTGGAGCCGATCGACCTGCTCGAGGTCACGATCCCGGACGATTACGTGGGCGCGGTGATGACCGACCTGCAGAGCCGCCGCGGCCGCCTCCAGGGCACCGAGCAGGGCGAGCAGGACGGCACCACCGTGGTGAAGGGCGAGATCCCGCAACTGGAGCTGTCCCGCTACGCGGTGGATCTGCGGTCGCTGTCGCAGGGTTCGGGCTCCTTCACCCGGCAGATGATCGGCTACGAGCAGATGCCGCAGCGTCTCGCCGCCGAGCAGATGGCGTCCAAGGACTGACGTACCGGCCGCCAAGGAAGGATCGGCCCTCACCTGGTCGTCGGCCTACCCCTAGGATCGGGGGCGGCGTCCCGTGGTTCTCACGAGCCACCGGGGACCGCCCCCGTTTCCGCGCCCGAGCGACCCAGGAGAAGCCGCGTGAGCTCGCTGCACGTCTACGACACCACCCTGCGCGACGGGGCCCAACAAGAGGGCCTCAACCTGTCCGTGGAGGACAAGCTGGCGATCGCGCGGCACCTGGACGACCTGGGCGTCGGGTTCATCGAGGGCGGTTGGCCGGGCGCCAACCCCAAGGACACCGAGTTCTTCGCGCGGGCCGCGCGCGAGTTGAACCTGGTCAACGCGACCCTGACCGCGTTCGGGGCGACCCGCCGCGCCGGCGCCCGCGCGGCCGACGACCCGCAGGTGCGCGCGCTGCTGAACGCGCAGACCCCGGTGATCACGCTCGTGGCCAAGTCGCACCTCCGGCACGTGGAGCTCGCCCTGCGCACCACCGCCGAGGAGAACCTGGAGATGGTGCGCGACACGATCGCCTTCCTGCGCGGCGAGGGGCGCCGCGTCTTCCTCGACGCGGAACACTTCTTCGACGGCTACCGCACCGACCGCGCGTACGCGCTCGAGGTGCTGCGCGTCGCGGCGGAGGCCGGCGCCGAGGTCGTCGCCCTCTGCGACACCAACGGCGGCATGCTCCCCGACCAGGTCGGCGAGGCGGTCACCGACGTGCTGGACGCCACCGGGGCGCGGCTCGGCATCCACTGCCACAACGACACCGGGTGCGCCGTCGCGAACTCCCTCGCCGCCGTGTCGGCCGGCGCGACCCACGTGCAGGGGACCGTCAACGGCTACGGGGAGCGCACGGGCAACGCCAACCTCATCACCGTGCTGGCGAACCTGCAGCTCAAGCGGGGCGTGCAGCTGGTCCCCGACGAGCACCTCCAGGAGGCCACCCGGATCGCCCACTCGATCGCGGAGGTCACGAACATCGCGCCCACGTCGCGTCAGCCGTACGTCGGCGCGAGCGCCTTCGCCCACAAGGCCGGGCTGCACGCCAGCGCGATCAAGATCGACAGCGACCTCTACCAGCATCACGACCCGGCGGCCGTCGGCAACGAGATGCGGATGCTGGTCTCCGACATGGCGGGGCGGGCCAGCATCGAGCTGAAGGGCCGGGAGCTCGGGCTCGACCTGACGCAGGACCGGGAGCTGCTGGCCCGGGTCCTGGAGGAGGTCAAGACGCTCGAGGCGGTCGGCTACACGTTCGACGCCGCGGACGCCTCCTTCGAGCTGCTGCTGCGCCGCCAGCTCGGCGCCGACCTGACCTACTTCGACGTGGAGTCCTGGAGGGTCACGACCGATCACCTGGGCGCCGCCCCCGCGATGTCCGAGGCGAGCGTGAAGATCCACGCGGGCGGTTCTCGCCATGTCGCGCTGGGCGAGGGGAACGGGCCGGTGAACGCGCTCGACCACGCGCTGCGGTACGCGCTGCTGAAGGTGTATCCCGAGCTGAGCCAGATCGAGCTGATCGACTACCGCGTACGGATCCTGGAGGCGAGCCACGGCACCGACGCGGTGACCCGCGTGCTGATCGAGCACCAGAACGGCGACACGTCCTGGTCGACGGTCGGCGTGGCGGCCAACATCGTGGAGGCCAGCTGGCTGGCGCTGGTGGACGGGGTCTCGTACGGTCTGCTGCGGATGGGCGTCGACCCCCGCCGCTGACCGCCTGCCCACCCCTCGCTCCTCAGCGTCCTCGCCTGCTCGCCTGCTCACCTGCTCACTTGCTCACCTCGGCGAACATAACCCTTGGGTGACACACGTCAGCGTGGGACGACTCACCCGTACGGAGTGAGCTACCCCGCACCGACGTGAGTCACCCCACGGTGATGTCAACCCACCGAGATGTCAGCCCAGGCGTGGACCAGGGAACGGCGGGTGTCCTCCAGCAGCACAGGCAGCGCCTTGGTCTGAGCCACGATCGGGAGGAAGTTCATGTCGCCTCCCCACCGGGGCACGATGTGCTGGTGGAGGTGCGCCGCCACCCCGGCTCCGGCCACGGCGCCCTGGTTGATGCCGAGGTTGTAGCCCATCGGGTGAGAAGCCTCCTCCAGCGCCCGGATGGCTCGCTTCGTGAGGGCCGTGAACTCGGCCGTTTCGTCCTCGGTCAGGTCCACGTAGAGGGGCACGTGGCGGTAGGGGCACACCAGCAGGTGGCCCGGGTTGTAGGGGAAGAGGTTCAGCACGACGAAGCACAGCTCGCCCCGGTGGACGATCAGGCCGTCCTCGTCGGAGCGGCCGGGCGCGGCGCAGAACGGGCACCCGTCGCCGGCGTGCGGGCTCGGGCGGTCGCCGTTGATGTACGCCATCCGGTGCGGCGTCCACAGCCGCTCGAAGCCGTCCTTCACCCCGGCGAAGTCGCCATCCTCGCGCAGCGGGGTACTCCCGCTCGCCTCGGAGCCCTCGTGCCCGCTCATGGGCCGATCCTAGGCCCGGCCAACGACCCGATGGGGGCGGTCACGGCGGCTCGAGCCCGGAGCCCTCACAGCGGCTCGAGCCCGGAGCCCTCACAGCGGCTCGGGCCCGGAGCCCTCACGGCGGCGCGGGCCCGGAGCGCGCACGGCGGCTCGAGCTTCGCAGTCTCACGGGCGGAGCCGAGCCGGGGCGCTCACGGCAGGTCGAGCCGAAGCAGCCGTCCACCGGCCGGGGCGAACCCCGACCTGCGGAAGAGGCTGGAGCCGGAACCCGTACCGAGTTGGACCCACAACGCGCGGTGGTCCCGGGCCCACGCCAGCGCCTCCCGCAGCAATTCCTCCCCCACGCCCATCCGCCGGGCGCCGGGGGTCACGTAGAGGTGCGTGAGGTGGACCCAGGGGCGCGAGATCCGCCCCGGACGCGGGAGTCCGTCGACGACGTAGAGGAGCAGCCCGCCGCGAGGACTCCCGTCGATGGACTTCGCGATCCAGGCGGGCCGCCGCTCCGCATCGACGAGCCACGCGTCGGCGTACCGGTCGAGGAAGCCCTCCTCGCCGGAGCGGCCCTGTTCGCGGTTCAGCTGCAGTTCCAGGGCGGCGAGGGCGAACGCGTCCGCCGGCTGGGCGCGCGTCACCTGCCACAGTTGACCCTGGTCTGCCCTCACGTGGGCATCCAACCACGGATCTCACGCCTCGGACACGCCTCCGCGCCGTCCGAGCCCGCACGCCTGGCATGCCGCCTCGCGCCGCCGGAGGCCGCAGGCCCTGAGCGTGCCGCCGGAACCGCGGCCGTCAGAGGGGCCCGGCGGTCGCGGCCAGACCCGGTCAGACCTGGGCGCGGGTGCGGATCGCCTCCACGATCTTGGCCACGGCCTGGCTCACGGGGACCCCGTTCTCCTGGGACCCGTCGCGGTAGCGGAACGACACCGCCCCCGCAGACCGGTCCTCCTCCCCCGCGATCAACGTGAACGGCACCTTCGACTTGCTCGCGTTGCGGATCTTCTTGGGGAACCGGTCGTCGGAGGCGTCGATGTCGACACGCACTCCCTGCGCGCGCAGCAGCGACGCCACCTCCTCCAGGTGCGGGAGGTACTCGTCGGCGACCGGCACGCAGGTGACCTGGATCGGCGCGAGCCACACCGGGAACGCGCCGGCATAATGCTCGACCAGCACGCCGAAGAACCGCTCGATGGAGCCGAAGAGGGCGCGGTGGATCATCACCGGCCGCTGCCGCGTGCCGTCGGGGGCCTGGTACTCGAGCTCAAACAGCTCCGGCAGGTTGAAGTCCAGCTGGATCGTCGACATCTGCCAGGTCCGCCCGATCGCGTCCTTGGTCTGCACGGAGATCTTCGGGCCGTAAAAGGCCGCGCCCCCCGGGTCGGGCACGAGCTCCAGCCCGGAGTCGGTCGCCACCTGACGCAACACCTCGGTGGCCTCGTCCCAGGTGGCGTCGTCGCCGACGAACTTCTCCGGGTTCTTCGTCGACAGCTCCAGGTAGAAGTCGTCGAGCCCGTAGTCCTTCAGCAGGTCGAGGACGAACGTCAGCAGCGAGGCCAGCTCGTCGCGCATCTGCTCGCGGGTGCAATAGATGTGCGCGTCGTCCTGGGTGAACCCGCGGGCACGCGTGAGGCCGTGGACGACGCCGGACTTCTCGTACCGATACACCGTCCCGAACTCGAACAGCCGCATCGGCAGCTCGCGATACGAGCGGCCGCGCGAGCGATAGATCAGGTTGTGCATGGGGCAGTTCATCGGCTTGAGGTAGTAGTCCTGCCCCTGCCGCTTCAGCGTCCCGTCGGGGTGGTGCTCCGCGTCGAGGTGCATGGGCGGGAACATGCCGTCGGAGTACCAGTCCAGGTGCCCGGAGAGCTGGAACAGCTGCCCCTTCGTGATGTGGGGGGTGTTGACGAACTGATACCCCTCCTCCACGTGCCGACGCCGGCTGTACTCCTCCATCTCCATCCGGATGATGCCGCCGTTGGGGTGGAACACCGGCAGCCCGGAACCGACCTCGTCGGGGAAGCTGAACAGGTCCATCTCGACGCCCAGCTTGCGGTGGTCGCGTTTCTCGGCCTCCGCGAGCCGGAAGAGGTAGTCCCTCAGCTCCTCCTTGGTCGGCCAGGCCGTGCCGTAGAGCCGCTGCAGCTGCGCGTTCTTCTGATCGCCCCGCCAGTACGCCGCCGCGCTGCGCATCAACTTGAACGCGTTGCCGAGCACCTTGGTCGACGGGACGTGCGGGCCCCGGCAGAGGTCGAACCAGACGACCTCGCCGTCCCGGTTGACGCTCTCGTAGACCGTGAGCTCCGACCCGCCGATCTCCACCTCCGCGCCCTCGGCGACCGCGCCCACCTCGTCGTCGCTCGTGCGCCCCTTGAGGAGCACCAGCTCCAACTTGTACGGCTCGTCGGCCAGCAGCTCGCGCGCCTCGGACTCGCTCACCACGCGGCGCCGGAAGGTCTGCCCGGAGTTGACGATGCGCTGCATCGCCTTCTCGAGCTTCTTGAGGTCCTCGGGCGTGAAGGGCTCGGCGACGTCGAAGTCGTAGTAGAAGCCGTCGCGCACCGGGGGCCCGATCCCGAGCCTCGCCGACGGGTCGATCTCCTGGACCGCCTGGGCGAGCACGTGGGCGGCGGAGTGGCGCAGCACCTCGATGCCGTCCGGGGTGTCGAGGAGCACCGGCTCGACCACGTCGCCGTCGGAGGCGGGCCGGAACAGATCGAACACGTCGTCGCCGACCCGGGCGGCCACTACCTGCTTGCCGCCGGGAAGGACGTCACCGTACGTCGTGCCCTGCGCCACCTCTCGCGGCGCGCCGTCGACGGTGAGGGTGATCTGACTGGACACAGTGCGAACTCCTTGGGTGGCCGGCACGCACACGTCGTACGAAGGACGCGTGCCCGACCAGGGTAACGGCGAGGTCCGACAACCCCCGACGCGGCTCGCCTGGCGCGCCGCGGGGCTCCCGCCTCGGGCGCCGTTCTCCCCGCTCAGATCAGCCTCCCCGCTCAGGTCAGCGGACGCGGGCGGCGCTCGTCTTCCGGCGGGAGCGGCTCGCCCCGCAGCAGCGCGCCGCTCACCCCGGCGCCGAGTCGCTCCAACGCCAGCCTGCCGACCATCTGCTGGTTCGTGGTGGCCCGCTCGGCGCGACCCGTGCCCAGGAACGTCACGAACCAACGCAGCAGAGTGGTGATCTGCTGCTTGAAGCCCGCGATGTACAGCAGATGCAGGAACAGCCACGCCACCCAGGCGAGGAACCCGCTCATCCGGAACCGGCCGATCGATACCACCGCCCGGTACTTGCTGATCGTCGCCATCGAACCCTTGTCGACGTACCTGAACGACGCGCCCCGCTCCGGACGCCCCTGCGCGACGGCGCTCACGCGCTCGCGGATCCGCCCCGCGGCGAATCGCCCGGACTGGATGGCGCCCTGCGCGACGCCGGGCACGCCGGGGAAGGCCATCAGGTCTCCCACCACGAAGACCTCCGGGTGCAAGGGGAGGGTCAGCTCGTCGCTCACGACGACGCGGCCGGCCCGGTCCACCTCGGCCCCGGCCTGCTCGGCGACCATCCGCCCGAGCGGACTCCCCTGCACGCCCGCCGCCCAGACCTTGCAGGCGCACTCCATCCGCTCCTGCGCGCCGTCGCTGCCGCGGATCACCACCCCGTCCGCGTCGACGTCGGTGACCTGGGCGCCCAGGCGCACCTCGACGCCGAGCCGCTCCAGCTCGCGGTGGGTGATCTGCCCGAGCCGGTCCCCGAACGCCGCCAGCACCTGCGAGGCCCCGTCGACCAGCACCACCCGGGCTTGGCCCGGGTCGATCCGCCGGAAGTTGCGCGCCAGCGTCCGGCTGGCGAGCTCGCGGATCTGCCCCGCCATCTCGACCCCGGTCGGGCCGGCGCCGACGACCACGAACGTGAGCAGCCGCTGTCGCCGCTGCGGGTCCTCCTCCAGCTCGGCGCGTTCGAACGCGCCGAGGATGCGGGCCCGCAGCTCCAACGCGTCGTCGAGGGTCTTCATGCCGGGCGCGTACGTGGCGAACTCGTCGTGGCCGAAGTAGCTCTGCCCGGCGCCCGCCGCCAGGATCAAGGAGTCGTACGGGGTGCGCCGTACCGCGTCGTGATAGCGCGACGTCACCTCGCGCGCCTTCAGGTCGATCCCGGTGACGAGGCCCTGCAACACGGTGACCCGGCGGTGCCGGTGGAGCACCGCCCGCGTGGCCGGGGCGATCTGCCCCTCCGAGAGGATCCCCGTCGCGACCTGATAGAGCAGCGGCTGGAAGAGGTGCACGGAGCTCTCCGCGATCAACGTGACGTCCACGTCCGCGCGCTTCAAGGCCTTGGCCGCGAACAAGCCCCCGAAGCCGGATCCGATGATGACGACTCGGTGGGCGTGGGCGTGGGTGCGGGCATCTTCCGCGTCGGTCACAGCGGATCCCCCTTCGACAGCGCGTGGGTCGGGGCTACCGGTCACACCCCTCCGGGGTGAACTACCCCCCAGATCCCCGACCATTCGCGCCCGCCGCCGCCATGCCGCCGGGGCGTCCTCCCCGGCCCCGGGGCCCGTCCATGCGTGAGGGGCACCGCTCTGCCAGGCGTGATCCCCTGTCAAAGGCCGGGAGAAACTGCCAGGGCGCCGATGGGAGCCCGCGCTCGCCGATGAGGGCCCGGTTTCGCCGGTGGAGGCCTGGTTTCGCCGGTGGGGGCCCGGGGATCCGCGGGACCTCATGCGCGGTACGGGGTCGTCGTCGGCAGTTCCGGGACCTCATCCACGCCCCGGAGCGGCCATGGAGTCCCCGGTTCGCCGATGGGGGCCTGGTTTCGCCGGTGGAGGCCCGGGGATCCGCGGGACCTCATGCGCGGTACGGGGTCGTCGTCGGCGGTTCCGGCGTCGCGTGCGCAGAGCTGGGCCGTCATCCGCGCTGCCGAGTGGCAATAGGGCCGTTTCGTGGCCGTCTCCGAGCAGTTTCTCGTGGCCGCCGACAACCCCCACAGGGCGTCAGTGGACGTAGCGTCAGTGGACGTAAAGGGACTTGATCCCCTACTGCCTCGCTTCGCTCGGCAGCGGGGGCCCACCCCAGGGGTTCATGTCACCATCACAGTGACGCCCTGTGGGGGCCCCGCCCTGGCGGGCGTGACCCCCACAGGGCGTCAGTGGACGTAAAGGGACTTGAACCCCTGGCCTTTCGCGTGTGAAGCGAACGCTCTAACCAACTGAGCTATACGTCCGAGTGCTGCCCCAGACTAGCGTCGATGAGGCCCGCCGCCAAACCCGTCAGAGCAGCACGTACGAGCGTTTTCGCCGGGTCACATCGGCGGCCAGGCAGGTGGCGAGCCGCGCGGCGAAATGGATCAGAGACCCCCGTACGTACTCAAGAGGTTGCGCGCCTCCTCCGGCACCCAACCCGGCACGCCGATCGCCTTCAACAGCACCCAGAAGGCCGCGCAGATCACGAGGAAGCACGCGAGGGTCACGGCGATGCGCACAGTCCACCCCTGCCGCATCATCCATTCGTTCCAGCGCGCCAGCGTCCGCCGGCCGAAGGCGAGCAGGCGGCGCGCCCAGTGGAACTCCGAGGCCCAGATGGCCACGCCGATGAAGACCACCAGCCATCCCGGTCCCGGAAAGGGCACCATGATCAGGCCCGCGATGACCACGACCAACCCGATGCCGGCGACGGTCCACCGGTAGAGCTGCCGGGTCGCGGGGTTGGCGCGGATGCGCTCCCGCCAGGCGTGCAGGCGCAGGCGCCACTGCCAATCCGGTCCGGGCAGGTCCACCTGCTCGGGACGTACCTCCTGCATGGCCCCTCCCCCGCCTGCGACTGCCCCAGCGGCAGGCTACCGATCCGCGGCCGCGGCTGGACAACGCGCCGCCCTCGCGAACGGTTCCGGCCCGGCCGACAGCAACGAGGTCCCCCGGCCGGATCGGCCGGAGGACCTCGTTGCTGAGCGCAGACGTGAGAGGCGGACCTCAGATCATCAAGAGGCCGCCGGTCACCGGAAGCAGCACGCCGGTGATGTAGCGCGCGCCGTCCGAGCACAGGTAGCGCACCGCGTCGGCGATGTCGTCGCCGGTGGCCCAGTCGCGCATCGGGATGGTCTCCGTGACCTGGTCCAGGATCTCCTGGGGCAGCTTCTGGGTCATCTCCGTGGTCACGGCACCGGGGATGATGCAGTTGACGGTGACGCCCTTGGTCGCCGACTCCAGGGCCAGCGTCTTGGTCAGACCGAACAGGCCGGACTTCGCCGCGGCGTAGTTCGACTGGCCGATGCGGCCGAGCGCGCCGGAGAAGGACGAGATGTTCACGATGCGGCCGTAGTTCGCGTCGTACATGTACGGCAGCGCCGCCTTGGCCAGCCAGAACGGGCCGGACAGGTTGGTCTTGATGACCTGGTCCCAGTCGAGCTGGTTCATCTTGACGGCGGTGCGGTCACGCACGATGCCGGCGTTGTTGACGAGCCAGTCGATCCGGCCGTACTCCCGAACGACCGAGTCCACGAGGGTCTGGCAGTCGGAGGGGTTCGCGATGTTGGCCTGGCGGACGTCGATGTCCAGGCCCTCGGCCTTGGCCTGCTCCGAGTAGGCGTTGGCGGCCTTGGCGTTGCTGTTGTAGACCGCGACAACCTTCACGCCGTCCTTCGCCAGCATCCGCGAGATGGCAGAGCCGATCCCCCGCGTACCACCGGTTACCAGAGCCACACGGGCTTCGTTCTCACTCATCGGTTCTCCATTCCCTTTGGTGTGGCGGAGGGCATCCGCCCAGCTTGCTCGTACTGCGCGACGGGACGCGCAGACCTGTCTTGTGGGTCGTGTCGTGGGCGTGAGCCCTCATCGCTGTCGAGGTCACGTGAAGATATACGTACCGGGCGCCTCTTCCATCGGCGGATAGTTCTCGTTACCAGCCGTGACGGGCGGGTCCTTCAACTCGCCCGAGCGCGGCTTCAGCCACTCCACCCAGTCCGCCCACCAGGTGCCGTCGTGCTTCTCGGCGCCCGCGAACCACTTCTCCGCCTCGTTGGGCAGGTCCGGGTTCGTGTAATAGGTCAGGCCGCGGTGGCCCGGGGCCGCCACGAGGGTCTGCACGTGGCCGCTGGAGGTGAGGACGAACCGGCAGTCTCCCGACACCATCCGGGTCGTGGAGTACGTCCCCTCCCAGGGCGTGATGTGGTCGGTGACCCCGCCGACCACGTACGTGTCCTGGGTGATGTTGCTGATGTCGATCGGGGTGTCGAGGATCTCGACCTTCCCCGGCTTGGTCAGCTTGTTGTAGATCACGATCTCCAGCAGCTGGTGGTGCATGGCCTCCGGCAGCCGCGTCGTGTCGGCATTCCAGGCCAGGATGTCGAAGGTCGGCGGGTCGTTGCCCAACAGGTAGTTGTTGACCCAGTAGTTCCACACCAGCTCATTGGGTCTGAGCCAGGCGAACACCTGCGCCATCCGCCACCCGTCGAGGTAACCCTTCTTGCTCGACTGCTTCTTGGCCGCCTCGACCGTCTTCGGCGAGGCGAAGAGCAGGATCTCCGCGTCCGTCCGGCTGTCCAGCAGCGTGACCAGCATGGTCGAGGAATGGATACGGCCCGTGCCCCGTGCCGCGTCGATCGCCGAGAGGATCGACACCATCATGCCGCCGGCACAGCCGCCCATGATGTTGACATCGTCGGACCCGGAGACCTCCCGTACGACGTCGATGGCCTCGATGGCCGCGTCCGCGTACGTGTTGAAGTCCCAGTCCCGCTCCTTGGCCGTCGGGTTGCGCCAGCTGAGGCCGAACACCTGGATGCCGTTCTGCAGCAGGTACTCGTACATGCTGCGGCCCGGCGCGAGGTCCAGCGCGTAGTACTTGTTGACCTGGGGCGGAATCACCACGAGCGGGCGCGTCCCGACCTTCTCGGACTGCGGCCGGTAGTGGAGGATCTCCACGACGTCGTTGCGGAAGATGACCTTGCCCCGCGTGACGGCGAGGTTGATGCCGACGTGGTACGGCTGGCGGTTCACCTGCGCCGGCATCATGTGGTTGTTGCGCAGGTCGTCGACGAGGTTGCTGAAACCCTTCGCGAGGCTCTTGCCCCGCGTCTGCTGCGCCTTCCGCAAAGCGGCCGGGTTGGTGATGATGTTGTTGGTCGGCGCGAGCGCCTCCCGGATGAGGCCTGTCACGAACTCGACCCGCTCGACGTCCTTCTCCTGCAGCCCGAGGTGTTCGACGATCTCGTCGGCCTCGGCCCCCAGGGTCAGGTAGAGCTGCATGATCTTGCGCAGCTTTCCGTCCTGCCAGGCCTCGTCCCGGAACCGCTTGTCCTTCTTGTCGGGCGCGACCGTCGATCGGCCGAGGCCGATCATGGCGAGCTCCTTGACGGTCCGAGGCGCCACGGCCGCGAGCGCCTTGGGGTTGCGCAGAGTCCGGCTCCCCAACGTGACGAGACCACCGACGGCGTCCCGCACGCCGAACCCCACGAAGGGGCTCGGCCCGTTGACCGCTCCCGCGCCGCCCGCGAGGTTCTCCGCGTCGAACGCGATGCGGTGATCGTCGTCCTCGTGCTCGGAGTCGCGCTCGACCGCGTGATCAACTTGGTCGCGCACGGGCTCCACGGGTCGCGGTGCCTGCGCGTCCCATCCGGCGTCCCCTTCGTGCGGGGGAGCCGCCGCCGGCGACTCCCCCGGCGCGCTGGTGACCGCCCGCGCGACGCTGGTGCGCGCCTGGGCGGGTCGCGCGGCGGCAGTCTTCTTCGGGCTGCCCGAGGTCGCTTTCGCCGATCGGGTCGCTCTCGGCGTGGTCGATCCGGCCCGCGTTGTACGGGACTTCGCGGGGGCCCTCCGCGCCGAGCTGCTCGCCTTCTGGCGGGCCGCCGTCGACGGCTTCGGCGGGGTGGCGCTCTGATCCGCCCCGGCGCTGGCTGACGTGGCGCCCGACTCCGCGGACGGAGCCTGACCGTTCGTGGGGGCGCCCTGGTGTGGTTCGGTCACGGGACCCTCGCTTCCAGTGGCTGGTGTGGACGAGGCGCTCGGTCGAACCGGAACGCGGGCGGTCCCCCCCGGCGGGAAGACGGGAGGTGGGTCTCCCGCGCCCGGGGGGAGACCGACCCACGTGTGAGCGTCATCAGGAAAGCCGCTCCACGACGATCGCCATGCCCTGCCCGCCACCGACGCACATGGTCTCGAGGCCGTACTGGGCGTCCTTGATCTTCATCCCGTTGAGCAGCGTCGTGAGGATGCGGACGCCGGTCATGCCGAACGGGTGGCCGAGGGCGATTGCGCCACCGAGCGGGTTCAGCTTGTCGGTGAAGGGGTCGAACCCGATCTCGCGAGCCGAGGGGATCACCTGGGCGGCGAACGCCTCGTTGATCTCCACGACGCCGATGTCGTCGATAGTCTTGCCGGCCCGCTCCAACGCCTGGCGGCTCGAGGCGATCGGGCCGATACCCATGGCCTCGGGGGCGCACGAGCTGACACCCGTGGAGAGGATGCGCGCGATCGGCTCGATGCCGAGCGCCTTGGCCTTGGTGTCGGACATGATCACCGTGGCCGCCGCGCCGTCGTTGAGCGGGCACGCGTTGCCGGCGGTCACCTTGCCGCCCCGGCGGAACACCGGGCGCAGGCCGGCCAGCGTCTCCATCGTGACGCCCTTGCGGGGGCCGTCGTCGGTGGTGGCGTCCGGACGTCCCTGGCCGAGCGGCACAGGGATGATCTCGGCGGCGATGTGGCCGGCCTCCTGCGCTGCGATGGCCTTGGCGTGGCTCTGGACGGCGAGCTGGTCCATCTCCTCACGGGTGATCCCGTACTCGTCCGCCACGAGCTCCGCGGTGAGACCCATCGGCATGAAGGCCTGCGGGAGGTTCTCCGAGTTGCCCTTGAAGAGCCGCGGGTTGGCGGTCTCCGGCTGGTCGGCGTAGACGCCGAGCGGCGAGTGGGTGCTGGACTCGATGCCCACGGCCACGAACGCGTCGCCCTCGCCGGCCTTGATCGCGTGGAAGGCCATGCGGACGGCCTGCAGCGACGAGGAGCAGTAGCGGTTGACCGTGCAGCCGGGCGCGTTGACTCCGGCCAAGAGGCTGACGATGCGGCCCATGTTGTGGGCCTGCTCGCCACCGGGCAGGGCGCACCCGGCGATGACGTCGGCGACATCCGCGCGGTCCAGCTGCGGGACCCTCTTGAGAACCTCGTCAACGACGAGCGCGCCCAGGTCGTCCGGCCGCTGATCGATCAGCGAGCCCTTCATGGCGCGGCCGATCGGCGTGCGGCCGATGGCAACGATTACTGCTTCAGGCATGGTGCGCTCCCGCTCTGTCGAGGAATCTCTAGGGTCGGTTGTCTGGTCTTCAACGGAAGACGCCCTCGGGCGACTCCGTACTGGTTCGTGCACTGCGTGCGGCGCGAGGCCGATCGATCGGGGTGGAAGCCCCGGTCACGCCTTGGATGGTCCCCCGGACTTCACGTCCAGGGCACCGTCGGCCAACTGCGTCCGCAGCAGCTTCTTGTCGTACTTGCCCACGCTGGTGCGGGGCACGTTCTCGATGTAGGACCACAGATCCGGCAGCCACCACTTGGCGACCTTGCCCTTGAGGAAGTCACGCAGCTCCTCCGGGGTGGCGGTGCTGCCCTCCTTGAGGGCCACGCAGGCGAGGGGCCGTTCGCCCCACCGCTGGTCGGGGGCGGCAATCACCGCGACTTCGCGGACGTCGGGGTGCTCCAGGAGCGCCCGCTCCAGGTCGAGCGAGGAGATCCATTCCCCGCCCGACTTGACGACGTCCTTCGCCCGGTCGCTGATCCGGATGAAGCCGCGGGAGTCGATCGTCCCCACGTCACCCGTGCGCAGCCACCCGTCGTGGAACTTGTCCTCGGCCGGATCCTTGTAGTAGCTGGTCGTCACCCAGGGGCCCCGGACCTCGATCTCGCCCGAGGTCTCGCCGTCGCGCGGCAGCACGTTGTCCTCGGAGTCGACCAGCCGGACCTCCACGCCTGCCAGCACCTGCCCCGCGGTGGCCTGATAATCCAGGGCCTCCTCGGGAGAGGAACCACGGGGCGGGAACGCCAGTGACGCGATCGGGTGCGTCTCGGTCAGGCCCCACCCGGCGGCGAACGTGGCGCCGTAGCGCTTCTTGTACGCCTCGATCAGGCTGCGCGGCGAGGCGGCCCCGCCGCAGAGGATCATGCGCAGGCAGCTGAGGTCCAAGGACGGGTCCTCGAGGCCGAGCACGTCCCACCACACGGTGGGCACGGCCCCTGCGACCGTGATCTTCTCGTCCGTGATCGTCCGGGCGATCCGGGGAGCGTGCGCGTACGACGCCGGCAGGTACAGGTCGGCCCCGACCATCCAGCACACGTACGGCAGACCCCAGGCGTTGCCGTGGAACATCGGAACGATCGGCAGGACCCGATCCTGGTAGTTCATCATCAAGGCCTCGCCGGAGGCCATCCCCAGGGTGAAGATGAACGTCGACCGCTGGCTGTAGACGACTCCCTTGGGGTTGCCCGTCGTACCGCTGGTGTAACACATCGCGGCGGCGGCGTTCTCGTCGATATCGGGCCAGTCGAAGTCCTCGGGCTCATCGGCGATGAAGTCCTCGTACTCGATGTACTCGACGGGGAGGACCGAGCGGTCCCCCTCCCCGAAGACGACGACCTTCTCCAGCGTCTCTGCCTTCTTCAACGCGGGCGCGATGTGCCCGGCGAGGTTGGCGTCGAGGAGGAGGATCTTGTCCTCTGCGTGGTTGATGATGTACGCGATCTGCTCAGGGTCAAGACGGATGTTGATCGTGTGCAGCACGGCGCCGGAACACGGGACGGCCATGTAGGCCTCCTGGTGCTCCTGGTTGTTCCACGCGAACGTGCCCACCCGGTCGCCCTCGCGCACTCCCGCGCGGTGGAGGGCGTTCGCCAGCTTGCCCACGCGCTTGGCGAGGGAGGCGAAGTCGATGCGTCGCTCCCCGTCCGCCGTGAGCGTGATGATCTGGCTGTCCGGATAGGTGTCCCGGCCGTGTTCGAAGATGTGCCGGATCGTCAACGGGAAGTCCGGCATCGTGCTGAGCATGGTCAACGCTTGTGTCAACTCCCTGAAACCTGTGAGCCGGCGCTGGCCCAGAACGGGTCGCGCAGGTCTCGCTTGAGGATCTTGCCCGCGGCCGACTTCGGCAGCGGGTTGCTGCTGACCTCGAGCGTCTTCGGAACCTTGAACCCGGCGATCCTGGACTTGCAGTGCGCGATCAGCTCCTCAGAGGTGACCGGCACGTCCGTCACGACCACCGCGTGGACGGCCTCGCCCCACCGCGGGTCGGGGATACCGAAGACAGCCACCTCGTGCACCGACGGGTGCGACGCGAGCGCGTTCTCCACCTCGACCGAGTACACGTTCTCGCCGCCGGTGACGATCATGTCCTTCGCGCGGTCAACCAGGAAGAGGTGCGCGCCCTCGTCGAGGAAGCCGAGGTCACCCGTCTTGTACCACCCGTCGACGATCGCGCTCGCCGAGTCCTCTTCCTTGCCCCAGTATCCCTCCATGACGCTCGCGCCGCGGACGTAGAGCTCGCCGATTTCGTTGGCGGGTGCCTCCTCGCCCGTGCCCGGGTCGAGGATGCGCAGCTCCATCCCGATGGCCGGCTGGCCGCAGGACTTGATCTGGGGGGTCCCGAAGAGCCGCTCCTCGTGCATGAGGACCGCGGTGATCGGGGTCGTCTCGGTCGTGCCGTAGAGGTGCACGAGCTCGGCGTTGGGGAACTGGTCATGCGCGAGGCGCAGGGTCTCGACGGAGACCGGAGCGGCGCCGTGGCTGAGGTAGCGCAGGCTGGAGACGTCGCGCGGGTTGGCCATCTGCGCGCGCGCCGCGGCGGCCAGCATCGTGGGAACCAACAGCGTGTGGGTCACGCCCTGGCTCTGGATCAGGTCGAGCGCCTTCTCCGGGTCGAAGGCCGGGAGGATCACGTGGGATCCGCCGCCCCACACCGTCGACATGACCGCCAGGATCCCACCCGTGTGGAACATCGGGGAGGAGATCATCCAGCAGGTGTCGGGCCCGAACGGCCACGCTGCCATGAAGTGCAGGCCGCTCAGCACGAGGCCCTTGTGCGTGTGCATGGCGCCCTTGGCCAGGCCCGTGGTCCCGGAGGTGTAGAAGAGCACCGCGAGGTCGTCCTCCTCGACGCCCTCGCCCAGAGCGGTCTCCTCGCCCGCCTCCACCAGCGCGTTGTACTCGTCGGGGATCGCGATGACCTTCTCGACGCTGTCGGGCACCGGGAAGTCGCCGTCCCGGAACAACACCTTGACGCCGGCGTCGTCGAGGACGTCGCGGATCTCGGGGCCGGCCAGGCGCGAGTTGACGGGCACCAGGATGTACCCGCAGGCCGGGACCGTGAAGTAGAGCTCGAAGTAGGCCGCCGAGTTGGGCCCGACGACGCCGACGCGGTCGCCCTTCTGCAGGCCCATCGCCTTCAGGGCACCAGCCAGCTTTCGGCAGCGAGCCGCCAGCTCGGCGTAGGTCATCTCCTGACCCTCGCAGAAGACCGCCCGCCCGTTGGGGTTGGTCCGTACGGCGCGGTCGAGGGGTGTGGCAAATGTGTACATGCTTGCTCGCAATCCCGTGCTGAGCACGGCATAGGTCCGTCGCTGCTGCGCCCTGGCTACGGCCGAGACCGCAGGGCGGGCCTCTTTCTGAGGGTCGGCGGTGATCGGTGCTGTGCTTCGACCATGCACCGACGGGGAGCTGGGATGGCTCAGCCGCCGGCCCCTCATACCGGGGTTCGTCGGGGTGTGACGCACGCCACGAGTGGGCACCAAAACTAACCGACCGTCCGGTGGGAGTCAACCGTCTCAGCGAGGTTCCCGCAGACGATTTCCGCACTTCTGTACGACCGACCAGTGAGGGGCGACTCACGCCGCCGTCGCCTTGCTGACCAGCGCCTCGGTGGCGCAAGATGTAATCGATTCCACAGGCCTCCTGCGTGGCCCCGGGCTCCGTCACCGACGCATGATGTAACCGAACGTTCGGTTTTCTGCCGTTCGTTCACCGAAGGGGGCGGCCGCTGGACGACGCGCGGCCTTACCGTCGCTGAGTCGTCAGTGCAGCCGCTAGGAGGCTCCATGCCCGAAGTTTCGATCTCCGACCTGCTGGCCGGCATTTCTGAGGCCGAAGTCACGACCACCACCATCAACGTGCGCGGGCTGAACATCCACGTGCAGATGTGTGGCGGGACCGGGCCGGCGCTGCTGATGTTCAACGGGGCCTTCGCCGAGGTAGACCTGTGGAAGTCGCTCCTGCCCTACCTGAAGGGCTTCCGGATCATTATGTTCGACCCTCCGGGCATCGGGCAGAGTCAACTGTCGCTCCTCCCGATGAACATGTTCGCGCTCGCCGAGCTCGGCACCCTGGTGCTGGACTTCCTCGGCATCGAGAAGGCGCACGTTCTTGGCGTCTCCTTCGGCGGCGCGACCGCACAGACGATGGCGCTACTGCACCCGCGGCACGTCGACAGCGTCGTGCTCGTCTCCACCTCGTACGGGGGCTTCGCCAAGCCCGGCAAGTTGAAGTCGTTCATCCACTTCGTCAACCCGCTGAGCTACAAGCCGGGCAAGATCGAGAAGGTGGCCGGCGACCTGTTCGGCGGGCGTTTCCGCGAAGAGCCGGAGCTCATCAGCTCGTTCGACATGAACAAGCCGTCGAGCCTGCGGGCGGCGATGTACCGGATGGCGCCGTTGATGGGGTGGACGAGCCTCCCGTGGCTGTGGGCGATCCGGAGGCCCACGCTCATCATCGGGGGCGATGACGACCCGGTCACCCCGCTGTTCAACCACAAGGTCATCGCCAAGTGCATTCCGAACTCGCACCTGCACGTGGTGCGGGACGGCGGTCACATGGTGCTCGTCGACAGCCCCGAGCGCGTCGGCCCGGTGATCTCGAAGTTCCTGCGGGAGGGGATCAAGGCCGTCAGGGCCATCGACGCCAAGAAGGCCGAAGCGACCAAGAAGGCGGCGGCGGCCCACAAGGCGGAGGCAGAGGCCGCCAAGAAGGCTGCGGCGGCCAAGAAGGCGGAAGCAGAGACCGCCAAGAAGGCGGCGGCGGCCCAGAAGGCGGAGGAAGCAGCGACCCAGAAGGCCAACGCGGCCAAGGCCGCCGAAACCCCCAAGACCGCCGACGCGCCCCAGAGCGAGGGTTAGAAGGGGCGAGAGCTAGAAGCGCACCGCGCGACGGGGGAGCCGACATCGTCGGCTCCCCCCGTCGCATCGCCGGCTCCCCCGCCCGCGTCCGGAGGCGCCGCGCGGCGTTATCCCGTCGCGTGTGACGGCGGCGGGCGGAGGGCGAGTGACAGCAGGCACCCGGCGCCGGCGAGCACGGCGGACATGAGGAACGCCAGCGAGAAGCCGCCGCTGCGCTCGGCGATCATCCCCGCCACGAGCGGTCCCGCCGCCTGCCCGAGGCCGAACACGACCGTCAACGTGCCGAACATGGTGGCGGCCTTCGCAGGCCCTGTGTAGTCCCCGACCGCCGCCGCGATGATGCCGGGGATGCTCCAGGCGGCGAACCCGAAGAGCGCGATCGACGCGAAGACCGACGCCTCAGGCAGGTGGAGCCCCATCAGCAGGTACGAGACGGCGTGCAGGGCAAACACGACGGCCAGCCCGATCCGGCGCCCCGCCCGGTCCGAGAGCGCGCCGAACACGGGGCCGGAGAAGATGCTCAACGCCCCGACCACGAACCAGAAATAGCCGGCGGTGCGCTCGCTCAGGCCTCGCTCCTGGACGAGGAAGGTCACGATGAAGGTCACGTACACGACGTACGTGAACCCGAAGAGGAAGTAGATGCCGCCGAGGTGGAGCATCGTCCGCGTCACGTGCGTGGCCTCCGGCTCGGGCGCCGGATGGCCCGACGCGGACGTGTCCGAGCGGTGGGTGTGCACCTTCAGGCCGAGCTCCGAGGGGCGGTTGCGGATCAGCAGACCCACGACGAGGGCCACGAGGAAGACGACGCCACTCAGGACCACCCAGCCGAGCCGCCAGCCCGCGGCGCCCCAACGCGCCGTGATCGCGGGGATGAGCAGGCCGCTCATCATGATGGCGGGCCCGCTGCCGATGACCATGATGCCCGCGGCGCGTCCCCGCCACCGGCGGGAGAACCAGTGCGGCACCAGGCTCATCACCCCGACGTTCGCGGCCCCGCTGCCCAGCCCGGTCACGAGGTACGCCGGCCAGATCAGCGCAACGGCGCTCGCGGCCGCGACGACCAGGAGGCTCACCGCGATCATGAGGAGCGAGCCGACGACGACGGCGCGCGCGCCGAACAGCGTGACCAGCCTGCCGCAGAGCAGCGCGGCCACCAGGTAGCCGACGAAGTTGCCGGTGCTGATCCAGCCCATGTCCGTGTAGGACAGGTCCATGTCCGTCCGCATCGAGGGCAGCAGCATCCCGAGCGAGAAGCGCGCGATCCCGAGACAGGCGAACACGGTGGTCATCCCGAGGGCGGCGATGATCCAGCCGTAATGCATGCGGCTACCGGACAGCCGGACCACCCAGGCCGGCGGCGACGGGGCGGAGCTCCGGTCCTTGGTCGAGCTCATGGTGCAACCTCCTGGGCAGACGCGGGCCGCCCGACGGGTATCCGTCGGGCGGCCTGGGTGCAGTGCTGACGGGGCGGCGTCAGGCGGTCGGCGTCGAGGAGTGCTCCTCCTCGGTCGTCAGCGGCTCGTCCGTCCCTTCGCGCTCCGCGGTCCCCTCGAGCGTGTCGGGATCGATGCCGGTGACGGCCTGGATCCGGATGCGGTCGAACGTGCGGTTCGCCTGCTCAAGCTCTGCGCCCTTCGGCTGTGTGGCCAAGGACACGATCCACATGACCACGAAGCCGAGCGGGATCGAGACGATGCCCGGGCTGCTGAAGGGCAGCAGCGCGGTCTCCGCGGAACCGTGGAAGGTGGGGCTCACCAGGATGATGCCGACGGCAGTGACCAGCCCAGCAACCATGCCGATCGCGATGCCCTGCGCCGTGGCCTTGCGCCAGTAGATCGTGAAGAGCAGCGCGGGCAGGTTCGCGCTCGCCGCGACGGCGATCGCGAGGGTCGCGAGGAAGGCGACGTTCTGCTTCTGCGCGGCCAGCGCGATCAGTAGCGACAGGGCCACGCTGCCGAAGGTGGCGATACGAGCCACCTGCAGCTGCGCGTGGTGGTTCACGTGACCCTTCTTCACCAGCTTGGTGTAGATGTCGTGCGTCACCGAGCCGGTCGTGGCGATCACCAGGCCGGACAGGGCCGCGAGGATCGTCGCGAAGGCGACCGCCGAGACGAACGCCAGCAGCAGATCGCCTCCCATGTGGTTCGCCAGCTGCGGCATCGCCAGGTTGCCGCCCGGGCTTTCCGCGCGGATCGCGTCGCGCCCGACCATCAGCATCGCGCCGTACGACATGACCGGCAGCGTGATGAGGAAGATCGCGAAGATCCAGATGGCCGTGACCGCGGAGGTGCGCGCGGCCTGACCGTCCCGCACGGTGAGGAAGCGGATCATGACGTGCGGCAGGCCGAGGACACCGAGGGTGACGCCGAAGATCATGGAGAACTGCTCGATCTGCGGGCCCATGCCGGCCCGCGTGGGAAGCAGCGCCCTGTTCTGCGTGGTGTCGGCCACCTCTTGGAACACGTTCATCGGGTTCCAGCCATACTGCATCACGACGAGCACCAGCAGGAGCGCGCCGCAGAAGAGCAACATCCCGGTCTTGACGATCTGGATGTAGGTCGTCGCGATCATCCCGCCGAACAGCGTGTAGATCATCGTCAGCACACCGATGAGCAGCGCCGCGACGAAGTACGGGATGCCGAAGAGGAGCTGCACGAGCAGCGCCGCGCCGACGAACTGGGCGACGATGTAGAGCAGCGAGACGACGATCGACGCGATCGCGATCACGGCGCGGACGTCCCGGCCCGGGAACCGCGTCGCGAGGACATCCCCGAGCGTGAATTGCCCCAGGTTTCGCAGCGGCTCGGCGACGAGCAGCATGCACAGCAGGTAGGCGATGGGGATGTACACGGCCAGGTAGAAGCCGTTGAAGCCGCCGAGCGCGATCGCGCCCGTGGTCCCCAGGAACGTGGCCGCCGAGATGAAGTCGCCCGCGATGGCGACTCCGTTCGCCCGGCCGGAGATCGCGCCCTTGGCGACCAGGTGGGACTCGACGCTCTTGTTGCGCTTGCCGGCCCAGTAGGTGATGCCGAGCGTGACGGCGACCAGGACGACGAACAGGACTGCCGACTGAACGCTCATCGGTGAACCTCCCCCGCCTCAGCGGCGGCCGTGGGCAGCAGGCGACCGAGTTCGGTCTCGACGCGCTGCATGCGGCTTCGGTAGATCGTCGTCAGGATGATGACGAAGAAGAACTGTGCGAACGCGTAGATGTACGCCCAGCTCATGCCCGAGAAGGCCATGCCGTCCAACGCAGTCGTGAAGTTGGTGAGCACCTGCTGAGTGAAGAAGAACACCAGGGTGAGAAGCACCAGCGGCACGATGATCTGGCGCCGGGCTTGGACCATGCCTTGGTAATACCGCTGGCTGGCCGCTCTGGAATCCTCGGTGGAGGGAGGCATGCGGTTCCTTCCCGCCGGGCTCGCCAGCGTGTGCGGCGCGCCCGAGGCGTCGGTGACGGGTGAGACGAAGGAGACGTCGGACGTCATGGGTTCGTCTCGCACCCGCAGGTGCCGTGACGGAACCCTGGATGTGGGACAGCTCCCAGGGGGTGCCCGCGCTTCAGTCGCCGCGGAGGTGCGCGTCGCTGCCTGCTCGCACTGTCGAGCCTGCAGCGTGCACCGCACTCCTCCTTCCTGCGCGAGTGACCCGTCAGGTAGCCAGGTAGCACTGTGGCCCAGGTCACGCCGGGCAGGATGCCGTTAGTATTACTAACCGAACGTTCTGATGTCTAGGTACTGGCGGGTATCTTTTCGGTGACGCGCGGCGCGCCATCCCCTCCTGGGCTGGGTTAATGGCCCGAAGTGCTTGCGCTGCAGAGCAATTCGAGCTCCTCGGCGAGATAGTCGCCGATCCGAGGCAGATCCGGCACCAGCGTGGGATCGGCCACCAGACCGAAGCAGAGGCGCCCGGCGATGCTGAACACCGACAGGTTGAGGCCTTGGCCGTGGACGATCACGGACACCGGGTAGTTCGCGATGACCCGCGCCCCCGCGAAGAACCGCGGCGCCGAAGGGCCCCGTACGTTGGAGATCATGACGTTCCAGGCGTTGACGCGCCGCATCACCCGCGAGGTGAGCCACCACCCCGCCTCGGCGACCAGCGGCGGGGCGTAATCGGCGGCGTCGACCAGGAGCTGCGGCGGCAGCGCCTCTCGGCGCTCCCGGGCCCGATTCATCTCCTCGCGCATCGCCGCCAGCCGGGCGAGCGGGTCCTCCAGGTGGGTGGGCAGCAAGCCCCGGACGAGCCCCAGGCGGTTGCCGAGGGGCTCTCGGTCGTCGCGCGCCCGCACCGAGACCGGAACCACGGCCACCAGAGGCTGCGGGGGCAGCGCGTCGTGGTCCTGCAGCCAGCGACGGAGGGCGCCGGCGCACAGGGTCATCACGACGTCGTTGACCGTCGCCCCCACGGATCGGCGGACGGTCTGGACGGAGTCCATGGGCAGATCGACCAGCACGCAGCTGCGGGCGCCTGAGATCTCCTGGTTGAACGGCGCTGGCGGCGCGGTGAGCGGGATCACCTCGGACTGCGACAGCGGCATGATCTGACGCGCCGTCAGGGCCGGGGCGCGCGCCATGAACTCCAGCCCCAGCTTCATGCTGCGCAGGGAGGTCCGAGCCATCGACCACCCGCTCATGCTGAGCAGTTCCAAGTGCGTGGGCACCGGTTCCGGGCGCCAGTCCCGCGGCGGGGGGACGTCGGGCGGTCCCGGTTCCTTGTCGAGGAGCGCCCCCATCAGCGACGCCCACCCCGCGCCGTCCATCACGGCGTGGTGGATCTTCAGGTAGAAGGCCGACCGCCCCTCGGACAAACCGGTCACGAAGTACAGCTCCCACAGCGGCCTGTTGCGGTCGAGGCGGTGCCGGTGCAGGTCCGCCACCGCCTCGGACAGACGGTCCACACCGCTGCCCTCGGGCAGCCGTACCTCCAGGACGTGCCGCGTCAGGTCGAAGGCGCGGTCGTCGACCCAGTACGGCTGGTCGACGCCCCACATCACCGGCACGAGGCGCTGGCGCAGCACTGGCACGAGATGGAGTCGGGAGGCGACGTGCGCCCGCACCACGCGTACGTCCAACACCCGGCCGTCCGCCGGTGGCGCGAGCAGGGTCACGGTGCCGAAGTGGCCTACCACGGAACCCGATTCCATCGCCAGGAACTCGCTGTCCATGCCGCTCAGCTGCCGCACGACCCGCCACCTCCTCGCCTCTGGCGGCACGGGTCGCGCGCCGTTGAGTTAACGGTCCGGCTGCTCGTAGAAGCCCTCCGTGAAGATCCGTCGGTCGTCGGCCCCGAGGGCCTGGACCGCCCGCCGGCACGCTTCGACGAACCCCTCCACGCCCGCGATGAACACCCTCCGGTCGCGCAGCGACGGAACCACGTCAGCCAGAATGTCCGGAATGCGGCCGTGCCGTATCCCCTCCACCTTCTCCCGCGTCAGGGTGGGAATGCAACGGAAGTTGCGGTGTCGCATCTCCCAGTACTTCAGCAGCCCCTGGTCGTAGAGGTCCTCCCGGCGTCGGGCCGAAAAGACCACGGTGACCGGCCGCTTGTACCCCCGGCGCAAGGCCGCCTCCGTGAGGGACAGGATCGGCGCCAGGCCGGACCCGGCGGCGAGACACAAGATCGGGGTCTCGATCGTCGGGTCCCCCACGAACGTCCCGTGGGGCCCGGACAACGTGATGACCGCTCCTGGCCGTAGCTCGTGCAGCCAGGCGCTCGTGCGTCCGCCGTCCACGCGGGTGACCTGCAGGCGAATCTCACCGTCGGGGTGCGGGGCACTGGCGAGGGAGTACGACCGGATCGGCAGCCCCACCTCGGGGTCGCCGACCCGGACGTACTGCCCCGGCCAGTAGCGCAGCGGCGACGCCGTCGGCCGCAGCACCAACTCCGTGATGCGCGGGGTCCGCTGGACGCTGTCGACCAGAACGAACCGCTGTCCGTCCTTCGCGGGGAACATCGCCGGACGCGCGTCGGGCGTCCCCCACTCGATCTCCAGCTCGTCGCTGATCAGCTTGGCCATGCACATCAGGCCGTAGCCGACCTCCCGCTCCAGCGGGGACAGCGCCATGTCCAGGACGAAGCCCTGGTCGAACTCGCCCGAGCGGACCTTGACCTTGCACTCCCCGCACGCTCCCGCGCGGCAGTTGTTGGGAAGGGCGTACCCCGCCCGCTCCAACGCCTCCAGGACCGTGTCCCCGGGGCCGCAGGGCACGACGTGCGACGACGGGTGTAGTCGGATCTGACCCACGGGGTCACCAGCCCTTTCCGGGGCCCGGTCAGAAGACCGGGATGATGTCCTCCATCGAGACGTCCGTGACCTCGATCCCGGTGATCCCCACCTCCGGGATCGCGGGGAACGGGACGCCGTACCGGTCCAGCACTCCCTTGAGGTTGAGCATCGCCCGGCGCCAGTTCTCCAGCTTCTCCTCGTAGCCGGGGATGGCGAAGCCCGCCTCCCGGGCGACCTGCTCCCCGAGGCGCTGGTTGGTGATGTAGTCGTCCGGCAGGTCCCAGAACTCCGTGGGCGGCTCGAACAGGATGGCGGACAAGAACAGGTACCCGGCGCGGATCTGCTTGGTGATCAGGTCGTGGTCGCTGACGTCGATCTTGGGGTAGTCGCGCTCCATCACCGCGAGGCAGATGCCCATGTGGCGGCCCTCGTCGCGTCCGATCCGACGGAACGCCTCCTGGAACACGGGCTCGGTGCAGCCCGCGGCCATCTGGTGGAAGATCGTGGCGGCCGCGATCTCGCCCATGAGGAACGAGGAGAAGAGGACGGCGAGGCTGTACTTCGGGACGGCCTGCTTGTAGCCCTCCCAGTAGCGCCCGCCGTTGTGGAACAACCACCGGACGTTCTTCTGGAGGCGCTCTCCCAGCTCGGTCTTGGGGGCGTACGTGAGCGGGTCGTCGTGGTCCAGAAGCCTCGTGATCGCGTGCTTGCACATGTGCTCATGCGCAGCCTCGTCGCGCGTGATGCTGAAGAAGCAGCGCCGGACGACGTCGTCCTCGTGGTCCTCGTACGTCTTCACGAACGCGGTCGCCATGACGGGTGGGGCCGACGCGTCGAAGACCGCGCAGAGCGTCCACCAGTAGGCGATCGCCTCACGCTGCTCCCAGGTGTAGGACTCGGGGTCGAAGCTGTCCCAGGGCAGCTTGGCGGGATCCCACAGCTCCTTCTGCGAGGACTGCCAGATCTCCTCCATCTTGGCCGGTCCGTCCGGCCAGCTGAGCGGGTAGATGTTGGGTTGCGGAGTGTCAGGTGGGAACTCCTGCAGGTGCGCGATCTTCTCGTAGCGTTGAGACACGGCTGATTCTCCTCATCACCGAACCCGTCGCGGCTGCGGCGAGTCTGATGGGCCGGGCGCAGGACGCGCCCCCGATGTGCGACGGCCCGTTGACCGCCATCGTCCCATCCTACTGAGGCGGACGGCATCTTTACTGAATCTTCGTTCGGTTCCGCCACGCTGCCGCCGCAGGCGGAGCGATCCGACATACCCGCAGGCCGTCGGACTGCGCGTGGCCTCCGACGGGCGCGCTGCACGGCCCGTCAAGCGCGCGACAAGTTGACACGGCCCAGGACCGGCGCGGACGATGAGTCCGGTCCTTCAAGACCGAACGTTCAGTAGTGCTGGTTCGTTCACCCCTGGGACTTTCCCCATGTGCGGAAGTCCCCTCCCCGTTACGGAGTCGTCATGGTCAGCGCCCTTCCCCCCTCCGAAACCGTCGCGGTCATCGGCGTCGGGACGATGGGCGCGGGGATCGCCCAGGTCGCCGCGGTCGCCGGGCATCGGGTGATCCTCACCGACGCCGCGCCGGGACGGGCGAGCCAAGCGGTGGAGCAGCTGCGCGCGACCCTGGCCACGTTGGCCGACAAGGGACGCATGGACGCGGATGAGGCCCGCGCCGCCGGCGAGCGGCTCACGGTCGGCGAGGGGCTCGGGTCGCTGGCGGAGACCGCGCTCGTCGTCGAGGCCGCTGTCGAGCGCCTGGACGTCAAGCTCTCCCTCTTCGGGGAGCTGGAGGACATCGTCTCCCCCGAGTGCCTGCTCACGAGCAACACCTCCACCATCTCGATCTCGGCGATCGCGGCGCCCCTGCGCCATCCGGGGCGCGTGGTCGGGATGCACTTCTTCAACCCGGCCCCGCTCATGCGGCTGGTCGAGGTCATCAGCGGTCTCACCACCGACGCGGACGCGGCCGACAAGGTCGCGCTGACCGCGACCGCGTGGGGCAAGACCGCGATCAAGGTCGCCTCCACCCCCGGCTTCGTGGTCAACCGCGTCGCCCGGCCGTTCTACGGCGAGGCGCTGCGCGCGTACGAGGAGCAGACCGCCTCCCCCGCCACCATCGACGCGATCGTGCGGGAGTCCGGCGGCTTCCGGATGGGGCCGCTGGAGCTGACCGACCTGATCGGGCAGGACATCAACTACGCCTCCGCCCGCAGCGTGTGGGAGGGCTACGGGAACGACCCGCGGTACATGCCCTCCCTCACCCAGGGCGAGCTCGTCGCGGCCGGGCTGCTCGGTCGCAAGACGGGGCGCGGCTTCTACTCCTACGACGGCTCCGACAAGCCGGCCCCCCAGACGGCCCCACCGGCCCCCGCCCCGGAGCGTGTCGAGGTCCTCGGCGACTGGGGCCCCTGGGAGGGGCTGTGGTCGCGGCTCGCCGACGCCGGCGTGACCGTCGATCGCGGTGACGCGCAGGGCGTGCCCTCCGCGTCGGTCGGGCAGGCCACCCTCGTGCCGGTCACCGGCCCCACCGCGACAGCCCTCGCGGCGGCCTCGGGTCGCCCGACCGTCGTCCTGGACCTAGCGCTCGATGCCGCGACCGCCTCCCGCTTCGCCGTGGCCCCCTCCGACGGCTGTCCCGACGAGGCCCTGACGCAGGTCGTGGGGCTCCTGCAGGCCGGCGGCGCGGCGGTCAGCGTCATCGACGACCTCGCCGGCCTCCTCGTGGCCCGGACCGTCGCGATGCTCACGAACGAGGCCGCCGATCTCGCCGGCCGCGGGGTCGCCTCCCCGCAGGACGTGGACCAGGCGATGAAGCTCGGCGTGAACTACCCGAAGGGCCCTCTGGCCTGGGGCGACGCGGTGGGGGCGCGGTGGGTGTGCGACCTGCTCGACGCGCTGGGCGCCCACTACGGGGACGGGCGCTACCGTCCCTGCCCCCGGTTGCGCCGGCGCGCTGCGGTCGGCGGCAGCCTGCTCGACTGAGTCGTTGTCAGAGAGCGGACGTACGCTCGTCCCCACCACGGTTTCCCAGCCGCAGACGTCAGCAACGAAGCTAACGAACGGAGAGTCGCCTTGGATGCCTTCCTGGTAGCCGGCACGCGTACCCCCATCGGTCGTTACGGCGGCGCTCTGGCCGCCGTCCGGCCGGACGACCTGGCGGCGCACACCATGCGCGCCCTCGCGGAGAGCCTGCCGAGCGTCGATTGGGGGGCCGTCGACGACGTGCTCCTCGGCTGCGCCAACCAGGCCGGCGAGGACAACCGCGACGTCGCCCGCATGGCCGTGCTCCTGGCCGGCCTCCCGGTCGAGGTCTCCGGCACCACGGTCAACCGACTGTGCGGTTCGGGCGCGGACGCGGTCGGGTTGGCCGCGCGCACGATCCGCGCCGGCGACGCGGACCTGATCATCGCGGGGGGCGTCGAGTCGATGAGCCGCGCGCCGTTCGTCCTGCCGAAGGCCACGTCGGCCTTCAGCCGCAGCTCGGCGATCTTCGACACCACGATCGGGTGGCGCTTCGTCAACCCCGCGATGCGCGAGAAGTTCGGCGTCGACTCCATGCCGGAGACCGCGGAGAACGTGGCCCAGGACTTCAAGGTCAGCCGCGAGGACCAGGACGCGTTCGCGGTGCGCAGCCAGACCAGAGCCGCCGCCGCGATCGCGTCCGGTCGGATGGCCAAGGAGATCACGCCGGTCCCCGTCCCGCAGCGCAAGGGCGACCCGGTCATCGTCGACACCGACGAGCACCCGCGCGCCACGACGATGGAGAAGCTCGCGAGCCTGCGCCCGCTCTTCCCGAACGGGACCGTCACCGCCGGCAACGCCTCCGGCGTCAACGACGGCGCGGTCGCGATCCTGGTCGCCTCGGGCGCGGCGGTGGAGAAGTACGGGCTCTCGCCGCTGGCGCGGGTCACCTCCATGGCGACCGTGGGCGTCGAGCCCCGGATCATGGGCGTCGGTCCGGAGCCCGCCACCAAGAAGCTGCTCGCCCGCAACGGCCTGAGCATCGGCGACATCGACGTGATCGAGCTCAACGAGGCCTTCGCCTCGCAGTCCCTCGCCGTCCTGCGCGGTCTCGGGCTGCCCGACGACGCCGAGCACGTCAACCCCAACGGCGGCGCCATCGCCCTCGGCCACCCCCTGGGGATGAGCGGTGCCCGACTGGCGCTCAGCGCCAGCATCGAGCTCGGCCTGCGCGACGCGCGGCGGGCCGTCGCCACGATGTGCGTCGGCGTCGGCCAGGGTATTGCCTTGCTTCTGGAGCGACCCTGACACTGGGTCTGCTCCGAGGAGACGAGGGGTCTGACCACTGACTCCGATCGATGCGGAGCCCCGTGACGAGAGTCACGGGCACGTCGGGAGGTCGTCTGCGCTGTTGACAGCGTTGACCGCCCGATGAAAAACTGACTGAACGTTCGGTACTAAAGGAGCGACTGGAGGAGCCCCTTGTACGGTAACTACGACACCGACACCCCCGCTGCGGCAGAGTCTTCCGCCGATCAGCAGGCCCACTTCGACCAGCTGATCGCGGACGACCAAAGGATCGAGCCCCGGGACTGGATGCCGGAGGCCTACCGCAAGACCCTGATCCGCCAGATCGCGCAGCACGCGCATTCCGAGATCATCGGCATGCAGCCCGAGGGCAACTGGATCACCCGGGCGCCGAACCTGCGGCGCAAGGCCATCCTCATCGCGAAGGTTCAGGACGAGGGCGGCCACGGCCTGTACCTGTACTCGGCCGCCGAGACCCTCGGGGTCAGCCGGGAGGAGCTGCTCGACATGCTCCACGCCGGCAAGCAGAAGTACTCCTCGATCTTCAACTACCCGACCCTCAACTGGGCCGACGTCGGCGCCGTCGGGTGGCTCGTGGACGGCGCGGCGATCATGAACCAGGTGCCGCTGTGCCGCTGCTCCTACGGTCCGTACGCGCGCTCCATGGTGCGGATCTGCAAGGAGGAGTCGTTCCACCAGCGTCAGGGTTACGAACTGCTCTACACCATGTCGCACGGCACGCCCGAGCAGAAGGAGATGGCGCAGGACGCCGTCAACCGGTTCTGGTGGCCCGCGCTGATGATGTTCGGCCCCAACGACGACTCGTCGCCGCACTCGGCTCAGTCCATGGCGTGGGGCATCAAGCGGTTCAGCAACGACGAGCTGCGTCAGCGCTTCGTCGACATGACGGTCCCCCAGGCGGAGGTGCTGGGGCTGTCCGTTCCCGACCCGAACCTGAAGTGGAACGAGGAGCGCGGGCACTACGACTTCAGCGAGATCGACTGGGACGAGTTCTGGCGGGTCGTGAAGGGCGACGGGCCGTGCAACGTGCAGCGGATGCGCAAGCGGATCGCGGCGCACGAGAACGGCGCGTGGGTGCGTGAGGCCGCATCGGCCTACGCCGACAAGCAGGCACAGCGCAACATCACGAAGGCGGCATCATGAGCAACACGGAGCAGAGCACGTCGCAGGAGGCCGGGAAGACCCGGCGGGACTGGCCGCTGTGGGAGGTGTTCGTCCGCGCCAAGCGTGGCCTGAGCCATCACCACGTCGGTAGCCTCCACGCGCCGGATGCCGAGCTGGCCCTGCACAACGCGCGCGACGCCTACACCCGTCGCTCCGAGGGCGTGTCGATCTGGGTCATCCCGTCGGACTCGATCATCGCGAGCAGCCCGGACGAGAAGGACCCCTTCTTCGACCCGTCCATCGACAAGCCGTACCGGCACCCGACGTTCTACGACGTCCCCGAAGGGGCGGAGCACCTGTGACGATCGCGAGCGAGAAGACCCGCACCCTCCCCCCGCTCGCGCGCTACGCGCTGGGCCTGGGAGATGACGCCCTGATCCTGTCGCAGCGCCTGTGCGAGTGGATCGCCGACGCGCCGCAGATCGAGGAAGACCTCGCGATCGCGAACGTGTCCCTGGACCTCCTCGGCCAGGCCCGGACCCTGCTCGCCTATGCCGGAGAGGTCGAGGGGCAGGGCCGCGACGAGGACGACATGGCCTACCTGCGCGACGACTGGGACTTCCTCAACGTCCACATGGTCGAGGCCCCCAACGGCGACTTCGCGTGCACCATGGCGCGGCTGCTGGCGTTCTCCGCCTACCAGTTCGAGCTGTACTCGGCCCTGCGGCAGTGCGGCGACCAGACGCTGGCCGGTCTGGCGGCGAAGGCGCTCAAGGAGGTCACCTACCACCGGGAGCACGCCACGCTGTGGGTGCTCCGCCTGGCGGGCGGCACCGACTACTCCCGCGAGCGGATGAAGGCGGGCCTCGACGACGTCTGGCCGTACGTCAACGAGCTCTTCGAGAGCTCCGACCTGGCGGACCAGCTCCCTGGCGTCCTGGTGGACCCGGCGGGCCTCCGGGCGGCCTGGGATGTCTACATCAACCGGGTCCTGGCGGAGGCCGACCTTTCGCAGCCCGAGCCCCACTGGCACGCCCGCGGCGGTCGCCGCGGCTACCACTCCGAGCACCTCGGGCACATCCTGGCCGAGATGCAGCACCTGCACCGCTCGCACCCGGGTGCCGAGTGGTGACCAACTCGACCGCGCCGGTGACGGCCCCGGGGGTCGACCGCCTGTTGGCGGCCGCCCGGGCCGTCCCCGACCCGGAGATCCCCGTCATCACCCTCGGCGACTTGGGGGTCGTCCGTGACCTCCGGATCGGGGACGACGGCTCCGTCGATGTGGACGTCACCCCGACGTACACGGGCTGCCCCGCCACGGCCGTCATCGCGGCGGATGTCGCCGCGGCCGTGCGCGAGGCCGGCGTCTCGGAGGTTCGCGTCCACACCGTGCTCTCTCCTGCGTGGACCACCGACTGGATCAGCGCGGAGGGACGGGAGAAGCTGCGCGAGTACGGCATCGCTCCGCCCGGGCCCACCAAGGCGTCGAGTTCGACGAAGGTCGGTCTGACCCTGATGACCCCGATGACGTGTCCGCGATGCGGCTCCCGGAACACCCACGAGGTGAGCCGATTCGGCTCCACCCCCTGCAAGTCCCTGTGGACCTGCAAATCCTGTGCTGAACCCTTCGACTCCTTCAAGGCGATCTGATGGCTGACACCGTGGTCCCCGACCAGACCGACCTGCCCACCGCGGGCAAGGGCCGCCGGCACCTCCAGTTCCACCCACTGCGGGTGGCCGAGGTCGAGCGGCTGACCGAGGATTCCGTGGCGGTGACCTTCGATGTGCCCGAGGACCTGCGCGAGCAGTTCCTGTTCAAGCCGGGCCAGCATCTGTCCGTGCGCTCGTCCTTCCTTGGTGACGACATCCGCCGCAACTACTCGATCTGCGCCCCCGCCTCCAGCGGCACGCTCCGCATCGGCGTCAAGCGGATCCCGAACGGCGTCTTCTCCGGCTTCGCGACCGAGAAGCTACAGGTGGGTGACACCCTCGAGGTGCTGACCCCCACTGGGAGCTTCACGGTCGACCTGGACCCCGAGGCGAGCCGCAACTACGGCGCCATCGCGGCCGGTTCCGGCATCACGCCGGTGCTGTCGATCATCAGCTCCGTGCTGGCGACCGAGCCGAACAGCACGGCGACGCTCATCTACGTCAACCGCACCACCTTGAACATCATGTTCCTGGAGGAGCTGGAGGACCTGAAGAACGCCTACCCGTCTCGCCTTCAGCTCATCCACGTGCTGGACGAAGAGCCGGTGGACGTCGACATCCTCTCGGGACGTCTCGACGCGGACCGGCTCGGCCGGATCCTGCGCCAGCTGGTGTCCCACGAGGAGATCGACGACTGGTTCCTCTGCGGTCCGCTGCCGATGACCGACGCGGCCCGCGAGGTGCTCATCGAGTCGGGTGCCGACGAGGATCACATCCACCGCGAGCTGTTCCACGTGGGCAAGCCGGGCGACATCAGCACGCCGCCGCCCACCACGACCGCCCAGTCCGGTTCGACCGTGACCACCATCCTCGACGGCCGGTCCCAGAGGTTCGTTCTGCCCACCGACGGCGCGACCATCCTGGACACGCTCATGCAGTTCCGTCCCGACGCCCCGTACGCCTGCAAGAACGGCGTCTGCGGCACCTGCCGCGCCAAGGTGACCGAGGGCGAGGTCAGCATGGACATCAACTTCGCCCTCGAGCCCAACGAGCTGGCTGCCGGCTTCGTGCTGACCTGTCAAGCCCACCCGGTCAGTGACCGAGTGACCGTCGACTTCGACCAGTAAGAAACGGTGAAAGATGGCCCTGGTACACACTGAACGGCGCGGCGCTGCCCTCCTGCTGGGCCTCAACCGGCCGGATAAGCACAACGCCTTGGACGAGGCGATGGTCGAGCAGATCGACCGGGTCCTCACGGATGCGTCTCGCGAGCCGTGCGTGATCGTCCTCTACTCCACGACCCCCGGTGTCTTCGCCGCGGGCGCGGACATCGCGCAGTTGCGCGACCGGGACGCGGACGCGGCTCTGCGGGCTATCAACGCGGGCCTGTTCGAGCGCCTGGAGGCCCACCGCTGGCCGACCATCGCGCTCGTCGACGGCCCGGCTCTCGGCGGCGGCTGCGAGTTGGCCCTCGCCTGCGACCTGCGGCTCGCCACGCCTCGTGCGCGGTTCGCCCAGCCCGAGCTGGCCCTCGGCATCTTGGCGGGCGCCGGCGGCAACTGGCGGCTGGCCCAGGTGGCGGGGCTCCCCGTGGCGCGCCGGATGCTATTCACCGGCGAGTCGCTGGACGCCCAGGCGGCCGCCGACGCGGGTCTGGTGGACGGGCTGCACGATCCCGGGCAGCTGCTCGACGCCGGCCTGGCCCTCGCGGAAAAGATCGGCAAGCAGTCCTGGCGCGCGCTCGAGCTCACGAAGCTGGCCCTGCGCCTGCACCGGCCCGCCACCACCACGTTCGACGTGGCGGCCCAGGCCTTGCTCTTCGACAGCGAGGACAAGCGGGAGCGCATGACCCGCTTCCTGGACCGTCAGGCCGCGCGCAAGTCCGAGGCCCCGGCGGCAGCGGGCGCCCAGCGACCCACCGAGGTCGCCGACCCCGTCGGCCCGCTCCACGTCCGCCAGCTCACGATCGAAGACGGGCTGGCGCTGGCGATGTCGCCGACGCCGGGTGCCTGGCATGTCCAGGACGGCGCCGAGATGCCGGACGAGGGCTACCGCGCCGTCGTCGACGCGGATGGCCGCCTGCTGGGTCACTGCTGCTTCGGTGAGGCCGCCCGGGTGACCGGCGCGCCGAGCCACCCGACCGTGCTGGACGTCTCCATCGGGGTTCGCCCCGGGTACGCCGGCCGCGGTTGGGGCGCTTCGCTCGGTCGCGCGGCGATCGAGCATGCCCGTAAGGTGGCGAAGGACCGTCGCCTCCGCACGACGGTGCCGCAGTGGAACGCCGCCGCGGTGCGCGTCGCGGAATACTCGGGATTCACCCAGGTCGGCACCGTCACCTATGACGGGCAGCCCTACCAGGTGCTCGAGCAGCCCGGCACCCCGCAGCCCGGCGAGACCCCCCACGAGTGACGGGGCACCTCGCCCCGTACGCCAACCAGCAACGACCGTGAACATGCCCGGCCGCTCGCTCGGCTGGTCCCTGCCAGACATGAGGTGTTGAATGCCCGAGTCCACGAAGACCGACTTTTTCTCCCGCCATCGCGAGCTCCTCGAGCGGGCCACGACGGCCATCCAGGATCGCGGCTACTTCTCGGCGTTCTCGGAGAACCCGAAGGACGCCAGCTACCCGGAGAACGGGATCAAGGAGGGCGCCGCCGCCTTCCAGGCCCTGCTCGGCCACAAGTTCGATCTCGGCCAGCCCGAGTCCGGCACCGTTCCCGCGACCGAGAAGTCTCCGTACGGGGTTCCTCTCGACGTCACGTACTCCTACCTCGGCCCCGACGAGGCGGTCGCCGCCGCCAAGGAGGCGGGAGCGGCGTGGCGTCGCGCCAGCGCCGACGAGCGCGCGGGCGTGTGCGCGGAGATCCTCGTCCGGCTGAACCAGGCCAGCTTCGAGATCGCCCAGGCGGTGCAGTTCACGACCGGTCAGGCGTTCGCGATGGCCTTCCAGGCCGGCGGCCCGCACGCCCAGGACCGCGGGCTCGAGGCCGTGGCGTACGCGTGGAAGGAGCAGCACTTCCACGGGCAGTCGGCCATCTGGAGCAAGCCGCAGCCCAAGGGCGGCCCGCTCACCATGGAGAAGACGTTCACCACGGTCGGGCGCGGCGTGGCCCTCGTCATCGCTTGCGTGACGTTCCCGACGTGGAACACCTACCCGGGCGTGTTCGCCAGCCTCGCGACCGGCAACCCGGTCATCATCAAGCCGCACCCGCTGTCGATCCTCCCGGTGGCCATCACCGTGCGGATCGCCCGGGAGGTGCTCGCCGAGGCCGGGTTCGACCCCAACACCGTCCTCATGACTCCGGACATGCCGGGCGAGCCCATCGCGGGCAAGCTCGCCACGAACCCGGACGTGCGGATCATCGACTACACCGGGTCGACGCAGTTCGGTGACTGGATCGAGGACAACGCGCGTCAGGCGCACGTGTACGCGGAGAAGGCCGGCCTCAACACGGTCATCGTCGACTCGACCGACAACTACAAGGGGATGCTCGGCAACCTCGCGTTCACGCTGTCGCTGTACAGCGGGCAGATGTGCACGACCTCGCAGAACCTGCTGATCCCGGCGTCCGGCATCGAGACGGACCAGGGCCACAAGAGCGCCCAGGAGTTCGGCGCGGACCTGACCAAGGCGCTCGACGGGCTCCTCGGTGACATCAAGCGCGCCACCGGCATCCTCGGCGCCATCTCCAGCGAGGCCATCCTGGAGCGCATCGACGAGGCCGCTGGCGTCGGAACGGTCGTGCGCGCCTCCGAGGTCGTGGAGCACCCGCAGCACGCGGACGCCGTCGTCCGGTCGCCGCTGCTCGTGGCGCTCAAGGCCGCCGACGAGGGCACGTACACGCGGGAGTGGTTCGGACCCATCTCGTTCGTCATCGAGACCGATGGCACCGATCAGAGCCTGCAGATCCTGCGCGACACGGTGAGCGCCCACGGCGCGCTGACGGCGTCGGTGTACTCCACGAGCGAGCAGGTGCTGGAGCAGGCCCGTGAGGCGGCGCTCGACGCGGGCGTTCACCTGTCGGAGAACCTGACCGGCGGCGTCTTTGTGAACCAGTCCGCGGCCTACAGCGACTTCCACGGCAGCCCCGCCAACCCGGCGGCCACGGCCACGCTGTCCGACCCGGCCTTCGTGTCCGGGCGGTTCAACACGCTGCAGAGCCGGCGCCACGTGCCGGCGCCCTCTGGAGACTGACTTCGCGGGCGAAGGGAGTCCGGCCTCGGCGGTGCGCTCATCGCCGGGGCCGGACGTCGTTCGGGCTTCGAGGCCTCACGAAGTCTTCCAATCTGGTGTCGACGAAGTCTTCCAGACTGATGTCGTTCGAGAGAGCTGGTTCGTGCCGTCGGCAGAGCGCAGTGCGAGGCGAGGGGAGGGAGAGCGCGGCGCGTGAGAAAGCGACGAGTCAGTCAGAGCGCGATGTCGTGACACGAGGCCACCGGGTCAGCGCAGCGGCGCAGACCGCTGAACCCGACCAGGCGGATCGCTTCGGCCAGGTCCTCGGGCTTGTCGCCGCGACGGGGCCGGTACCACTCCACGACCGAGTTGATCATCCCGAACAGCAGCCGAGCGGCCACCGCCGGCTCCAGGTCGGCGCGCAGAGTGCCTTCGTCCCGCGCCTGGGTGACCAGCCCGGTCACCAACGTGTCGAACCGGCGGCGGCGGGTCAGCGCCTGGCGCTCCACCGGGGTATTGCCCCGGACCCGCAGGAGCAGCGTGACGAACGGAAGCTCGTCGACGAGGAGCAGCACGCTGCGCCGCACGAGCTCTTCGAGGCGGTGGAACGCGGTGCCGTCGAGGGCAGAGACCTCGTCCAGCACGGCGAACAGCCCGTCGAGCGCACGTTCGGTCGCCAGGCGGAGCAGTTCTTCCTTGCTCGACACGTGGTGATAGATCGCCGACTTCGTGATGCCCAGTTCGTGGGAGAGATCCTCCATACTGGTGCCGTCATAGCCGCGTTCGTTGAACACCCGGACGGCCCCGCTGAGCACGGACTCCAGATCATGACCCGGCCGACCTCGCCGCGCCTTGGACGAAGTCCGAGGCGCGGGAACGGTGCGTACAGTCATGGTCTGAAGGTCAGCCGATCTGGTTGTCGGTGCGCCCGATAAGGCACGAGCTTGAGGTCGAGTATACGGACAACACGACCGAGACGTCCGTTCGGAGAGCCTCGCCGGACTTTTCCTGCCTGTGCGAGTCCCCGCTCAGTGACGGCCCACTGGGCCGACCGAGCCCCGCACCGTCGCTGAGGCGCCTCGGCGAAAGGTCCCCCGGGGCACAGCGATCGGTGAGAGGAACCTCAGCGACCCGTGAACGTCGGGCGCTGCTTGGAGAGGAACGCCGTGACGGCGCCCGAGTGGTCGGCGGTGCTCCCGACCTCCAGCTGGCCCTTCCCCTCCGCGGCGAGGGCGCTTTCGAGGTCCACGCCCCACGCCCCGTGCAGGGAGCGCTTGATCATGGCGTACGCGGCCGTCGGACCTGAGGCGAGGCGGGCCGCGGTCTTCTGCGCGGCGGCAGCCAGATCTGCTGCGGGCACGACGGTGCCGACGAGGCCCCAGTCGAGCGCCTGCGCCGCGTCGAAGGTGGGGGCGAGCATGAGCAGCTCGCTGGCCCGCGCCATCCCGACGGCGCGCGCGAGCGTCGCCGAGAGCCCCGAGTCGCCGGTGAGCCCAATACCGCTGAAGGCGGTCCCGAACTTGGCCTCCTGCGCGGCGATCCGGATGTCGCACGCCAGCGCGAAGCCGAGCCCCGCCCCCACGCACGTGCCGTTGATGGCGGCGATGACCGGCTTGGGCATCGTCGCCAGGGAGGTGACGATCGGGTTGTAGTGCTCCCCCACCGTCGCGAAGGCCAGCTCCGGGCCGCCCTTCTCGAGCGCCGCAGCGTGCTCGGCGAGGTCCTGCCCCACGCAGAACGTCTTGCCGTTGCCGGTCAGGACCAGCGCGCGCACCGAGGAGTCCGAAGCGGCGTCAGCCAGCGTGTCTCGCAAGGCCACCTTGAGCGGTTCGTTGAGGGCGTTGCCCTTGTCGGGGGCATTCAAGGTGACGGTGAGAACGCCGCCGTCCCGCTCGACACGCAGCTGCTCCATGCGGTCCTCCTCGCGTCCGGCCCACGACCGGATACCGAACGAACATTTGGTAGATAACTCTAGGGTCGAGGCTGCCAAAGTCAACCGCCTGGACGCGCGTTCATCGCGGTCGACCCGCGCCGTTCGCCCTCGGGTCGCGCTGATGGCGGCTCCGCCCGAAGGCGGCGTACGAGGCCATTCGCGCGAAGGCGACGTACGGGACCATTCGGGGCCGGTAGCGTTCGTCGCGCCCCACCCGTCGTCGGTGGGCCGGGATCGAAGGGAGTTCGACGTGGTCGAAGGCATGGGAGCGATCCCCTTCTCAGGAGGAGTCGCCTTCCGGGTGTGGGCGCCGCACGCCGAGCGGGTGTGGGTGACCGGCGATTTCAACGCCTGGTCGGATACGGCGGACGAGCTGGCGAGCGAGGGCAACGGTCACTGGTACGGCGAGGTCTCCAAGGCAGCACCGGGGCAGGAGTACAAGTTCGTCCTCAAGAACGGCGAGCAGCTGCTGCATCGGATCGACCCGTACGCCTTGCAGGTCACCAGCTCCGTCGGGAACGGCGTCATCTACGATCACGGCGCTTTCGACTGGCAGGGTGACGACTTCGCGATCCCCCACCACCACGAGCTGGTCATCTACGAGATGCACGTGGGCTCGTTCTACCGCCGGCGGGACGACGAGGTCGGCACGCTCGAGCTCGCGTTGGAGAAGCTCGACCACCTGCTGAAGCTGGGCGTCAACGCGGTCCAGCTCATGCCGCTCGCCGAGTTCGCCGGGGACCTGTCGTGGGGCTACAACCCCGCGCACATCTTCGCCGTGGAGTCGGGCTACGGCGGGCCGGACGCCCTGAAGACGTTCGTACGCGAGGCGCACTCCCGCGGCCTCGCCGTCATCCAGGACGTCGTCTACAACCACTTCGGACCCTCCGACCTGGACCTGTGGCGCTTCGACGGGTGGAGCGAGAACGACCTCGGCGGGATCTACTTCTACAACGACCACCGAGCCAATACACCCTGGGGGGACACCCGGCCGGACTACGGCCGAGAGGAGGTGCGGCGGTTCATCCACAGCAACGCGATGATGTGGCTGCACGACTACCACCTCGACGGCCTGCGCTACGACATGACGCCCTACATCCGCAGCGTCGACGCCACCGGTCGCGACCTCGCCGAGGGCTGGGACCTCATGCGATGGATCAACCTGTCGGTGCGCGAGCAGTTCCCGGGCCGCATCACGATCGCCGAGGACATGCATCGCAACCCGACCATCACCCAGGTCGAGGACCACGGGGCCGCCTTTCACGCCCAGTGGGACGGCGCGTTCGTCCATCCCGTGCGGGAGGCGGTCATCGCCTCAGAGGATGCGTGGCGGTCCATGGCCTCGATCCGGGAAGCGGTCGAGACCATCTACAACGGGGACGCGTTCCAGCGGGTCGTCTACACCGAGTCCCACGACGAGGTCGCCAACGGCCAGGCCCGGGTGCCGCACGAGATCGACGAGGGCGACCCCACTGGCTGGTACGCGCAGAAGCGCTCGACGGCCGGTGCCGCGCTGGCGCTGACGTCACCGGGCATCCCGATGCTCTTCCAGGGGCAGGAGTTCCTGCAGGGCGGGTGGTTCCGTGACGACGTCCCGCTGGACTGGGATCAGAACCGGGAGTACCGCGGCGTGGTCCGCCTCTACCGGGACCTGATCCGGCTCCGGCGCAACCTCGACGGCACGACGAAGGGCCTGACCGGCCAGCACGTCAACGTCTTCCACGCCGACGAGGAGAACAACGTCCTCGCGTTCCATCGGTGGGCCGACGGCGGGCCCGACGACGACACCGTCGTCGTGGTCAACCTGTCCAGCGTCTCCTACGAGCACTACCGGATCGGGATGCCGCACGCCGGTCGCTGGATCCTGCGCCTGAACTCCGACTCTCAGTCGTACAGTGAGGATTTCGCTGGCGAGGAAGCGTACGACATGGACGCGCACCCGCAGTCCGAGGACGACCTCGACGCGCACATCAGCCTGTCGATCGCGCCGTACACGGTGTTGATCTACTCTCGGGCGGCCTAAGCCCTCCCCGCGCACGAAAACGGCCCCGCACGAGAACGGCCCCTGACTCAGCGTCTCCGCTGGTCAGGGGCCGTTCTCGATGGTGGGCGATACAGGACTTGAACCTGTGACCTCTTCCGTGTCAAGGAAGCGCGCTAGCCACCTGCGCCAATCGCCCATGAGGGTGGAGGTGGAGACGGGATTTGAACCCGTGTACACGGCTTTGCAGGCCGTTGCCTCGCCTCTCGGCCACTCCACCGTGAGGGCTCCGGGACCCTCCTGACAGACCTGCGAGAGGCCTACCGAGCGGACAACGAGACTCGAACTCGCGACCCTCACCTTGGCAAGGTGATGCTCTACCAACTGAGCTATGTCCGCCTGCTCTTGCCGAGGAACCCCGGCGTGCCCCACGACCTTAACGGATTCGTCGCCCCTCGTCCAACTCGCGACGACCCCTTCAGCAGGGGTCGCGCCCCGACGAAAAAACGGTCGGTCGGTGCTGCCAGTATGGTCGCGGCGCATCCCTCCTGGCGCGACGAGTTCGGCTCGCCCGCGGGCGCGGAGGGCGGCGCCGCGACAGCGCCCGAGGCCGCGCACGACCTCGGGCGCCAGCATCGAGAAAGGCGATTGCCCATGGACATCTGGCCGGGACGGCCCTATCCGCTCGGCGCCACCTATGACGGGACCGGCGTCAACTTCGCGCTCTTCTCAGAGGTGGCCGAGCGCGTCGAGCTCTGCCTGATCGACGAGGACGGCGCGGAGGAACGCGTCGAGCTCACCGAGGTGGACGGCTACGTGTGGCACGGTTACGTGCCCGCCCTGCAACCGGGTCAGCGCTACGGGTTTCGCGTCCACGGACCGTACGACCCGGCGCACGGGCACCGCTGCAACCCTTCCAAGCTGCTCCTGGATCCGTACGCGAAGGCGATCCACGGGGAGAGCGCCGGGGACGAGTCCCTGTTCTCCTACCGCTTCGACGCGCAGAACGAGTTCAATGACGACGACTCGCTCGGGCACACCATGGTCTCGGTCGTGGTCAACCCCTTCTTCGACTGGGGACACGAGCGTCCGCCGCGGCACGAGTACCACGAGTCGGTGATCTACGAGGCCCATGTGAAGGGCCTCACGATGCGCCACCCCGACGTCCCCGAGCAGACGCGCGGGACGTACGCCGCGATCGCCCACCCGTCGATCATCGCCCACCTCAAGTCCCTCGGGGTCACCGCGATCGAGCTGCTGCCGGTCCACCAGTTCGTCCAGGACAGCCACCTGTTGGAGAAGGGGCTGCGCAACTACTGGGGCTACAACACGATCGGCTTCCTCGCCCCGCACAACGAGTACGCCTCCACCGGCACGCTCGGGCAGCAGGTGACGGAGTTCAAGGCGATGGTCAAGGCCCTGCACGACGCGGACATCGAGGTCATCCTCGACGTGGTCTACAACCACACGGCCGAGGGCAACGAGATGGGCCCCACCCTGTGCTTCCGCGGCATCGACAACGCGGCCTATTACCGACTCGTCGACGACGCCAAGGAGCACTACTACGACACCACCGGGACCGGCAACAGCCTCCTGATGCGCAACCCGCACGTCCTCCAGCTGATCATGGACTCGCTGCGGTACTGGGTCACGGAGATGCACGTCGACGGCTTCCGGTTCGACCTCGCCGCGACCCTGGCCCGCCAGTTCCACGAGGTCGACAAGCTGAGCGCGTTCTTCGATCTGATCCAGCAGGATCCGATCATCAGCCAGGTCAAGCTCATCGCGGAGCCCTGGGACCTCGGCGACGGCGGCTACCAGGTCGGCAACTTCCCGCCGCTGTGGACGGAGTGGAACGGCAAGTACCGCGACACCGTGCGCGATTACTGGCGCGGTGAGGACGCGACGCTGTCCGAGTTCGCCTCCCGGCTCACCGGGTCGTCGGACTTGTACGAGCACTCCGGGCGCCGCCCGATCGCGTCGATCAACTTCATCGTGGCCCACGACGGGTTCACCCTGCGGGACCTGGTGTCCTACAACGAGAAGCACAACGAGGCCAACGGGGAGGGCGGCGGCGACGGCGAGTCGCACAACCGCTCCTGGAACTGCGGCGCCGAGGGGCCCACCGACGACGTCGACATCCGGGCCCTCCGCCGCCGCCAGGCCCGCAACATGCTGACCACGCTCATGCTCAGCCAGGGCGTGCCGATGCTGGCGCACGGCGACGAGCTGGGCCGCTCCCAGGACGGCAACAACAACGTCTACTGCCAGGACAACGAGCTCTCCTGGATCGACTGGGAGCTCACCCGCGACCAGCAGCACATGCTGGACTTCACCTCCGCGCTGATCGCCCTGCGGATGCAGCACCCCGTCTTTCGCCGGCGCCGCTTCTTCAAGGGGAGCGCCGACCACGGCGGCGAGTCCGAGCTGCGCGACATCGTGTGGATCGCGGTCGACGGCGAGGAGATGGAGGAGGAGGACTGGGCGGCCGGGTTCGCCCGGACCCTGGCCGTCTTCCTCAACGGCGACGGGATCCACGCCCCCGATTCGCTGGGGCGCCGCGTCGTGGACGACGACTTCATCCTCATGTTCAACGCCCACTACGAGTCCGTGGACTTCACGATCCCCGACCCCGTCGAGGACTTCACCAGCCGGTGGCGCGTCGCGATCAACACGGCGCTGTCCACCGGACTGCCCGACCGCGACGACGAGCTGCTCTCCCCCGGCGACATCGTGCCGGTCGAGGGCCGCTCGGTGCTGGTCCTGCAGAGCACCAGCGCGCCCGAGCCGGAGGACGAGGCGGACACGGCGGCTGCCGAACACGCGGCGTCCGCGGACCTTCCGGGAGCCCGCGTCGGCGGCTCCGAACACTCTCCCCGGGACACCAAGGACACCAAGGACGCTAAAGACACCAAGGACTCGAAGGACGCTCCAGAGTCCGGGAAGAGCGTGTAGCCCTCGGCTGAGCCCCGCGTGGCGCGCGTGTCAGGTGGCCGCGAGGCGCGCCTGCTGCTCGGCGACGTCGAACCTTGCCGCCGGCCACTGGGGGTTCAGGGCGCGTAGCTCGCCCAGGAGGATGTGCTGCACCGCCAGGCGCGCGTACCACTTCTCGTTCGCGGGCACGACGTACCAGGGTGCGTGCTGCGTGTTCGTTCGATCCAGGACGGCCTGGTAGGCGACCTGGTAATCGTCCCAGTGGGCGCGCTCGTCGACGTCCCCGGGGTTGAACTTCCAGTACTTGTCGGGGCGTGCCAGGCGCTCGCCCAGGCGCCGCTTCTGTTCCTCGCTGCTGATGTGGAGCATCACCTTGGCGATCGCGGTGCCCTGGCGGACCGTCGTCTGCTCGAAGGTGTTGATCTGCCCGTAACGGCGGCTCCAGGTGGAGCTCGGCACGAGGTTCCGCACGCGGACGATGAGCACGTCCTCGTACTGGGATCGGTCGAAGACGCCCACCTTGCCCGGCGCGGGCAGCGCCCGGCGAATGCGCCAGAGGAACGGGTGCGAGCGCTCCTCCTTGGTCGGGGCCTTGAACGCGGTGATATCCACGCCCTGCGGGTCCAGCAGGCCGACGACGTGGCGCATGATGCCGCCCTTGCCCGAGGTGTCCATGCCCTGCACGACCAGGAGCAGGCTGCGCGTGCCACCCTCCTTCGACTCGGCGTAGAGCCGTTCCTGCCAGTCGGCGATCTCGTCGGCCCGGTCGGCCATCACCGCCTCGGCGTCCTTCTTGTCCCCGTCGAAGGCAGGGGTGCCGGAGGGGTCGATGTCCGTGAGCTGCAGCCCCGGCCGCATCCGGAGCGCCTCCCGGATGGCCTCGGTCAGATCCTCGGACGCGCGCGGGTGGTCCGGTTCCTTCGAGCGCTTCGTCGGCGCGGGTTCTCCCGAATCCGCCGGCGCCGACTCGACCACGACGAGGGGGGTCACGCCGGTCGCAGGAACGGGGTTTGCGTCGGCCGCCTCCCCGGGAGGCGCGTCGGTCTTCTTCGCCCGCTTCCCCTTCGTCTTCTTCCTCGCAGGGCCGTCGGGCGGCGTCGGGGTCGGCTCCGGCGCGTCGGTCACGGCGTCGAGTGCCGCCGCCGAACCGTCATCGTCCTTCTGCTTGCCCTTCTTCTTCTTTTTGCCCATGGGACATCTTTGCACCGCAGTGCAACACGCACACCTCTCCGGGGACATTCACCGCACCGAATACATCACTTGGACGGTGTCCTCGGGTGGTGTTAGTTGTTTCCGACGCGGCGTCGACAACAACGAGGAGCAGAGATCGGGACGCTGCTGGTCGGATCGGGAGAACGACGGCACGCCTTCAGCCAGCGAGGAACTCGGCGACGAGCCGCTCCCAGCGATCCGGGTCGGTGTTCCACTCCTGGGTGTGCCGGGCGCCGGCCCAACGTTCGAATCTGATCAGGTCCGGCCGCGCCGCGGCCACGTCCAGCGACGGGCCCACGGGCACGAATTCGTCGTCGATGGAATGAATCAGGAGGACCGGGTGGCTCAGCTCGTCGCTGCGAGCGACCCAGTCGGCCCGGGACAGGTCGACCGGCCCCTCGACGCCGACGAGCCGCCCGGCGGCGCGCGAGCGGAGGACGTGCGGGGCCAGCCGGGCGATCGCCACCGGGATCCGGCCGAGCGTCACGTGGTGTGCCAGCACGTCCGCCCAGTCGATCACGGGGGCGTCCAGCACCACGTGGCGGATCCGGTGGGCGTGCCGCGAGCGCGTGGTGGCCTGGAGCACGGTCGCTCCCCCCATGGACCAGCCGAAGAGGTCGAACCCGGCGGCGCCGCGCGAGACGGCGTACTCCATCGCTGCGTCCACGTCGCGCCATTCCGACAGCCCGAGCCCGTACCGCCCGTCCGGGCTGGCCGGCGCGCCCTCGTCGTTGCGGTAGCTGCAGACCAGGCTCGCGATCCCGAGGCGGGCCGCGACCCCCACCCCGCGCAGGCACTCGTGCAGCCTGGCGCCGCGGCCGTGCACCAGGATCGCGCAGCGACCCTGACCGGCCAACGGGCCGTCGGGGTCGCCCGGCACCCACCAGCCCGGGTAGTCGCCGAGTTCGCCCGGGACGCACACGGGCTCGTACGCCAGGCCCAGCGAGACGTCCGGCGGGGCGCCGTGGTGGTAGATGTTCCAGCGGGCGGAGCCCGGCTCCAACCGTCCGGCGTCCACCCCCAGCAGCTCCCGGGTCACCTCGCCCGCGGCCGCGTCGACGGCGCGCACCTCGCCCACGCGCGCGTGCCCCGCGCCGCCCTGCAGCCACAGTCCGTAGCGACCCGGTGCGGTCGTCTCCTCCGTGACGGTCAGGACCACCGCGGGGCCGCCCTCGGCGTCCGCGCCCCGGACCTCGTACACGACCACGTCGTCAGCCCGCTCCTCGGGGGAGGTGAGCCGGCGCAGCACGTACGCCGCGAGCCCGACGCAGCCGGCCGACGCGACCCAGCCCACGCCCGTCGTCGCGACCGCCACCCCCGCGGCCGTTCGCCATCGCCCCCCTGCCACGCGTTCATCGTGACAGGTGGCGCGAGAATGGCCGGCATGGACCTGCCCCTGCCGCTGCCGCTCGTGCCGATGCTGGCCAAGGCCGTCGCGGACGTGCCCGATCCCGACGCGGTGGCGGGCGGGCTAGCGTTCGAGCCGAAGTGGGACGGGTTCCGCTGCCTCGTCCTGAGGGACGGCGACGAGGTGGAGCTGGCGAGCCGCGGCAAACGGCCGCTCACCCGTTACTTCCCCGAGGTGGTCGACGCCGCGCGCGCGACGCTGCCGCAGCGGTGCGCGATCGACGGGGAGCTGGTCGTACGGGTCGGGCCGCCCGGGGCACAGCGCCTGTCGTGGGAGGCGATCAGCGCGCGGATCCACCCGGCCGCGTCGCGCGTGCAGCGCCTGTCCCGGGAGACGCCCGCGGAGTTCGTCGCCTTCGATCTGCTGGCGCTCGGCGACGCGGGGCTGCTGGAGGAGCCGTTCGAGGCTCGCCGAGCCGCGCTCGAGGAGCTAGGCGCCGGGTGGCCGGCGACCAGCGGCCTGCACGTGACCCGCCTCAGCAGGGATCGCGACGAGGCGGTGGCCTGGTTCGAGCGGTTCGAGGGCGCGGGCCTGGATGGGATCGTGGCCAAGCCGTGGGCGGCGCCGTACGCCCCCGGGAAGCGCACGATGCTGAAGGTGAAGCACAAGCGCACCGCGGAGGCGGTGGTCGTCGGCTACCGCGTCCACACCTCCGGGACCGGCGTCGGGTCGCTGCTGCTCGGCCTCTACGACGATGGCGGGCAACTGCGCAACGTCGGCGGCATCGGCGCCTTCACGGCGGCGATGCGCCGGGAGCTGATCGCGCTCCTGGAACCGCTTGTCGTCCGCGACGACGAGGGGGCCGTCGCGCACGCGGAGACCGACCGGTCCCGGTTCAGCTCGTCCAAGGACGTCGGGTACGTCCCGCTGCGCCCGGAGCTCGTCGTGGAGGTGGCCTTCGACCAGCTGGAGGGGGTGCGCTTCCGGCACGCCGTGACCTTCCTGCGCTGGCGGCCCGACCGCGAGCCGCGCTCGTGCACGCTGGAGCAGATCGAGCGGGCGACCGCCTACGATCTCGGGGCCGTCCTGGTCTCGGACGCGGGGTGATCGGCCCGCCGGTCACCGGGGGCGCTTGACGTCCCCGTCCCAGTTGTCGGGGTTCTTCTTACTCGGCTGGACGCGCGGCGGCTCGCCGGGCATCTTCGGATAGTCGGGCGGGAAGTTCAGCTCCCCCAGGCCACGGTCCAGATCGGCCTGCCACAGGCCCAGCGCGGCCTCGATCGAGCCCACGGAGTCCGCCTCGTCCATCCCCGCCCACGCGTCCCCGTGCGCGGCGAGCAGCCCCGGCACGCTCCGTACGGTGAACTCCGCCGGCTCCGCGCCCGTCAGGGCTGACCACGGCAGCGGGGTGGAGACCGGCGCGTGCGGCAGCGGCCGCGGACTGTAGGCCGAGGCGATCGTACGGTCGCGGGCCGCCTGGTTGTAGTCCACGAAGATCCGCTCCCCCCGCTCCTCCTTCCACCACGCCGTGGTCACGAGATCGGGCAGCCGCCGCTCCAGCTCGCGGGCGATGCCGATCACCGCGTGCCGCACGTCCGCGAACTCGTGGGTGCGCGCGATGCGGGCATAGACGTGGACGCCGCGGTTGCCGCTGGTCTTGGCCCACGCCATCAGTCCCAGCTCCGCCATCAGCTCCCGCAGCGCCAAGGCCGCCTCCACCGCGTCGGCGAAGTCCCGCCCCGGCTGCGGGTCCAGGTCGATTCGCAGCTCGTCGACCAGGTCGTTGTCGTCCGCCCGTACCGGCCACGGGTGGAACGTGACCGTGCTCATCTGCACCGCGTAGACCACCGCCGCGATCTCGTCGAGCACCAGCTGGGGGTGGGAGCGTGCGGACGGGTAGCGGCACATGACCGTACGGATCCACGCGGGGGCGCCGCGCGGCGGGTTCTTGGTATAGAACTCCTCGCCGGCGACCCCGCCCCGGAAGCGCTGCAGGGTGACGGGACGGTCGCGCAGCGCGCGCAGCAGACCGTCCTGCACCGAGATGACGTACGCGGCGAGGTCGGCCTTCGTGATCGGCCCGCCGTCCCCCGGGTCCGGCCACACGGGCTTGTCCGCGTTGGACAGCCGGACGGTGCGCACGGTGCCGTCGGGAGCCGGGATCTCCAGGGTGGTGGCGTCGCTGGCCATGCCCACACCGTAGGCCCACACCGTAGGCCCACACCGTAGGCCCACACCGTAGGCCCACACCGCCGAAGCCTCGGCGAGCCGCGCCCAGCCCCAGCGGTTATCGTCGGCGGCAGGGACCGGCGAGGCGACGTGGGATGGAGGTCACGATGCGCGAGGGCAGCTACGCGGTGCAGCGAACGGACGAGGAGTGGGCGCAGCAGCTGACGCCGGAGGAGTTCGCGGTGTTGCGCCGCGCCGGCACGGAGCCGCCGGGCGTCGGTGAATACACCGACACCACCGCGGTCGGGGTCTACACGTGCCGCGCCTGCGGCGCCGAGCTCTTCCGCAGCGAGACCAAATTCGCGAGCCACTGCGGCTGGCCGTCGTTCTACGCGCCGCTCGCCGGGGAGGCGGTGGAGTACGTGGAGGACCTCTCGCTCGGGATGCGCCGCGTCGAGGTGCGCTGCGCGTCGTGCGGATCCCACCTGGGGCACGTGTTCGAGGGGGAGGGCTACGCCACGCCGACCGACCAGCGGTACTGCATCAACTCGATCTCCCTGCGCCTGCACCCCGTCGAGGACGACTAGACACTCGAGGGGCGCAGGGCGCGATTTGGGTCAGGGCAGGGCGGCCACGATCTGCTGCATGTCGCGCCGCGGGCCCGTGAAGAACGGCACCTCCTCGCGGACGTGGAGCCGGGCCTTGGAGCCGCGCAGGTGGCGCATCAGGTCGACGATGCGGTCCAGTTCGTCGGCCTCGAACGCCAGCACCCACTCGTAGTCGTTCAGCGCGAACGAGGCGATCGTGTTGGCCCGTACGTCGCCGTATTCGCGCGCCATCTGGCCGTGCTCGGCCAGCATCGCGCGCCGCTGCGCGTCCTCCATCACATACCAGTCGTACGAGCGGATGAACGGGTAGACGCACACGTACGCGCGGGCCGGTTCCCCGGCGAGGAACGCCGGCAGGTGGCTGCGGTTGAACTCGGCGGGCCGGTGCAGCGCCGCCGCGGACCAGACGGGCTCCAGGTGGGAGCCGAGTCGGGTCCGGCGCAGCCCCTGGTACGCGCGCTGCGCCACCTCGATCGTCGGCGCGTGCCACCAGAACATCAGGTCGGCGTCGGCCCGCAGGCCCGCGACGTCATAGCAGCCGCGCACCACCAGGTCCTGCTCGGCCAACGACTCCAGCAGCCCGTTCACCTCGGCCGCCATCGCCTCCCGCTCGGCGTCCGACGCCGGCAACGCCCGGGCCGCACGGAACACCGACCACATGGCGTAGCGGATGGTCTCGTTCAGCTCGCGGATGCGATCGAGGTTGCGTACGTCGCTGGTCTCGCTCGCGTCGGCGGGGCTCGCGTCAGCGGTGGCCGGCCCGGAGGCGGGGGCAACGGGTTGGGCGGCCGCGTTCTGGTCCGGTGCGCTGGAGGGATTCGTGGCGTCGGTCATAGCCTCATTCTGGGCGAGCGCGCAAAGCCCCGCCCACCGGCCCCGCCGACCTCCTCGGGGAGCGCGGTCAGCCCAGGGAGTGGACCAGCTCGACGACCCTGGTGAGGACGTCCGCGTCGGTGCTGGGCAGCACCCCGTGGCCGAGGTTGAAGATATGACCCGGCGTGGCCCGTCCCTCCGCGACGATCCGACGCACCTGCGCCTCGATCACCGGCCACGGCGCGAACAGCAGCGCGGGGTCGAGGTTGCCCTGGACGGCGTAGCCCGGCCCGATCCGGCGGCTCGCCTCGTCGAGGCGGAGCCGGAAGTCGACGCCCACCACCTCGGCGCCGACCTGACCCATGGCGGCCAGCAGCTCCCCCGTACCGACGCCGAAGTGGATCCGCGGCACCCCCGTCTCGGCGACCGCCGCGAGCGCCGCCGCAGAGTAGGGCGCCACGAACCGCTGGTAGTCCTCCAGCGGCAGCGCCCCGACCCAGCTGTCGAACAACTGCACCGCGCTCGCCCCGCCGCGCACCTGCACGGCGAGGAACTCCCCGGCGATCTGGGCCAGCGCCGTGCACAAGTCGTGCCACAGCTCCGGGTCGCCGTGCATGAGGGCCTTGGTGTGCTGGAGGGTCCGGCTCGGCCCGCCCTCGACCAGGTAGGAGGCCAGCGTGAAGGGGGCGCCGGCGAACCCGATCAGCGGGGTCTCGCCCAGCTCCGCGACCAGCAGCCGCACCGCCTGCGCCACCTCGCTCACGTGAGCCTCGGCGAGACAGGTCAGCTGGGCCAGATCCTCTCGGCGGCGGATCGGACGGGCCACGACCGGGCCGGTCCCGGCCACGATGTCCACGTCCACCCCGACGGCCGCCAGCGGGACGACGATGTCGCTGAAGAGGATCGCCGCGTCGACCCCGTGGCGGCGCACGGGCTGCAGCGTGATCTCGGTGACCAGCGCCGGATCGAGGCACGCGGTGAGCATGGGGACGTCGGCCCGCAGCTCGCGATACTCCGGGAGCGACCGGCCCGCCTGCCGCATGAACCACACCGGGGGCCGCTCGCCGGGGACGCGGCGCGCGGCGCGCACGAGGAGGCTGTCGGTCCGGGCGTTGCGGTCGTCGGTCACGCGAGCCATCCTCACACGTCCGGGCTGGTCGTGCCCCGGGCTGCGCGTACGACTGCGCGTACGACTGCGTGTACGGGGGCGCCCCCGCGGGCCGCACACCGCCCGGCCCGACCCGTCGACCGGCGGGGACCAGCCATTCGGCGTGGTGCCCGTCGAGGCCGCGCGCGCGGCCGTATGGTGCGAACGTGAACAGCCGTCATGCGCGGCGGGGGGCCTACGAACTCTTCGCGCGATCCGTGGACGCGCTCACGCATGCCCGGCTCCGTCCCGAGATCCGCCTCGAGGACTCCCCCGCCCCCCAGCGCATCTCGCCGTTCAGCACGGCGGTGTCGGCCGAGGTCGTCCTCGCCGGGGTGGAGGATCCTCCCGCGACAGGTCGGTTCATCGTCCTGCACGACCCCAGCTTCCCCGAGGCGTGGGACGGGAGCTGGCGGTTGGTCACCTACGCCTCCGCCCGGATGGAGCCGGAGCTGGCCGCCGACCCGCTCCTCGGCGAGGTCGGCTGGTCCTGGCTGACCGACGCGCTGGAGGAGGTCGAGCCCGGGGCGCGCGCCCTCGGTGGGACGGTCACGCGGGTCGTCTCGGAGAGCTTCGGGACGCTGTCGGAGCGCGAGCCGGTCGTCGAGTTGGAGTTGCGCGCCTCGTGGACCACCGACGGCCCCGAATTGGGCGGCCACCTGCGCGCGTGGAGCGACCTGCTCTGCTCCCTGGCCGGGTTGCCACCCTTGACCGAGGGCGTCACGCCGCTTCCAGGGGTGAGACGGTGAACGGTCCGTGACATTCTGGTGGTTGGCATGAGCACCCACCAGGACCGCACCGACCCGGCAGAAGCAGACGCCCGCGACGCCGACGCGACCGAACGACCCGTGCGCACCGGCCGGCGGCGGCGCACGCGCGCGTCCCGGGCCGCCGTGCAGGCTGAGCTGGCCGCAACCCGCGGCGCCCGCGCCCACGCGGAGCCAGCCGACGAGCCTGCCGACGGCGCAAGCGGACCCGAGGGATCCGGCCCCGAAGCGCACCAGGCACAGGACCCTACCCACGACCACGACCCTGCCCACGACCAGCACCGCGACCGGGACGGGGGCCAGGAGCTGGACGCCCCCCTCCTGCTCGACCACCCCCGCGACGGGATCCCCGACGTCGTCGAGGAGGAGGACGCGCTGGCGGAGGCGGCCGCCGCGCTGGCGGGCGGGACCGGACCGGTCGCCGTGGACGCGGAGCGGGCTTCCGGTTACCGGTACGGCCAGCGCGCCTACCTCGTGCAGATCCGCCGCGCCGGCGCGGGCACGATCCTGATCGACCCGATCGCCTGCCCCGACCTGACCCCCCTGGCCCGCGCGCTGGAGGGCGTCGAATGGGTCCTGCACGCCGCCACCCAGGACCTACCGTGCCTGGCCGAGGTGGGGCTGGCGCCCGCGCGCCTGTTCGACACCGAGCTCGGGGCCCGGCTGGCCGGCCAGCCGCGGGTCGGGCTGGCTGCGGTGCTGGAGCACTACCTGCACATGACGCTCGCCAAGGAGCATTCGGCGGTCGACTGGTCCACCCGGCCGCTGCCCGAACCGTGGCTGCGCTACGCGGCGCTCGACGTCGAGGTCCTCGTCGACCTCCGCGACGCGATCGAGGCCGACCTGTCGGCCCAGGGCAAGCTCGCCTGGGCGCAGGAGGAGTTCGACGCGCTGACCTCCTTTGCCGGGCCGCCCGCGCGGGTCGACCCCTGGCGCCGACTGTCCGGCCTGCACAAGATCCGCAGCCGGCGCACGCTCGGGATCGCGCGGGCGCTGTGGTACGCCCGCGACGAGATCGCCCGTACCCGCGACATCTCCCCCGGCCGCGTCATCCCCGACTTCGCACTGGTCGACATCGCCCAGGCCGCGCCGGCCAGCGCGGCCGAGGTGGTGGCGGCCACCACGAACCGCTCCGCGCGGCGTTACGCGGTGCACTGGCTCACCGCGTCCAAGGGCGCGCTGGCGCTGCCGGAGGAGCAGTTGCCCCCCCGCAACGTGACGAGCACCGGCCCGCCCCCGCCGCGGGCCTGGGCCGACCGCGACCCGGCGGCGGCGGCCCGGCTGAACCGCGCGCGCGAGCTGTTCAGCGCCTTCTCAGCCGAGCACCGGGTCCCGGTGGAGAACCTCCTTGCGCCGGACCTGCTGCGTCGGCTGCTCTGGGAGCCTCCGCCCGCCGACGACGCCGCGGTCCGGGAGGCTCTGCGCGAGCGGGGGGCGCGCAGCTGGCAGGTGGACGTCGCCGCGCCGATCATCCTCGACGCGCTGGCCCAGCCTGCCGAGCCGCCCGCGGGCGCGGGCGACGAACCGGCCGCCGAGAGCGACCATCCCGCCGCCGAGCACTGATCGACCCTTCGCCGAGCACTGACCGACATCGCCCCGCTCGCGAAGCGGCGCTCGGCACCCCTGGCATCTGCCCTACTCGTCAGTAATACTGACAAGAGGCGCACCGTCACGATGCCGTCCCGCCGTACCGCCCGTTCCACCAGCGAGGGAGTATCCGTGTCCATCCCACGTCATGAGGTCGTCTTCGTCGACGGCGTCCGCACCCCGTTCGGCAAAGCGGGCCAGTCGGGCATCTACGCTCAGACCCGCGCGGACGACCTGGTCGTCTCCTGTATTCGCGAGTTGCTGCGCCGCCACCCCGAGCTGCCGCCTGACCGGGTCGGCGACGTCGCGATCGCGGCCACCACGCAGACCGGCGACCAGGGCCTGACGATCGGCCGCACCGCGGCGCTGCTGTCGGGCCTGCCGGTCACCGTGCCCGGCTACGCGATCGACCGCATGTGCGCCGGCGCGATGACCGCGGTCACGACCGCCGCCGCGCAGATCGCGTTCGGTGCCTACGACGTCGCGATCGCCGGGGGCGTGGAGCACATGGGCCACCACCCGATGGGCCAGGGCGTCGACCCGAACCCGCGCTTCATCGCCGAGAAGATCGTCGACCCCGAGGCGCTGTCGATGGGCAACACGGCCGAGGCGTTGCACGACCGGTTCGCGCAGCTCACCAAGGAGCGGGCGGACGCCTACGCGATGGGCAGCCAGCACAAGCTCGCCGCGGCCTACGCATCCGGGCATATCCAGGCCGACCTCGTGCCCGTCGCCACGCGGCACGCGGAGCTCGGGTGGGGCCTCGCGACCACGGACGAGCCGCCGCGCCCGGACGTGACGATGGAGGGCCTGGCGGGCCTGAAGACCGCGTTCCGGCCCCACGGGCGCGTGACCGCCGGCAACTCGGCGGGCCTCAACGACGGCGCCACCGCCTGCCTCATCGCGTCGCAGGAGGCGGCGGACGAGCTCGGCCTTCCCGTGCGGATGCGGCTCGTCTCCTTCGGCTTCGCCGGGGTCGAGCCCGAGGTGATGGGCTACGGCGCGGTCCCCGCCGCGGAGAAGGCCCTCGCGAACGCCGGCCTGAGCGTCGAGGACATCGGCCTGTTCGAGATCAACGAGGCGTTCGCCGTGCAGGTGCTCGCGTTCACCGAGCACTTCGGCCTCGCCGACGACGACCCGCGCGTGAACCCGTACGGCGGCGCCATCGCCTGCGGCCACCCGCTGGCCGCCTCCGGGGTCCGCCTCATGATCCAGCTGGCCCGGCAGTTCGAGCAGCGACCGGAGGTGCGCTACGGGATGACCGCCATGTGCATCGGCATCGGGATGGGCGCCGCCGTCATCTGGGAGAACCCCCACCACACCGGCCCGAGTGCCGCGACGAAGCAGGAGAGCGCGCGATGAGCATCGACTTCCAGGCGGTCTTCCCCGACGAGGTCGTCACCCACGCCCTCGCGCGAGACGTGGAGCTGCCCGGCGGCGCCGGCACGATGGCGCTGATCACGCTGGACAATGGCCACGACCACACCCGCCCCAACACCCTCGGCCCGCGGACCCTGATCGGCCTCGGCGAGGTGCTCGACGGGCTGAAGGTGCGGGCCGACGCGGGCGAGATCGCGGCAATCGGGATCACCGGCAAGCCGTTCATCCTCGCGGCCGGGGCGGACCTGTCCGGCGTGGCGCAGGTGACCACCCGCGAGCAGGCTCGGGCCATCGCCGAGCTCGGCCACGACACCTTCACCAAGATCTCCGACATCGGGGTGCCGAGCTTCTCCTTCATCAACGGGCTCGTCCTCGGCGGCGGGGTCGAGATCAACCTCTACTGCACCTACCGGACGATCTCGGCCGCGATGCCCGCGTTCGCGCTGCCGGAGTGCTTCCTCGGCCTCGTGCCCGGCTGGGGCGGCACGTGGTTCGTCCCGCGCCTCGTCGGCATCGAGAACGCGATCAAGGTCGTGATCGAGAACCCCCTGTCGATGAACAAGATGCTCAACGGCCCCAGCGCCCATGAGATGGGGCTGGCGGACGTGCTGCTGGAGGGCGCGGACTTCCTCGCCGAATCGCTCCGCTGGGCCGCCCGCGTGCTCACGGGTGACGTGACCGTGACACGTCGCGAGATCGACCTGGACGACGCTGCGGCCTGGGATGGCGCGATCGCGGCCGGCCGGGCGATGGCCGACATGAAGACGGGCGGGTACGCCCCCGCCCCGTACCGGGCCTTGGACCTCATGGCCGCCGCCCGCACCGCGACGCGCGAGGAGGGCTTCGCCGGGGAGAACGACGCTCTGACCGACCTGATCCTGAGCGACGAGCTGCGGGCCGGCCTCTACGCCTTCGACCTGGTGCAGAAGCGGGCCAAGCGGCCCGCGGGCGCGCCGGATCGCGCGTTGGCCCGCCCGGTCACGAAGGTCGGGATCGTCGGCGCGGGCCTGATGGCGAGCCAGCTGGCGCTCCTGTTCGTCCGGCGTCTGAAGGTGCCCGTGGTCATGACCGACCTGGACGAGCAGCGGGTCGAGAAGGGCATCGCGTACGTGCACGCGGAGATCGACAAGCTCGTGAAGAAGGGGCGCGTCACCAACGACCGAGCCAACCGATTCAAGGCGCTGGTGACCGGGGCGACCGAGAAGTCCGACTTCGCCGACGCCGAGTTCGTGATCGAGGCCGTCTTCGAGGACCTCGGGGTCAAGAAGCAGGTCTGGGCCGAGGTCGAAGCGGTCGTGAGCCCGGAGTGCGTGCTCGCGACCAACACCTCCTCGCTGTCGATCACGGCGATGGCGGCCGACCTGGCGCACCCCGAGCGGGTCGTCGGGTTCCACTTCTTCAACCCGGTGGCCGTCATGCCGCTGCTGGAGATCGTCAAGGGCGAGCGCACCGACGACGCGACCCTCGCCACCGCGTTCGCGACCGGTCGCTCGCTGGGCAAGACGGCGATCCTCGTGAAGGACAGCCCGTCGTTCATCGTGAACCGGCTGCTCGGCCGGTTCATGTCGGACATCGGCCGGATCGTCGACGCGGGCACCCCGATCGAGGTGGCGGACCAGGGGTTCGCCGGGGTCGCCCCGATGCCGCCGTTCGTGCTGCTCGGCCTCGTGGGCCCGGCGATCGCTCTGCACAACGGGGAGACGCTCGCCGCCGCGTTCCCGGAGCGGTTCACGGTCTCGGAGAACCTGCGCAGGGTCGTGGAGGAGAAGAAGGCGAGCTACTACACGTTCGGGCCGGAGGGCATGGTGGTCGACCCCGCCGTGGCCGCGCTGTATCGCACCCCGGAGAACCCGGAGGTCCTGACCGCCGAGCAGGTGCGTGAGACGGTCCTCGCCGGGTTGGCCGAAGAAGCCCGGCTGATGCTCGACGAGGGCGTCGCGATCGCCGCCCAGGACCTGGACCTCGCCATGATCACCGGCGCGGGCTTCCAGTTCTGGAACGGCGGGCTCACCCCGCTGCTCGACCGCAGCGGGGTCTCCGAGAAGGTCACCGGGGCGCGCTTCCTCCCGCCGGGGGTGGCCAGCGTCGCCACCTGAGCGACCTACCGCCTCTGACCGACAGCGACGCCCCGCCGGCAGACCCGGCGGGGCGTCGTCGTCGCGTGGTGGGCGGTTCGCGGCCGGCGGAGCGGCCGGGGCGGCGGGGCGGTTGCGGCCGGCGGGGCGGTTGCGGCCAGTGGAGCGGTTGCGGCCAGTGGAGCGACTGCTGCCGGCGGGGCGACTGCGGCGCAGGTCGGGCGGCGCGCCGGAGCGCCTTCCCGCCCCGCGGCGCCGGCTCGTGCGACACTCCGAGAGACCGGGTGATTCGGTCGGGGCGAGGCCTCCATGCAAAACTTGGTCGGTCGTCCTCATCGGCTCCCCGGTTGGAGACGACTTCTGGTGCGGAGAGGCAATCTCATCTACTACCAGTTGTTATCTCATATATGAGTTAGGCTAACCGGCATGAGCGAGGACTACTTGGCACGCATCGGAGGCCTCATCCGCGACGCCCGTCGTCACCAGGGGATGACCCAGACCGAGCTCGCTGACCACCTCGGCACCAGCCAGAGCGCGGTCGCCCGCATCGAGCAGGGCAAGCAGAACCTGTCCCTGGAGATGATCGCCCGCATCGGCGCCTCGCTGGATTCCGAATTCGTCTCCCTCGGGAGCTCCGGCCCGCAGCACCTGCGGATCACCGGCGGCACGAAGCTGACCGGCTCGATCGACGTCAAAACCAGCAAGAACGCGGCCGTCGCCCTGCTGTGCGCCTCGCTGCTCAACCGGGGCAAGACCACCCTGCGCAGCCTCGCGCGCATCGAGGAGGTCAACCGGATCCTCGAGGTGCTCTGGAGCATCGGGGTCAAGACACGCTGGCTGCCGGGCAGCAACGACCTCGAGATCGTCCCGCCGGAGCGCCTCGACCTGTCCGCCATGGACCAAGACGCCGCCCGGCGCACCCGTACGATCATCATGTTCTTCGCGCCGTTGCTCCACGACTTCGACGACTTCTCGCTGCCGTTCTCCGGCGGGTGCGACCTCGGCTCGCGGACGATCGAGCCGCACATGACCGCGCTGCGCAACTTCGGACTGTCGGTCGAGGCGACGAACGGGCGCTACCTGGCGAGCGTGGACCGCTCCGTGCGCCCGACCCGGCCGATCGTGCTGACCGAGCGCGGCGACACGGTGACGGAGAACGCGCTGATGGCGGCGGCCCGGTTCGACGGGACGTCGGTCATCCGCAACGCCAGCTCCAACTACATGGTCCAGGACCTGTGCTTCTTCCTGGAGCGCCTCGGCGTGCAGATCGAGGGGATCGGCACCACGACGCTGACCGTGCGGGGGCGCGCCGTGATCGAGGAGGACGTGGACTACTCCCCCAGCGAGGACCCGATCGAGGCGATGAGCCTGCTGTCCGCCGCGGTGGTCACCGGCTCGGAGATCACCATCAACCGGGCGCCGATCGAGTTCCTTGAGATCGAGCTGGCGACGCTGGCCGGGATGGGGATGCGGTACGAGCTGACGGAGGAGTACCCCTCGGCCAACGGTCAGACCCGGCTCGTGGACCTCACGACGATCCCGGGGCCGCTGCATGCGCCGATCGACAAGATCCACCCGATGCCCTTCCCGGGCCTCAACATCGACAACCTGCCGTTCTTCGCGCTGATCGGCGCGGTGGCGCAGGGACGGACGCTGATCCACGACTGGGTGTACGAGAACCGGGCGATCTACCTGACCGAGCTCAACAAGGTCGGCGCCCACGTACAGCTCCTCGACCCGCATCGGGTCATGGTGGACGGGCCGACCCGCTGGCGGGCCGCCGAGGTTGTCTGCCCGCCGGCGCTGCGCCCCGGCGTCGTCGTGCTGATCGCGATGCTGGCGGCGGAGGGTACCTCGGTCCTGCGGAACGTGTACGTGATCAACCGCGGGTACGAGGACCTGGCCGACCGCCTGAACGCGCTGGGCGCCAGCGTGACCACGTTCCGCGACATCTGACGGGCCCCGCGACATCTGACGCCCCCGCGACATCTGAGGCGTCCGCATCAGGAGTTGAGGCGTCCGCACCATCCCGGGGCTTCAGGGCATGCGAGGGTTCTCAGGGCATGCGAGGGTTCTCAGGGCATGCGAGGGTTCTCAGGGCATGCGAGGGTTCTCAGGGCATCCGAGTGGTTTTCAGGCCGTCTGCGACGTCCGCGACCACGTGCCCCGGGGCCCGGGGCCGAAGTCAGGCAACCTGGCTGGTCGCCTGCGGGCGCTCGACCGCCCGGAGCATGCTCTGCCGACGGCGGCCGTAGAAGTCCAGCGCGAGGGCCACGAGGCCGGCGTCGAAGCGGTCAGGGTCGAGGTCTGCCTGCTCGTGCAGGTACCGCACCGGGTCGAACCGCTCGCCGCGCTCCATCGCCTGGCAGCGCGCGCGGGCCATGAGCACCTGCTGCGTCGGCGCGACGACGGGCGGGAACACCGCCCGTGTGCCGCCGAGCAAGGCGAAGAAATCGGCGTCGTCCCGCGTCCAGAGCGCGTGATCGGCGATCACGACGTCGTCGGCGGTGGTGTGGTACATGGGGCGGCCGCGGTTCGGTGCGCTGCGTCGTGGCGCGACCGGCCGGAGGGGCTCGGCGGTCCTGGGCACGGTGAATCCTCCTGCAACAGATGAGTACACCATCCCCGTCGGCTCCCCGGCGGGTCTCCTGAGCCCCCGGAAGCCGGTGTGACGGGACCGACAGGGAGACCGGCCCGCAGCACGAGCGCCGACGCGGACACTTCCCGCCCACGGGCGGGAACGGCACGCCACCACCAGCGCCGACGCGGACACTTCCCGCCCACGGGCAACAACGGCACGCCACCACCAGCGCCGACGCGGACACTTCCCGCCCACGGGCGGGAACAGCGCCCTGGCATCTCACCCACCGAGAGGCCCGCCCGACGCAGACGCCCTCGGCCGACGCGGACACACGCTCGTCGGCGTGGACGCTCCTACAGCAGCGTCCACGCCGAACACGGTGTGTCCCCACCCAGGAAGAGCATCCCCACCGAAGAAGCGAGTCCGCGGCCAGCCGCTACCCCGAGCGCCCATCCCCGTAAAGGCCGGGGACCCGACGTCCGGGCTGGGGTGCCGACGTCGATCGCGGGACCGATCCCCCGACAGAGACCAGGACCGATCCCCCCAACGGAGACCAGGCCCGCGGGCAGTCGCCCGGAGACTCAGCGGGGCAGCAGGCGGTCGATGGCGTCGACCACGTGGCCGACGGCCTGCGGATCCAGGATCACCGAGTAGTGGTTTGCGTCGATCTTGGTCACCGGCATGCCCTTGGGCAGGCCGACCACGGAGAGGCGGTCCTCGTCGTACATGCCCTGCGGCTCGTCGAACATGCCCCGGGCAGCCCAGGCCAGCTCCATGGGCACGCCGGCGGCGGCCGCGTTGTGGGCGGCGCGGTGCACGGCCGTGTTGAGCAGAACCTCGCCGCCGTCCGCGCGGATCGAGTCCAGGACGCAGGAGGAGACCATCGCCGCGCCGTCGGGCGTCTTGATCAGGTCGTGCAGCAGGTAGCGTCGCGTGGGTCCCTTGGTGGATTCGTCGGCCAACAGCTTGCTCACGGCGGGGTGCTGGTCCCAGAACTGGAAGTACGCGTCCTCGTCGGCGAACGTCATCGACAGGCGGGCCATCGCCGGGCCGAGCACCGCGTTCATCGCCGCGTCGGCGTCCAGCTCGGGGTCGATCGGGAACGCGAAGCCGCCGTCCAGCAGCAGCATGCCGGCCATCGCGCCGGGCTCCTTGGCGGCCGCCATCGCGACCACGAACGCGCCCATCGAGTGCCCCACGAGGATGACGGGGGTGCCCGCGGCGTGCGCGAGCTCCAGGATGTCGTCGGCGTGCTGGGCGATCCCGTACGGCTCCCCCAGGCCGCGCGCGTCCGCGCGTCCGCGCAGGTCCGGCGCCAGCACCGTGATGGCCCCGCCGTGCCGCGCGTCGATCTCGTCGGCGATGGCCGCGAGGCACAGCCCGTTGCCGGTGATCCCGTGCACGAGGATCACGGTCGCTGCCCCCTGCCCCAGCGGGGCTCCGATCATGGGCGTGGCGGACAAGGCGGTCATGGTGTCTCCTTCACGTCGATCGATCGCGTGCGCTGGTGCGGGCGCCGGTACGCCTGCGCCCCCGGTGCCATTTTCCCCGCGGAGGGCGCTCGGCGAAGCGGGAACTACCCCGCCGTGTCGGTCGGCGGCCCGGCGAGGTCGGAGGGGTCGGCGATGCCGGGAGCGGGCCCCGCGGCGCTGGCCGAGACCCCGCGCAGGGACTGCAGGATCGAGTCGGGCACCAGCCCGATCTCGGCGAAGACCTCGCCGCGGGAGGCGTGTTCGAGGAAGCGCTTCGGGATCCCCTCCTGCACGACCGGGGTCACGACGCCCTCCTGGGACAGCGCCAGGGCCACGGCCGCGCCGATCCCGCCGCCGACGACGTTGTCCTCGATCACGACGACCCGGCCCGCCTCGCGGGCCTGAGCCACCAGCTCGTGCGGCACCGGGAGCGCCCAGACCGGGTCGATCACCCGGACGCTGCGCCCGTCGGCGGCGAGCCCCTCGGCCACGGCGAGCGCGGTCGGCACGAGCGCCCCGATCCCCACGATCAGATCGTCCACGCGGCCCGGCGCGGCGGCCCCGGGCGCCCCGGCCCCGGCGTCCTCGGCGAGCACGTCGACGCTCCCGATGCGGCGAATGGCCTCGATATCGCCGGGCGGGTTGCCCTTCGGGAACCGCAGTACGGTCGGCGCGTCCTCGACGGCGACGGCGCGCTCCAGGGCCTGCGTCAGCCGCGTCCCGTCCCGTGGGGCCGCGAGGCGCAGCCCGGGCACGATGTTGGCCAGCGTCATGTCCCACATGCCGTGGTGCGAGGCGCCGTCGTTGCCGGTGATCCCTGCCCGGTCGAGTACGAACGTCACCCCGGCGCGATGCAGGGCGCAGTCCATGAGGAGCTGGTCGAAGGCGCGGTTGAGGAAGGAGGAGTAGACGCAGACGATCGGGTGCAGGCCCCCGTAGGCGAGCCCGGCGGCCATCGTCACCGCGTGCTGCTCGGCGATCCCGACGTCGAAGACCCGGTCCGGATGCTCCGTCGCGAACCCGCGGAGCCCGACCGGGATGAGCATCGCGGCGGTGAGCGCCACCAGATCCTCGCGGCGCTCCGCGAGCGCCTCCAGCGCCTCGCTGAACTCGTCGGTCCAGGACCGGCCGCTGACCTCCAGCGGCAGCCCGGTCTCCGGGTTGATCACCCCGACGGCGTGGAACTGGTCGGCGGTGTCGTTGCGGGCCGGATCGTACCCCTCCCCCTTGCGGGTGATCACGTGCACGATGACCGGCGCGCCGTAGCCCTTCGCCTGGCGCAGCGCGACCTCGACGGCCTGCTCGTCGTGGCCGTCGACCGGCCCGACGTACTTCATGCCCAGGTCCTCGAACAGCCCCTGTGGCGCGAGGATGTCCTTCAGGCCCTTCTTCACACCGTGCAGCGCGCCGAACGCGGGGCCCCCGACGATCGGCGTCCGGGTGATCCGGTCCCGCCCCCAGGACAGCAGGGCCTCGTACCGGTCCGTCGTCCGCAGCCAGCTGAGGTGCTCGGAGACGCCCCCGATCGTCGGCGCGTAGCTGCGGGTGTTGTCGTTGACCACGATGACCAGCGGCAGGTCCTTGGCGATCGCGAGGTTGTTGAGCGCCTCCCAGGCCATCCCGCCGGTGAGGGCGCCGTCGCCGATGACCGCCACCGTGTGCCGGCGCTCGCCGCGCAGCCGGTAGGCCCGCGCGATCCCCGCGGCCCAGGACAGCGACGTCGAGGCGTGGCTGTTCTCCACTACGTCGTGTGGGGACTCGGCGCGGCTCGGGTAGCCGGACAGGCCGCCCTTGGCGCGCAGCCGGTCGAACTCCTGCCGCCCGGTCAGCAGCTTGTGCACGTAGCTGATGTGGCCCGTGTCGAAGATGATCGTGTCGCGGGGGCTGTCGAACACCCGGTGCAGGGCGATCGTCAGCTCGACCACGCCGAGGTTCGGGCCGAGGTGCCCGCCGGTCTGGCACACCGAGTGGACGAGGAAGGTGCGGATCTCGGCGGCCAGCGCAGGGATCTGGGTGGCGTCCAGGCGCGCGAGGTCCGCGGGCGTACGAATTTTTTGCAGCAGCGACACGATCGGCGCGACCCTTCCCTCAACGACCCCCACACGACGTGCCGCGAGACGGCACCCGTCCGAGCGTACGCCGCGGCCCGATCGGGCGCGCGCAGGCACCCTGTGATATCCGCCCGGGATGCCTGTACGGGTGCGCCGCGGGGACCCAGGTCGCGTGAGCCGCCGGCACCGCCGGACCCCGCCGCGACGGTCGTAGGCTGGGCGCATGCCGACCGTGTTCAGCCGGATCATCGCCGGGGAGATCCCGGGCCGCTTCGTGTGGCAGGACGAGACGTGCGTGGCGTTCCTCACCGCGGCGCCGATCACCGCCGGGCACACGCTCGTGGTGTCCCGGGAGGAGGTCGAGCAGTGGACCGAGGCGAGCCCGGATCTGATCGCCCACCTGACCGTCGTGGCACGAGACATCGGCGCGGCCCAGCAGGCCGAGTGGGGCTGCCCGCGAGTGGGCCTGCTCGCCCAGGGCTTCGAAGTGCCCCACCTGCACCTGCACGTCTGGCCGACGTTCACGCCCGCCGACTACAGCCTCCGCAACTCCGACCCCGACCCCGACCCGGCGGCCATGGACGACGCCGCCGCCCGGCTGCGCGCCCGCCTGCGCGAGGCGGGCCACGGCGGGCATGTGCCCGTCGGCTGACGCCGCCGCCCACATGGCATCAACCCTCACGTACCCCGGCGTGCCCGCCGGCTGACGCCTTCGGGCTGACGCCCGTCACAGACGCTCCACGAAGCGCTTGCCGCGCAGGGCGTCGTCCAGCAGCTGCGCCGCCCGGGCCGCCGCGCGCAACCGCAGGCCCTCGCGCTCCAGGACACCCAATACCTCGGACACACCGCGGGCGCCCAGGTCGTTGCCCAGCTCGATGCGGGCGCGACGGTAACACTCCCGCGCGGCATCGACCTGGGCCTCCACGTGCCGGGCCGCCACCCAGGCCAACGCGACCGGGTGGCGACGCAGCGGCTCGTACAGTCGGTAGTCCGCCGGGCACTGGTCCAGCAGCCACTCCGTGGCCGCGTCCTCCCACCCGGCGACGTCGGGAGGCGGCACCCCCACCGGCCACCCGGGCGGCGCGCCGCGGGCGGCACGCGGCACCCCTGTGCGAGGGATCTCCGGCTCCGCTGGGCTCATGGCGCTCATTGTGCCTGCGGCCCCCGACAACGCGTCGCCGCCGCGGAGTCACGCTCCGCCGCTCGTACGCCACGGACGCTCGTACGCCCAAACTCGTACGCCCGGCCACGTGCCGATACGGGCCAACGAGCGCGCGACGGCTGGTCCGGGACGCCCGACCGATCAGCGACCCGCCGGGATCACGCCCTGCTCGAGGCGGATCAGGAAGCGCATGAGCCGGCGCCACAACAGCTCCGACAGCCCGACGTGGAATTCCTCCCGCAGTCCGGGGTCCATGAAGAGGTGCCCGTCGCCCGGATAGAGGTACACGCTGCTGCACGCCCCCGCCCGGGCGGCCTGACGGGCCAGGCGCACCGGCGCGAAGTCGTCCAGCCACGGGTCGTCCACCATGTGGTGCGCGTCCACGGGCACGCCCAGCGGCCAGGGCTCGTCGTCGTACGCGCCGCCGCCCGCGATCAGCACCGCGCCGCGCGCGCCCGGCCGGTTGATGGCCAGTTCCTGCGCGATGCCGGCGCCCATCGAGAAGCCGACGTACACCAGTCCCCGGGGCAGATCCTCCACCGCCTCCCAGGCCCGGTCCACGACCCTCGTCCAGCCGGTCGCCTCCAGGTAGGCCATCCCCGCGGCGTACCCCGCCTGACCCCCGTCGAAGACGTGCCCGTCGTACAGATCCGGTGCGTGCACCACGTGACCGTGCTCGCGCAACCGACGCACGGCCTCCCCGATCCCCGGGCGCAACCCCAGGGCGGAGTGCAGCACGACCACCTCGGCCACGGTTCTACACCTCCCCGCCGCCCCCGTCGGGGCGCTGTCTTCCATCAAGCGTGCCATCCCGTCCAGGCTGGGCGGGGGCGAGGGGGTCGGCGACTCCCGACATCTCCGCTGGCAGCGGCCCCACAAGTCACATCGACCACGGGCGTCACAACCGCACCACAATCGCCGAACGCGCGAGCGCCGCGCCCCGCGGGATGCGGGACGCGGCGCTGGAGGTCGTCCGGCCGTCGCTCGAGATCGCGGCCCTCGAGGGGTCGCGCGCGGGCTCAGGCCGTCACGAGGCTGCGGAGCACGTACTGCAGGATGCCGTCGTTGCGGTAGTAGTCCGCCTCGCCGGGGGTGTCGATCCGCAGGACGGCGTCGAAGACGACCTGCGAGCCGTCGGCCTTCGTGGCGGTGACCTTCAGCGTCTTCGGCGTGGTGCCGGAGTTCAGGGCCGTGACGCCCTCGATGTCGAAGGTCTCCGTCCCGTCCAGCCCGAGGCTGGCCGCGTCCTGGCCGGCCGGGTACTGCAGCGGCAGGACGCCCATCCCGATCAGGTTGGAGCGGTGGATCCGCTCGTAGGACTCCGCGATCACGGCCTTCACGCCAAGAAGGCGGGTGCCCTTGGCGGCCCAGTCGCGGCTCGAGCCCGACCCGTACTCCTTGCCGCCGAGCACCACGAGCGGGATGCCCTGCGAGAGGTAGTTCACCGACGCGTCGTAGATCGAGGTCTGCTCGCCGCCGGCGGTGAAGTCGCGGGTGTAGCCGCCCTCGACGCCGTCGAGGAGCTGGTTCCTCAGCCGGATGTTGGCGAAGGTCCCACGGACCATGACTTCGTGGTTGCCGCGCCGCGACCCGTAGGAGTTGAAGTCCCGGGGTGCGACGCCGTGCTCGGCCAGGTACCGCCCGGCCGGGGAGTCGGACTTGATCGAACCGGCCGGGCTGATGTGGTCGGTCGTCACCGAGTCGCCCAGCTTGGCCAGCACCCGCGCCCCCGAGATGTCGCTCACCGGGGTCAGGTCCATCGTCAGGCCGTCGAAGTAGTTCGGCTTGCGGACGTACGTCGAGGCGTCGTCCCACGCGAAGACCTTGCCCTCGGGGGTGTGCAGCGCCTGCCACAGCTCGTCGCCCGCGAAGACGTCCGCGTACTCCTTGGCGAACAGCTCCGCGGAGATGGCCGACTCCATGACCTGCGCGATCTCCTCGTCGCTCGGCCAGACATCACGCATGAAGACGTCGTTGCCCTGGGAATCCTGGCCGATCGGGTCCTTCTCGAGGTCGATGTCCATGGTCCCGGCCAGCGCGTAGACGACGACCAGCGGCGGGGAGGCCAGGTAGTTCATCTTCACGTCGGGGCTGATCCGACCCTCGAAGTTGCGGTTGCCGGACAGGACAGCGGTGACGGCCATATCGTGGTCGTTGATGGCCTTGCTGATCTCGGGCAGCAGCGGGCCGGAGTTGCCGATGCACGTGGTGCAGCCGTAGCCGACGAGGTCGTAGCCGATCGCCTCGAGCGCCGGCCACAGGCCCGCGGCCTCGTAGTAGCCGGTCACGACCTTGGAGCCCGGCCCCATCGAGGTCTTCACCCACGGCCTGCGGGTCATGCCCCGATCCGCCGCCTTCTGCGCGACCAGGCCCGCGGCGATCATCACCGACGGGTTGGACGTGTTGGTGCACGAGGTGATCGCGGCGATGACGACCGCGCCGTTCGTGAGCTCGAAAGAGGTGCCGTCCGCCAGCGTCACCGGCACGCGCAGGCCGGGGTCGGAGGTGTAGCTCGGCAGCGCCTCGCGGAAGCTGGACTGCGACTGGGTCAGCTCGATGCGGTCCTGCGGGCGCTTCGGTCCGGAGATGGAGGGCACGACGGTGGAGAGGTCGAGCTCGATCTTCTCCGAGAAGCGCGGCTCGCTGCTCGGGTCGAGCCACATGCCCTGCTCCTTGGCGTACGCCTCGACCAGGTCGATCGACTCGCGGCTGCGGCCGGTGAGCTCGAGGTATTCCAGCGTCTTGCCGTCGATCGGGAAGATCGCGCAGGTCGAGCCGAACTCGGGGCTCATGTTGGCGATCGTGGCGCGGTTGGCGAGCGGCACGGAGGCCACGCCCTCGCCGTAGAACTCGACGAACTTGCCGACCACGCCGTGCTTGCGCAGCATGTCGGTGATCGTCAACACGACGTCGGTCGCGGTCACGCCGGGCGTGGTCGCCCCGGTCAGCTTGAAGCCGACGACCCGCGGGATCAGCATGGACACCGGCTGGCCGAGCATCGCCGCCTCGGCCTCGATGCCGCCGACGCCCCAGCCGAGCACGCCCAGGCCGTTGACCATCGTGGTGTGGCTGTCGGTGCCGACGCAGCTGTCGGGGTAGGCCTGGCCGCCGCGGACCATGACCACGCGCGCGAGCCGCTCGATGTTGACCTGGTGCACGATGCCGGTCTCCGGCGGGACGACCTTGAACTCGTCGAAGGCCGTCTGGCCCCAACGCAGGAACTGGTAGCGCTCCTGGTTGCGCTCGTACTCCAGCTTCTTGTTGATCTCCCACGCGTCGGGGCTGCCGAACGCGTCGACGATCACCGAGTGGTCGATGACCAGCTCGGCCGGCGCCAGCGGGTTGATCTTGGAGGGGTCGCCGCCCAGGTCCGCGACCGCCTCGCGCATCGTGGCCAGGTCGACGACGCAGGGGACGCCGGTGAAGTCCTGCATGATCACGCGGGCCGGGGTGAACTGGATCTCCGTGTCCGGCTCGGCGTCGGCGTCCCAGCCGCCGAGGGCCGTGATGTGCTCCGCGGTGATGTTCGCGCCGTCCTCGGTCCGGAGCAGGTTCTCCAGCAGCACCTTCAGGCTGTACGGCAGCGACGCGCTGCCCTCGACCGCGGAAAGCCGGAAGATCTCGTACGAGGCGTCGCCGACCTGCAGCGTCCCCTTGGCCTTGAAGCTGTCTTGGCTCACGTCTGGCTCCTTCGCGATGTATCTCGACGTCAAGATATTCAATCACATCGCCCCGAAGCGCGCACCTAGAGCGCGAGATCGGGGCGGCCTGCGGTGCTCCGACGCGATGGCCGGCCGTACGTCGGGCGTCCTGGCCCAAATCCTGCCCCAGCGCGAGCCGATCTGGCAGGACAATCGCCGGGCGCGCGTCGCGGGCGAGCCGCTCAGCCGCCGGCGACGGCGACGGGGTCAGCGGGGGTGGTGCGCCGCAGGATCGCGATCGCCTCCAGGTGGTGGGTCATCGGGAAGGCGTCGTACGCGGTGAGCTTCGCGATCTCGTACCCGAACCCGCTCGCCAGCGCCAGATCCCGCCCGAGGGCCGCCGGGTCGCACGCGACGTAGGCGATCGCTCGCGGCGCGAGCCGCGCCACCGCGTCGAGGACGGCCCGGCCGGCCCCGGCCCGGGGCGGGTCCAGCACGACCAGGTCGACGTTTCCCCATCCTTCGTCGGGCGCGGCGAGCACCTGCTCGACGCGGCCGCCGACGACCTCGACGTGCGGGTCGTCGGCGAAGTGCTCGGCCGCGGCCCGGCACGCCCGCGGGTCGGACTCGACGGCGATCACCCGCCCGGTGGGCCCGACCGCGTCCGCGAGGGCGCGGGCGAAGAGGCCGACGCCGGCGTACAGGTCCAGGCAGCGCTCGCCGGGCCGCGGCGCGAGCCCCGCGAGCACGTCCGCGGCGAACGTCTCGGCCGCGGCCGGGTGCACCTGCCAGAAGCCCAGCGCGTTCAGACGGAACGTCACCTCCCGGCCGCCGACGCGCACCACCTCGTGGATCGTGGGCGTGCGGCGCAGCCCCTGGGGCGCGGCGATCACCGCGCGCTCCCCCGCCGAGGACACGACCGCGTGCACGGCGCTCGCCCGCGGGTAGCGCCGCGCGAGCACCCCGGCCGCGATCTCCGGGCGGGCGATCAGGCAGTCCTCCACCGGGAGCACGGCGCGGCTGCGGTGCGGGTGCAGGCCAGCCCGGCCCTGCCGGTCGACCGCCAGCTCCAGCCGGGTGCGCCAGCGCAACCCGTCGGCCTCCGCCGCACCCTGGTCGGACGGCCCGCCCGACTCCCCGGCAGACTCCCCGCCGAGCCTGCCCCCCGGCGTCCGATCGGGCAGGGGCTCCACCCGGACCCGGTCGGTGACGTCGGGCCCCAGGCCGCCGAGGCGGGTCAGCTGCTCGGCCAGCACCACGGTCTTGAGCTCGCGCTGGTAGGCCAGGTCCGCGTGCTGGAAGTCGCAGCCGCCGCAGCCGCCGGGTCGGGCGTAGGGGCAGGGCGGCGTGACGCGGTGCGCGGAGGGCTCCTCGACCCGGATCGCGTCGGCGAAGACGTACCGGTCCCCCACCGCGCCCGCGGTGACCCGCGCCCGCACCCGCTCGCCCGGCAGGGCGTGCCGCACGAAGACGACCAGCGAGTCGTGACGGGCGACGCAGTGGCCGCCGTGGGCGATCGGGCCCACCGTCAGGTCCAGCTCCTCCCCCACCCGAGACGCCGGAGCGTCGGCGCGCCGGTCGTGGCGCGCACCCCCGGCGTGCGCCCCCTCGCGGCGGGGACCCGCGCGCCTCCGCCGCGGACGCGCCTCACTCACCGCGACGCACCGACCCCGGCCCGGAGCCGCTCTCGATGGCGTCGAACCAGCTCTCGGCGCGTTCGGAGCCCGCCAGCTGCCAGGGCACGCTGACCACCATGACGCCGGGGGTGAACAGCAGGGCGGTCTTCAGGCGCAGCGCCGACTGGTTGTGCAGCATCTGCTCCCACCAGTGGCCCACCACGTACTCGGGGACGTAGACCGTCAGGACGTCCTGGGGGCGTTGGGCGCGCAGCTCCCGGACGTACTCGATGACCGGGCGGGTGATCTCGCGGTAGGGGCTGTCCAGGATGGTGAGGTGCACCGGGATGCCGCGAGCGTCCCACTCCCGGGCGAGCTCCATGGTCGCCTCCGGGTCGACGCTGACCGTGACCGCCTCCAGGTAGGAGGGCCGGGACGCGCGCGCGTAGGACAGCGCCCGCATCGTCGGCTTGTGGATCTTGCTCACCAGCACCAGCGCGTGCACCCGCGACGGCAGGGCGCGTTCGGAGCGCCCTCCCTCCTCGAGGGCCAGCTCCCGGCTCACCGCGTCGTAATGCCGCCGGACCGCCCGCATCATGAAGTACAGGACGACCATGGCCGCGACGGCGAACCCGGCGCCCTTGAGGAACTTCGTCGCCAACACCACGATCAGCACGACGGCCGACATGGACGCCCCGATCGTGTTGATGATCCGGGAGTGGCGCATCCGGCGCTTCTCGGCGGCGTCCACCGCGAGGGGGATGTTGCGGTCCCAGTGCCGGATCATCCCGATCTGGCTCAGCGTGAACGAGACGAACACCCCGACGATGTAGAGCTGGATCAGGCTCGTGACCTGCGCGTCGTAGATGACGATCAGCGCGATCGCCCCGGTCGCGAGGATGAGGATGCCGTTGCTGAAGGCCAGGCGGTCGCCCCGGGTGTGCAGCTGGCGGGGCAGGAAGCCGTCTTTGGCGAGCACGGATCCGAGGACCGGGAAGCCGTTGAAGGCGGTGTTCGCCGCGAGGATCAGGATGATGCCCGTGACGATCGAGATGTAGATGAGGCCGGGCGGGAACCCCTCGAACACGGCCGCCGCCAGCTGCCCGAGCACCGTCTCCTGCACGTAGCCGGCGCCAACCGGAACCCCGTCCCGGAGCAGCTGCTCGGCCGGCTTCTCGGCGTACTTCAGCCCGGTGTGGTTGGCCAGCGTGACGATCGAGAGCAGCATCGTGATGGAGATCGCGCCCATCATCGCCAGCGTGGTCGCGGCGTTGCGGCTCTTGGGTTTTTGGAAGGCCGGCACCCCGTTGCTGATGGCCTCGACGCCGGTGAGCGCCGCGCACCCGGAGGAGAAGGCCCGCAGCAGCAGGAAGACCATCGCGAACCCGGCGAGCCCCTCCATGCCCGGCTCCGGGATCAGCTCGAGGCGCGCCGACTCCGCGTCGGGCAGCGTCCCGTCGAACCAGCGCAGGTAGCCGACGAAGGACATGACGAGGACGCCGCCCATGAAGGCGTACGACGGGATCGCGAAGAGCCTGCCCGACTCGCGCACCCCGCGCAGGTTCAGGGCCGTGAGCACCACGACCAGCCCGACGGCGACGGGCATCTCGTGCCCGCGGACCTGCGGGAGCGCCGCGGCCGCGTTCTGCACACCGGAGGAGATCGACACCGCCACGGTCAGCACGTAGTCGACCAGCAGGGCGCTGGCCACGGTCAGCCCGGCCCTCGGGCCCAGGTTGACGGTGGCCACCTCGTAGTCGCCCCCGCCGGAGGGGTAGGCGTGCACGTTCTGGCGGTAGGACAGCACCACCACGAACATGACGACGGTGACTCCGAGCGCGATCTGCCAGGAGTGGGTGGCGGCGAACGCGCCGCCGCCGATGGCCAGCGTGAGAAGGATCTCATCCGGGGCGTAGGCCACGGAGGACAGGGCGTCGCTGGCGAAGACGGGCAGCGCGATGCGCTTGGGCAGGAGGGTATCCCCCAGCCGGTCGCTGCGCATCGCGCGACCGACGAGCACGCGCTTCAGGGCGCGACTGGCCTTCGACACGCTGACCACTGTAGGTCCGGACCCGCGCGTCCCCCAGGCGGCACCCGTGTGACGCGATCGGCGCCGCTCGTCCCGCACCTCGCGGGCCTCCGCCGGTGCCGTGCGAGCGGTGTACCGTCAAACGCGTGCACTTCGTCATCATGGGATGCGGGCGCGTGGGCTCCGCTCTCGCGTTGGCCCTGGAGAAACAGGGCCACGACGTGGCGGTCATCGACCGGGATGTCGCCGCGTTCCGGCGGCTGGGGGCGGACTTCGAGGGGCGTCGGGTCACCGGCCTGGGATTCGACCGAGACACGCTGCGTCAGGCGGGGATCGAGAACGCGTACGCCTTCGCGGCGGTGAGCAGCGGCGACAACTCCAACATCATCGCGGCGCGGGTCGCCCGGGAGACGTACGGGGTGGCGAACGTCGTCGCCCGCATCTACGACCCGGGCCGCGCCGAGATCTACCAACGGCTCGGCATCCCCACGGTCGGCACGGTCGTATGGACCTGCGACCGGATCCTGCGCCGGCTGCTCCCGCACGGCGCGGTCCCGCAATACACCGACCCGACCGGCCAGGTCGTCATCGCCGAGGTGCGGGTGGACCCCCACTGGATCGGCCGGCCCCTGACGCGCCTGGAGGAGGTCACCGGGGCGCGCGTGGCGTTCATCATCCGCCTGGGGCACGCCCGGATCCCCGAGGCCTCCACGATGCTGCAGGAGGGCGACATCGTGAACGTCCTGGCGCACGTCGACAACCTGTCCCGGGTCGAGCGGATCCTCGACCTGCCCCCGCCCAGCGAATGAACCCAGGCCGCCGGACCGGCACGGCCCGGCGCCCCGCGCGACCCAGGAGGAGAACGGCATGCGCGTCGTCATCGCCGGCGCCGGCAGCGTCGGCCGCTCGATCGCCCTCGAGCTGATCGGCAACGGACACGAGGTGCTGCTCATCGACAACGCCGTCTCGGAGGTGCAGCCGAGCCGGGTGGCGGACGCGTCCTGGCTCCTGGCGGACGCCTGTGAGATCTCCAACCTGCACGAGGCGGGGCTGGAGAACTGCGACGTGGTCGTGGCCGCCACGGGAGACGACAAGGTGAACCTGGTGGTGTCGCTGTTGGCGAAGACCGAGTTCGGCGTGCCGCGCACCGTGGCGCGAGTGAGCAACCCGAAGAACGAGTGGCTCTTCGACGAGGGCTGGGGCGTGGACGTGGCCGTGTCCACGCCGCGGCTGATGACGGCCCTGGTCGAGGAGGCCGTGAGCGTCGGTACCCTCGTGCGGATCTTCGAGTTCCAACAGAGCGGCTCGGTCCTGGTCGAGCTGACGCTGCCGCAGGACAGCCCGTGGGCGGGGCGCCTCACCTCCGACGTGCCGTGGCCCGAGGACACCGTACTGACCTGCATCGTCCGCGAACAGCGGGCGATCGCGCCGTCGCCCGACGACATGCTGGAGAGCGGGGACGAGCTGCTGATCGTCACCAACCCGGAGACGGAGCGGACGCTGGAGACCCTGCTCAATCCGAACGCGGTGGTGTACGAGGAGTGAGCGCGCCGTCTCGATCGAGCGGCGTGTGCCCGCGCATCAGCAGCGCCGCCATCGCGGCCAGCACGGCGAGGTAGGCCGGCCAGCCGAGGACGATCTTCGCGATCCCGAGCAGCGCGACCTGCCCGGCGGCGTACATGGGCCACATGATCGCCACGCGCGCGAGCATGAGGGAGGCGAGGACCAGCGTCAGGCGCCGGCAGACCGACACCAGCCCCGCGTGGTCCCGCCACCGGACGAACACGCCGGGGTCGTCCGCGGCCCGCGGGTCGGCGGCGGCGATCAGGAAGCCGAGCAGCGGCCACCGCACGACGACCGAGCCCAGGTAGACCATCCCCAGGGCGAGGTTCCACAGGATCGAGGGGAGGAAGGCGTCCTCGGCCCGGCCGGTGCGCAGCGCGAACGCGGCCGCGATCGCCGTGGCGGCCACCGAGGAGAACGCGTAGCGCACGGTCTGGCGCTGCGCCAACCGGACGGCGACCAGCGCCAGCACCACGACCCCCGAGGCCACCACGGCCGCCCGCAGATCCGCGCGGAGCACCCACACGACCACGAAGGCCACGGTGGGAAGGCCCGTCTCGAGGGCGCCGCGCCAGCCTCCCAGCAGCTCCGCGAGCCGGTGGCGCAGCAGCTCCTCGACGGTCGTCGGCGGGTGCGCGCCGGCGCCGGCCTCGAACGACGCCTCAGCGGACATGACGCGGCAGCAGGTCGTAGCGGGGATTGAACATGGTCGGGACCCCCTTGCGGTACGTCACCCGGCCCTGGACCCGCATCCGGACGCCCGGCACGATCCCGCGGATCTCCCGGCGGCCCAGCCAGACCAGCGACATCGACCCGGTGCCGTCGTAGAGGTCGGCGACCAGGGTCGGCACCTTGGTCGCCGGGGGCAGGGTCAGCGACCGGATCACGCCGCTGACCTCCGCCATCCGCCGGTCGTCGACGTCGGAGATGCGGGTCGTCCCGAGCGCGTCCGCCTCCTGGGTGAGCTCGGCGGCGTGTTCCTCCTGCTCGCTGCGCCCCAGCCGGGCGGCGATCCGTCCGAGCAGGGAGCCCGGCCGACGCTGGTCCGAGGGGTGCGGCGAGGTCGTGCCGGCCATCTCCGGGCTCAACGGATCTCGGTGATCTCGGGGCCCCGCTCGAACGGGTTCAGGTCGCTCAGCGCCGGCTGGCCGGGCTCCGGCGCGCCCGGCTGCTCCGGAGGGGCGATCAGCTGGCGCGGCAGGGTCAGGGGCAGCATCTCCCGGGGCGGCATGGCCTCCTCCCCCCGCAGGACGACGCTGGTCCGCAGCACCTCCAGGAAGGGTTCCGCGGCCTCGGCGTCGCCCGCGGCGGCGCCCGTGAGGACCGCCCGCAGGAACCAGCGCGGGCCGTCCACCCCGATGAAGCGCATCGGCGCGAAGACGACCCGCCCGTCCGCGCCCGCGGCGGGCAGCCGGGTGAGCAGCTCGGTCCCGAACGGCCCGGGCTGCTCGTCGGCCTGGCCGCCCTGGGCGGTCACGGCCTCCGCGATCTCGGCGCGGATGTCGCCCCAGATCCCGCTCGTGCGAGGGGCGGCGAACACCTGGACCTGCATGGCGGAGCCGTCCTTCTCGGCACGCACCTCCCGGACCGAGCCGTCGCTCTCCTCGATCTCGATGCGCAGCTCGAGACCCTCGACCGCGCCCAGCCACAGCGCCCCCAGGTCGAAGCGGTTGCCGAGGTCGTCGGAGGTCTCGGAGCGGTCCAGCGGGCCGGTGGTGGCCCGGTCCGGCACCTCTTCTCCGGCCGCCTGCTCCTCGCCCGGCGCGTCGGTCGGGTCCGCGGGCTCTGGCGCGTCGTGGTCCTCGTACGCGTCCGGGTCGAGATCTGGGTCGTCGACCTCCAGGTGCTCCGTGACGACGACGCTGCGCCCCCGCGTCTCTTCGCCCTCGCGGCGCCTCCGCCGAAACAGTGCCATCTCGTCCCTCCACGCTCGTCGCCGACCCGGCCGCTGCCGACCCGATCCCCCGACCGGCCGGTCCGGGTTCCTCCGGCGGCAGGCGGGGCTGATCCCTTCAATCCCCCCGTGCGTCACTCTCCCCCAGTGTGCCTGGGCCGAAGCCCCCGCTCGCACCGTGACCCCCCGCGCCGCGCTCGCTGTCGGGCAGCGCGTCGACCTCGACCAGCTCGGCGCGGGCGTACCGCTGCACCACCAGCTGCGCGATCCGGTCGCCGCGGCGCACCGTGAAGGACTCCGCCGGGTCGAGGTTCACGAGGTTGACCAGGATCTCCCCGCGGTAGCCCTCATCCACGGTGCCCGGCGCGTTGACGATGCCGATGCCGTGCCGGGCGGCGAGGCCGGAGCGCGGGTGTACCAGTCCCACGTAGCCCGGCGGCAGGGCGATCGCCACGCCGGTCGGCACGAGCGCGCGCCGGCCCGGGAGCAGGTCCACATCCGTCGCGGCGCGCAGGTCCAGGCCGGCGTCGCCGTCGTGGGCGTAGGCCGGCGGGTCCAGGTGCGGATCGAGGCGCCGCAGGAGCACCCGTACGCGGTCCCGCTCCCCGCTCAGCCGGCACACTCCGAGCAGATCAGCAGGCCGTCGACCTCTTTGGCCAGCTGAGACCGGTGGTGCACCAGGAAGCAGCGGCCGCAGGTGAACTCGTCGGCCTGCTTGGGGATCACCCGGACCGACAGCTCTTCGCCGGACAGGTCCGCCCCGGGCAGCTCGAAGCCCTCCGCCTGCTCGGTCTCGTCGACGTCCACACTGCTGGCCGCCTTGTCCCCGCGCCGCGCCTTCAGCTCCTCCAGAGAGTCTTCGCCCAGGTCGTCGTCGTCGGTCTTGCGGGGTGCGTCGTAATCAGTCGCCATCGGGCTCGTCTCCTGGTACGGATCGGTGACGCAGGCGGCGGGCGGCCCGCAGCCTGACGGGATGTTCGCGTCGGCGGGCCAGCAGCGCCGGCGCGACGGTACGCAGGTGCGCATCGCCGCGTCGAAGCGTCGTTCGCCCCGTCAACGTGCCGGGGCACCGCAGGGTGCCCGACGGAGCGGATTGTGCCTGAAAAGTCGCCGGGTTTCATCCCTGCGGGGCTGTGGGTTTCGCGCGCGTCTGCGGCGTGCCGCCTCGGCGCCCGTCCGCGCCCGGCGATTCCGACGTCGCCCGCGCGTACGCGCCGATCATCAGCTCCTCCAAGGCGGGGCGCAGCGCGGCAGGCGCGGCG